>NZ_LIQX01000042.1 GCF_001418475.1 Streptomyces ossamyceticus | reverse complement strand
GACCACCGCCATCACCGCCGCCGTGACGGCGAACCCCCGCCTCGGCGTCGCCACGGCGCAGGGACCGGCCCGCGGGGGCGCCGAGTTCAACGGGCCGCCGACCGGCGACAAGCGCCCGGCCACCCTCGCGGACGCCATCGCCGCCCGTTTCAGCAGCTAACCGCAGACAGGAGCAGCCCCCATGCCCGTGACCCTCGACGAGGCCAAGAACAACGCCACGGATGACGTTGACGTGCAGGTCATCGACGAGTTCCGCAAGGAATCCGTCCTGCTCGACTCGCTCGTCTTCAACGACGTGGTGAACCCCGCCGGCGACGGCGACACTCTCACCTACACGTACCGCCGGCTGGTCACCCAGCCCACGGCCGCGTTCCGAAAGCTGAACACCGAGTACACCCCGAGCGAGGTCAAGACGCAGCGGTACAGCGTCGATCTCGCCGTACTGGGTGGGTCGTTCGAGGTCGACCGCGTGATCGCCCGTATCGGTCCGGCCGCCTCGAACGCGGTCACGCTGAACATGACGCAGAAGATCAAGGCCGCCCGGACCACGTTTCAGGATGCCGTGATCAACGGCGACCAGGCGACGAACGAGGACTCGTTCGACGGCCTCGACAAGGCCCTGTCCGGGTCGAGCACCGAGTTCCGCCTCGGAGCGGTGACCGACTGGACCGATTTCGACACCGACCCGCGCGCCGAACAGAAGGCCCTCGACATCCTCGACGAGTGGCTGTCACTGCTCGACGGCGCCCCATCCCTGGTGATCGGCAACAGCACCGCGCTTGCCCGCGTGCGGGCCCTCGCCCGCCGAGCCGGCCAGTACACCCGCGACCCGGTCGACGGCCTGATCGGCAACAACGGCCGTCCGATCGTGCGGGAGAGCTACGGCGGGATCACGTTCGTCGACCCCGGGGAGAAGGCGGGCAGTTCCGCGCCGATCATCCCGATTGAGAACCGCACCGTGGGCGGCACCGCCGCGACCGGCCTCACCGACCTGTACGCGGTACGGATCGGCCTCGACGGATTCCACGGCGTGGCCACCGTCGGCGGGCAGCTGGTGAACACGTGGCTCCCCGACTTCACCGCGGCCGGTGCCGTCAAGAAGGGTGAAGTGGAAATGGGCCCGATCGGCGTCGTCCTCAAGGCTACCAAGGCCGCATCCGTCTTCCGCAACATCAAGGTGAGGTGACCCGTGTTCCAGGTGACCACTCCCGTACGGGAGTTCAACGGATGCGTGGCCGGTGTGTGGTTCGTCAGCGGCGAGGCCACCACCGACAGCGAGGGCGCCGTCGCCTACTTCCGGCGCCACGGCTACGACGTGACCCCGCTCGACGACGAGCAGGCCGACGACGGCCCGCCGGGCGATTCCGGTACGACCAGCCCCGACGGCCCGCAGGCGACCAAGCCCGCGGGCCGTTCCCGTTCCAAGGGGTGATCCGTGGGCCGTGTCTACGCCACCCCTGAACAGGTGTGGACCGGCCAGCCGCCGGCGGACGCCGACCGGCTGCTCGCGCGGGCGTCCGAGGACATCGACGATGCCCTGTTGACGGCCGTCTACCGCACCGACAGCGCGGGCATGCCGACCGATCCGGCCGTCGTGACCGCGCTCGCCGAGGCCGTACGAGCGCAGATCGAGTATTGGGCCGCGACCGGCGACGACGGCACGGGCGCGGCCGGGAAGTGGGACGCGGTCAGCATCGGCCCCGTGTCCCTGTCCGGGCGCAAGGACCCGCCCGCCGCCGCGGGCGACGTCGACCTCGCTCCCCGCGCGCACCGCGCCCTCACCCGCGCCGGACTGCTGCCGGGGGTGATCTGGTGAACGTCCCCGAGTGGCTGCTCGTGCACCGGATCACCGTCGAGCCGTACCTCGGCGACAGCGCGTACGGCCCGCAGTACGGCCCGCCGGTCTCCGACGTCCGCGCCCTGGTCGCCGAGAAGATCCGCACCGTGCGCGACCGCGAGGGACGCGAGGTCACGTCCACCGCCCAGATCATCGCCGCCCCCGGCCTCAACTGCCCGGCAGAGTCGCGGATCACCCTCCCCGACGGCCGCACCACCAAGGCGATCAGCGTCGCCCACCACACCGCGCCGGGGCTCCCGGTGCCGCAGTGCACGGAGGTGAGCGCCGAGTGACCCAACGGGCCCGACTGAGATGGAACGGCGCCGCCGCCATGCGCGGCACCCGCGCCGGAGCCGTACGGGGTCTGCGCATGGCCGCCGAGCAAGTGCTCGCCGAGTCACGGAAGGTTGTCCCGATCGAAGAGGCCACCCTCGAACGCTCGGGGGTCGCCACGGTCGACGAGTCGTCGCTCACGGCCGCCGTGTCCTACGACACCCCGTACGCGATCAGGCAGCACGAGGAACTGAACTACCGGCACGACGCCGGTCGTTCGGCGAAGTACCTCGAACGCCCGCTCACCGAGCAGGCCGACACGGTCGCCGAGATCATCGCGGCGCAGCTGCGGAGGTCGCTCCGTGGCTGACCTCGACCCGCTCGACGGCGTCGCCCAGCTGCTCGCCGCGCGCGGGCTGGTCACCTACGACCCGACCGGCACGAGTGGCGATCTGTTCGTCGAGATCATGCCGCCCGCCCCCGATGCCGCGGTCGCCCTGTGGCTGTACGACGGCGAGGCGCCCGACACCCGCAACGCCTACGACACCCCGCGCCTACAGGTGCGCGTACGCGGCGGGCCCGACCCGCGTGTCTCCCGCCGCCGTTGCCGGGCGATCTACAGCGCGCTTCACGGCCTCGCGGGCGTCGCCCTCGCCGACGGGACATGGCTTGTGCTCGCCGCCGCGCGCGGCACCCCGGCCCCGATGGGCCCCGACTCCTCCGGTCGGCACGAACACGTCGTGAACTTCGACCTCAATGTATCGGCCCCCACCGACCACCGCACCGAATAGCACCGCACATAGCACAGTTCAGGTCGCCTTAGAGGAGGAACAGGGAAAGACAACCTGAACGAGTGAATCTTGCGGTCAATTTTCCTCGCGCGCACGCGCGCGCATGTAAGATGTAAACTAATTTTGAATGTATTGAGAATCTGAAATCAATCGAGATCAGATCGAATCAGAATTAATTCTCTTACATTATTCGCGCGCGTGCGCGCCCCCGCGCGAGGGCCGTTCCAGTCCCTCGATCCGCCCCCTTTCCTTGCGCTAGGTTCGCCGCATGAACGAATTCACGGCGGCCGTTGCGCCCCTTACTGCATTCACGGGCGCGATCATTGGCGCGGTAATCATCGTGGCTATTGCACACCCGGACGCGACAATGCGGGTCCGCGCGTTCCGCGTACTGGAGATCCTGTTCGCACGACAGGGTGAAAAGTAGTCACAGCGCAGTACCTATATCTCTTCAGATCAGGCCGGAGCCGACTTTGTCGCTCCGGCCTTTTTCTTTGCTCAGGAGGAAAGATTGGGACGGCCCATAGACGCCCGCGGCTGGGAATTCGAGGTCGAGACCGACACCGCGAACACCTTCACGCGAATAGGTAACCTCACCAGCTGGAACGAGAATCCGGGCGAAAACGAGGAGACCGCCGACACGACCGATTTCGACTCCGACGGCTATTACGAACAGGACGTCATGCAGCGCGGAGCGACGATCGAACTATCGGGCCAGTACAGCGCGACATCCGGCGCCCGCGACCCCGGACAGGACTACGTCGACAAGGTGTGGGCGTACCGGTTCGGCGAGGCATCGCGCGGAACGATGCGCTACCGCCACACCTCACAGGCCGAATGGACCGTGTGGGAATGCACGGTGACCCCCGGCGAGCGCGGCGGCGAGACGAACGCCAAGACCTCTTGGGGCTGCACCTTCACCCGGTGCGGCGCCCCGACTACCGCCCCGGTGGTGACCACATGACCGAGCCCGCCCTCGACCAGGACGGCGCCCCCGAGGTCGCCGACTTCGACGCGTTTTTCGCCGAGCAGGCCGAGCCCGCCAAGCGGGGCGTACCGCTGCGCCTGTACGGGAGGACATACGTCCTCCCGCCCACCCTGCCCGCGCTGTTCACGCTGCAACTGCACCGTGTGCAGCACTCCGCACGCCCCGACGACATCCGTCGCCTGCTCGGCTCCCTGTTCGGCCCCGACGCGGTCGACCACTGGACCGAGGCGGGCATGGACGACCGGCGCCTCGGCATCGTCCTTCTGTGGTCGACGGCCAACGTCGCCGACCCGGGCACCATTTCCATGGAACGCGCCGCGCAGCTGTACGACGAGCGCGAGGCCGCCAAGGGAAAAGCACCGGCACGGAAGACCCCGGCCAAGCCCCGGCCCAAGGGCAAGGGGAAGTCGCGGAATTCTGGCAAGCGGTCCTGAACAACTGGGGTGTGGTCGAGTCCGACCTCGCTCGCGAATACGGCCTCGGTGCCGCCGAGTTGGCGACGCTTTCCACGCGCCGGTTCCTGGTGCTGTTGGCCGGACTTCCCGCCGAATCACGGTTCGCGCACACGTGGCGGAATACGCCCCGCGTGGTGACGGACCCCGAGGAAATCGCCCGGCTCACGGGGCGGTGATCAGCGCGACAACTGAATAACAACTGAACAGCCCGGTGGGGGGTGCCCCTTGTCCCTCACCATCGGTGAACTCACCGGCTATATCGACCTCGACGACTCCGGGGCACAGCGCGGAGTCGACCGAACCGAGGCCGCTCTCGCCGGTCTTCAGCGGGACGCCGACGGCCGGCTCAGGGATCTACGCGGCCGGTTCGTCGCGGCCGGCGCAGAGATGGGCGGCGCCCTCGGCGAGGGAATCGGCGGGGGCGCCGAGGACGCCGGGCGCGGCCTGGCCGGTATCGGGCCCCTGCTCGGCGCGGCGGCGACCAGTACGAAGCTGCTCGCCGGCGGCGCGGTCGTCGCCGCCGGCGCGCTCGCCGCCGTGCCCCTGGCCGTAATCGGCCTCGGCGCGAAAGTCCTCGCCGAGAACGAGCAGGTCAAGGGCGCGTTTTCCGACCTGTCGGAGCACGTCAAGGGGCGAATGCAGGAACTCGCCGCCCCGCTGGTCGAGCCGTTCGTCAACGCGGCTGACCAGCTGGGCGGCATCTTCGACGACCTCGCCCCGCAGATCGGCGCCCTGTTCGAGGGCGTCGCCCCGCTGGTCGAGCCGCTGGTCGACGGCATCGGCGCCCTGGCCAAGGGCGCAATGCCCGGCCTGGTCGCCGCCGTCGAGGCCGCCGGGCCGGTCATCGACGCACTGTCGACCGGCCTCGGCGCGGTCGGCGACGGCCTCGGAGGGTTCTTCGAGGGCGTCGCCACGGGCGCGGGCGGCGCGGCTGAAGGACTCGGCGGCCTGCTCGGCGCGGTCGGCGAGATCCTGCCCGCCCTCGGCGGCCTGATCGGCTCCCTTGCCGAGGCCGGCGGGCCGGTCCTGTCCGCGCTCGCGGGCGCCCTCGGCCCCCTGGTGTCGTCCCTCGCGGACGCCCTCGGCCCCGCCCTCGCCTCCCTCGGCCCGCCGCTCGCGCGGCTGGTCAAGGCACTGGGCGACGGCCTACAGCCGATCGTCGACGCGCTCGGCCCGGTCCTCGCCGCCGCAGCGGACGCGTTCGGCGTCCTGATCGACGCCCTGTCGCCGATCCTGCCCGTCATCGGCGAGCTGGTCGCCTCGCTGCTGCCCGCCGTCACGCCCCTGCTGACGGCGATCGGCGACGTCATCGCCCAGGCCGCGCCGGTCGTCGAGCTGCTGGTCGACGCCCTCGCGGGCGGGCTGCGGCCGATCATCGCGCAGCTGCCGGGGCTGGTCGCCCCTTTCGCGGCTGTTCTCGGCGATCTAGCCGAAACGATCCTGCCGATACTGGCGCGGCTGATCGTCGCCCTGTCGCCGGCCCTCGCCACGGTCGGCGAGTCGTTCGGGCAAATCCTTGTCGCCCTGGCGCCGTTGCTGCCCGCCATCGGCGAGCTGCTGATCGGCGTCCTCACGGCCTTGATGCCGGTCATCGAACCGCTGATCGGCCTTGTCGGCGACCTCGCGGGCATCCTCGCGAACGGCCTCGCCGCCGTGATCGAGCAGGTGGTCGTACCCGTCATCGGCGCCATAGTCGCGCTGCTGCAAGGGGACTTCGGGCAGGCGTGGCAGCTGGCCAAGCAGGCCGTAACGAACGCCGCGAGGCTGATCGGCGAGGCTGCGGCCAAACTCGCCGAGTGGGTCGGCAAGGGCATCACGGCGGCCGTCGACTGGATCAAGGGACTGCCCGGCCGCGCGTACAACGCCCTCGCCCCGCTCGGCGGACAGCTCGCCGCCCGCGCACGCTCCGCCCTGTCCAGCTTCAAAGACTCGATCGTCTCCAAGGCGGGCGAGGCTATCGCGTGGGTGCGCGGACTGCCCGGCCGACTTTCCTCGGCGATCGGGAACCTCGGCTCGCTGCTGGTCGACAAGGGCAAAGACGTTGTCCGCGGCCTGTGGAACGGCGTCAAGTCCATGGGCTCTTGGCTGCGGTCGACCCTGACCGGCTGGGCGAAGGATCTCGTACCGGGCCCCATCGCAAAGGCGTTGGGCATCGCGAGTCCGTCCAAGGTCATGGCGCGCGACGTGGGCCGCTGGATTCCCGCCGGTCTGATCAAGGGCATTGAGGGCGGCGCCGGGGCCCTCGATCGCACCATGCGCAACCTGGTGAGCGCGCCCGCCGCCCCGTCCCTCTCGCCCGCCCTCGCGGGCGCGGGCGCGTACGGGAACCCGTTCGCCGCCGCCTCGACCGGCCGCGCCCTGGTCCACGTCGAGCACTGGCACGCCGCCGAGAACGGCACCCCCGACGACAACGCCCGCGCGCTCGCGTGGCTGGCCAAGGCGAGGGGGTGACGGATGGCCCCCGGCGACCTGATCACCCGCCCCGGACAGGTGCAGTACGGCGGCCTGCTGCTCGGCGCTGGCACGCCGTACCGGTGGCGCGGCATCACCGGGTGGGAAGACCTTCCCGCCCTCGACTCCGGCACCGTGGCGCGCGCGGACGCACACGGCGCACTGCCCGGCCGGCTACTCGCACAGGCCCGGACGATCGGCCTCGACGGGTTGATCATCCGGGCACCGCGGGCGACGGTCGGCGCGGTCGTCGGCGCCCTCAACGCGGGCACGGTGCCGGTCGAGGACGAACGCCCGCTCGTCGCGTGGCTCGACGACCGCGGGCCCCTGCTCGCGTACGCCCGCGCGACCCGGCGGGCGATCCCCGCGACCCTCGGGTACCGCCTCGGCACGATCACCGGGGGCGCCCTTGAGTTCGTCGCCACCGACCCGCGCCGGTACGAACTGACCGAACGGGCCGCCTCGGCGACCCTGCCCATGTCCGAGCCTGGTCTGTCGTGGCCGCTGTCGTGGCCGCTCCCGTTCGGCGACCCGGGCAGTACCGGCGCCCTGTCGGCGATGAACGTCGGCGACGCCGAGGCGCACCCCATCGTGGAGTTCCGGGGGCCGGTGACCCGCCCGTCGTTGACCAGCCTCGCCACGGGCGACGCGGTCGAGTACGACATGCCGCTCGCCGCCGGCGACGTGCTCGCCGTCGACACCCTCGCCGGGACGGTCACCCTCAACGGCACCGCCTCGCGGATCTACACCGCGACCTCGCGCAGCGTGCCCGAGCAGACGTTCACGCTCGCCCCCGGCATCACGAACCTGATCTTCCGCGCCGCGCCCGGCAGCAACGACCCGACGGCGTCGGCGACCGTGCGCTACCGCTCGGCCTACTGGTAAGGAGAACCCCACCGTGACCGTGCGTTCGGCATGGCTGCTGACCAACGGGCAGACCCGCGAGGACACCCGCCTTACGCCGGTCGGCACCTATGCGCCCGAGTCCGAGATGCGCACCCGCGACGGCGTGATCGCCGGCGGGAACCCGTTCGCCGCGACCGGCGCCGGGGCGATGTCCCTACAGATCGGCGTCGGCCGCGCCCAGGTACAGGGCACCGACGCCCAGGGCGCCTATCCGGTGTCGGTCGACGCCCCCGTAACCCTCACCTTCACCGACGGCGAGGCGCAGTTCGCCCGAATCGACTCCGTCGTGTTGCACGTGTACGACCAGCTGTTCGACCAAGGCGGGCAGAACCTCGCCGCCGTCGAAATCGTCCGCGGCACGGGGTCGGCGACCCCCACCGCGCCGACCCTGCCCTCGGCCTGTCTGCGCCTGTGGGACGTGACCGTGCCCGCCGGAGCCTCGGCGGGCGTGGGCGGTATCGACTGGACGTCGGCCCTCGCCGACCGGCGCCACTTCACCTCGGCCTACGGCGGGATCATCCCGCGCGGGTACGGCCTCGCCTTCAACGGCGCGTACGACGGCCAGTACCGCGACAACGGCACCGGGTTGGAACGGTGGGACGCCGCCGCCGGAGCGTGGAAGGCGTACCCGCCGACCCCGACCCGACCCATAAGCACGCGACAGGTCACGGCCGCGCCCGTCAACCAGAGCGGCGCGTTCGTCGACTTCACCGCCGCCGCGTGGCCGCGTATCACCTTCACCGTGCCGCCGTCCGGGGCCGTGTTCGTCACGATTGGCGGACAGGTGAGCAACCGCTCGACCGCGGCCTCAACAGCGTGGATGACGTGGCGGGCGACCGGCGCGTACACCGAGGCACACGGCGCGTTGAACGGCCTGTCGTCCCAGGCAGGCCGCGTGATCGCCTCGCGGCGCGTCTACCGCAACGGCCTTACGCCCGGCGGACAGGTGACGCTCATTCCCGGGTGGAACATCAGCAGCAACGGCGGCACGGACGTGTTCGTGCAAGACGGACAACTGACCGTGGAGTTCGTGCAGTGATCGCGCCGCCGTACCGGCTGCTGTTCTGCGATCTGCGCTCCGACCAGCTGCTCGACGCACTGCCCGTACAGGGCGTCGCCCTCGACGACTACATCGGCAAGACGGGCCGGCTGACCGGCACCGTGCCGATCCCCAACCGCGCCGTTGCCGAGCGGGCCCGCCGGGCGATCGTGCCCGGCCGAACGGCCGTGTGGGTCGAGCGGGGGCGCGACATCTGGTGGGGCGGAATCCTGTGGACGCTCGCCCTCGCCTCGGATGCCCGCGGATTCCTCGGCGCGCAGATTCAGGCCGGCGGGTGGGAAAGCTACCTGTACCGCCGGCTGCTGTACGACACGCAGACCGCCGAGCAGGTCGACCAGTTCGACATAGCCCGCGGTCTGGTCGACTACGCGCAGAACACCCCCGGCGGGAACATCGGCGTCACGTACGACACCGCCGTGTCCGGCGTCCCGCGCGACCGTACATATCTGCGCTACGACCTCCCCACCATCGGCGACCTGCTCGACGACCTCGCCGCCGTCGAGAACGGGTTCGAGTGGCGCATCGCGTCGTTCCGCGACGCCGACGGCCGCCGCGTGAAACAGCTGCAACTCGGACACCCGGTCATCCGCGCGGGGGCGGCCGAGATCGTGCTCGACCACCCCGGCCCGGTCCTGTCCTACACGTGGCCGGTCGACGCCACGGTCAAGGCGAACGCGTGGCAGTCCCGCGGCGCGTCCATCAACGCCAACCAGGCCGCCGAGTCCTACCCGCTCACCTCGCCCGTGCTGGTCGACGACGCCGATATCGCCGCCGGCTGGCCGCGCCTCGACGGCTCCAGCGACTACACCACGGTTGAGGTACAGCCGACCCTCGACGCGCACGCCCGCGCCGACTGGAACGCCGCTCGCAACCCGGTGCAGATACCCGAGGTCGAGGTCGTGCTCGGCGGGAACATCACGCCCGCCCTGCTCGGCGCAACCGTCCGCTTCCGCATCCGCGACCTGTGGCACCCCGACACCCTCGACGCCCGGTACCGCGTCGTCGGCCTGTCCATCACCCCGCCCGAGCGAGGCCGCCCCGAGACGGCCCGCCTGTACCTGGAGGTTCCCTGACCGTGCCGTACGTCCCGCAAGACGTGCTCGACCGGATCGCCGCCCTCGAACGCGAGGTACGGCAACTGCGCGGCCGGGCGCAGATGCGCCCCGCCCTCAACCAGGTGTTGAACGGCGACGTGGTGATCGGCGAGGGCGGGCGCCTGTTCGTCCGCGACCCCGACGGCACGGCCGTGTTCGAGACCGGACAGTCACCGTCCGTCGGCGACTACTTCACCACCCTGCGCCGCGACACGGGCGCCCTCGCCCTCACCATCGGCGCCAACAGCTACCCGGACGACGACGCCCCGACACAGATGGTCCGCGTGTGGGACCGGAACCGGAACGTCATCGTGATGGATGACTACTACAGCGACGAATTCCTCGGCCGCCCGTGGATACCGGTCCAACTCCACCCCACCGAACGGCAGTCGTACGACGGCACGGCCTACGACTCGGCGTGGCTTGGCACCACGCCCGCACATAACGCCGTGCTGCACCTGAACATGCAGACGTACGCGAACACCGGGGGAGGACAGGCCCGCGTACTGCTCAGCCACGACGGCACCGAGACGACCCTCGACGAGTGGGACTGTGCCGCCAACTCATGGACGAGCCGCACTATCGAGCACCCCCTCGACGGCCTGCAATTCCTGTCCTACTTCACGTTGCGCGTCCAGCACCGGAACAAGTCGTCGGGCCAGAACTGCGAGACCCGGCTGTACTCCGCGTACACCCGGAACACCTTCACCGAGGACGAGGCGCCCGACGTGCCGGTCACGGCCGAGGCGAACGCGTCGACCGCCGCACCCGCGGCAGCTTTCGCCGCCGAGGAGGTGTGACGATGCTGCCCGAGGGCATCCCCACCGTGCGCGTGACCGGCCGTTTCCTGTCGCCCGCCGGGGAGCCGCTTACGGGTCAGGTCGTGTTCCGCGCGCCGAGCCTGATCACTTTCGGCGCGTACGACGTGATCCTCGGCGGGCCGGTCACCGCGCCGCTCGACTCCACAGGCGCGTTCGCCGTCGAGGTACCGGCCACCGACGCCCCCGGCATGAACCCGAGCAGCTGGTCGTACACCGTCGCCGAACAGCTCGCGGGCGTCTCGATGAACCGCGTCTATCAAGTCCTCTTGCCCGCCGAGGCACCCGAGGTCGACCTCGCCGACATCGCGCCGACCAACCCCTCGACCCCGAACTACGTCGCCGTACGCGGCGACAGCGCGTACGAGGTCGCCGTCGAGGCCGGATTCGTCGGGACCGTCGCCCAGTGGCTCGCCTCGCTGGTCGGCCCCCGGGGCGTCAAGGGCGACACAGGAGCGACCGGCCCGCAGGGAACGGCCGGCCCGCAGGGAACACAGGGCACCCAGGGACCAGCGGGCACGCCCGGCGTCGTGCAGTCCGTCAACGGCAAGAGCGCCGCCGACGTCGTCCTCGCCGCCGCCGACGTCGGCGCCGTGGCCAACAACGGCGGATACAGCCGCATGGACGGCTCGTTGCACGTCGTCTACGCAGGCACGCAGGCCGACGTGTTCAAAGCCTCGGACGCCGCACAGTCGAAGTACACCGCGGTGAACAAGAACGCCGAACTGATCACCAACGCCACCGCCACGTTCACCGACGCGCGGATCGGCACGACTGCGGCAACCTTCGGCGGAGGAGCGGGCGGCATCCTCGCCTTTGCCAACGCCGGAACGCCGCCCACGTCCAACCCCGCCGGCGCCGTTCTGTGGGCCGAGGGCGGCACGTTGAAGGTGCGGCAGGCTGACGGAACCGTGTTCACTCTCGGCGCGGGGGGCGGCACCGCGTCGGTAACGTCCGTCAACACCAAGACCGGCGACGTAGTCCTCGCCGCCGCCGACGTCGGAGCCGAGGCCGCCGGAACGGCCGTCACCCTCAGCACCACGCAGACGATCAGCGGCTCGAAGACGTTCAGTGCCGTACCGTCGAGCAGCGCGGCACCGACCACCGCGAACCACCTCGCGCGCAAGTCGTACGTAGACGCCGCAGCATTCGCCGGCGAGTGGTCGCCCACCGACCACGGCCTCGCTGCGTGGGCGTTCGACCCCGCCCTCGCCGTGTCGACCGGCCTCTACCCGGGGTCGGGCCCGATGCGGGTAACGGCCGTCATCCTCCGCGCCGCCGCCACGATCAACCGCGTCGTGTGGTTCGCGACCGGCTACGCGGGCGGCCTGCAAACCGGATCGTGGGCCGCCCTGTTCAACAGCAGCGGGACCAGGGTCGCCGCGACCGGCGACATGTCGACGGCCACGTACGAGCCGCCCGAGGAGCACGACGCCGGGGGCGGCACGATATCGAGCCCGCTCACGGCCGCGTACGCCGCAGCAGCCGGCATCTATTACGTGGTCTGGCGCATGGTCTACAACACCACGACCGGCGACGGGCCGATGTTGCTCGCCGCCGAGTCCGGAGCCGGCGCCCCGCCGAACCAGTTCGGTTACACCCTGGTCCGCCGGTTCGGCGTCTACTCGACCGGCGTCGCCGCGGCCCCCGCCTCGATCACCCTGTCGAGCATGGAGAACGGCGCCAATCGCTTTTGGGTCGGCCTCGCGTAGACCGCGCCGACCACTCTTCCCACCGCACGCCCGAGCGCACCGCGCCGGGCGTTTCCTCATGTCTGGAGTAGCACCGTGGCACGCATGCCCGGCGCCGTCTGGCGCCCGATCACCATCAACCACACCAAGGGCGGACAGCAGTCCGTACGCGGCGTCGTCGTTCACATCATGGATGGCAC
The DNA here is from genome assembly GCF_001418475.1 of Streptomyces ossamyceticus. GTDB lineage: Bacteria > Actinomycetota > Actinomycetes > Streptomycetales > Streptomycetaceae > Streptomyces > Streptomyces ossamyceticus. The sequence continues at coordinate 12,771 of NZ_LIQX01000042.1, read as the reverse complement.
GTACGCGGGAACCGATTCGTGGTTCCGCAACAGCAAGGCCCAGGCGTCGAGTCACTTCGGCACCAGCCGCGCGGGCGCCCTGTGTCAGTGGGTCGACACCTCCGACCGCGCGTGGGCCCAGGCCGACGGAAACCGTACGTGGCTGTCCGTCGAGAACGAGGGCCGCGGCGGCGACGCCCTCACCGACGACCAGCTCGACCGCAACGCCGAGGTACTGGCGTGGGCCCACAAGACCTACGGCGTGCCGCTTCAGATCGCCGACGGCCCCAGCGGGCGCGGCCTCGGCTACCACGCGATGGGCGGTAGCGCGTGGGGCGGGCACACGTCGTGCCCCGGCTCGCGCGTCGTCGCCCAGCTCGCCGAGATCGTCCGCCGGGCGAAGACGCTCGCGGGCGACACCGCACCGAGCGACGACAAGCCCAACACCTACACGCCGCCGAAGTTCCCGACCGGCCTCGCCCCGAACAAGGCCAAGCCGTCGGCGAAGACGCTACAGCGCGCGCTCAAGGCCGCCGGCTACATGCCCAAGAGCGTGACCGAGGCGGACAACTACGGCCCCCAGACTCAGGCCGCGGTCGTCAAGTTCCACAACGCGCACACGCAGTACCGCGCCGCCGGGGTCACCCGCGACCCGGCCATCGGCCCGAAGGGTTGGGCCGCCCTGTTCCGCCTCGCCTACGGCAAGTAGACGCCACCCCAACCCGGCACCGCGCCGCCGGGGCGGGCCCCTGTATCCGCACACACAGAAACGAGGAGTTCCCCCATGAGCCCCGCCAGCAAGCGCACCGTCCGCACCGTCATTCAGGGCGTCGTCATGTTCGCCGTCGCCCTCCCCGCCATCGTGACCGCGTCCGGCATACCCGAGTCCCTGCCGTGGGTCGCCGGCGCCCTCGCCGTCGCCGGTGGCCTCGCGCGCGTCATGGCCCTGCCCGCCGTCGAGCAGCTGCTCGGCCGTGTCGGCCTCGGCCTGGTCGACGACGACCAGGGCGGTAGCGCGTGAACCAACCGCCCCCGCCCGAGTCCGTCGCCGTTGAACTGGAGAAGCTACGCGGCACCATGGCCGAAGGCTTCGCCCGAGTCGACGGCGCCCTCGCCCTACTCGTCCAGCGTGGTGACCAGACCGACGGACGCCTCGACGAACTCGAATCCCGCGTCGACGAACTCGACAACCGCCGGTGGCCTCTTCCGAGTATTGGCGCCATGGTCGGCCTCACCGGCCTAGTCCTCGCCGCGCTCGCTCAACTCCGATAGACAGAGCGCACTTGACGCTACGAAGGCGCCCCTGTCCCGGCTTGAGGCCGGGACAGGGGCGCCTTCGTCGTTTCCACCGATGCGGCTACGCCTCTTCGTCCTCGTCTTCCTCGGAGTCCTCGTTGGCGTCAGCCGCCTTTGAGGCCGGCTGAGCATCGATTACCTCGTCGCCCCGGTAGTAGCGCCACGCGCTCGGATAGTCCCTGCCACGGTTGTCGTACATGATCACGTACCCCATGAGGGCGCTGATCTGCCACGACTGGGGAAGTGCTCGCGCGACGAGCTCGAAGACGCCGTCAGCCGTCATCTCGTATTCAGGGACCGATACGGCGATGTTCTTGAACTGCGCCGACTCTTTGTAACGGAAGTTGTACTTTAGGCCCTGCTTTATCTGCTGAAGCAGATCATGCAACGACCGCTCACCCGGAGTGAGTCCCTCGACCGCACAGTCAAGGTCGATCGGGAACAGCATGTCGAAGTGATTGGCCTTGAGTACGGTAGTGTCCCGTTGTTGACCGGGGTCCTTGTTGCCGAACCCGTTCGCATTCCAAGGAATGTGGCCAGACTTCTTGTACTTCTTGATGAGGAGCTTTTCAGGAGCGACCGCCGAAAAGTCTTCGGCCACGTACAGACACTTGAAGGTCATCTCGTCTATCGAGATCCCTCGCCGACCGGAAATCTTACGCAGGTGATTTCCCAGACGGGATGAAAGCGGCTTATCGGCCTTACCTACGTAGACCAAGTCATGATCGGGCCCTCGGTGCAGCTGGTAGACCCCAGACCTGCTCTGAAGTTTTTCAATCGTGGCGCGTTCGTCCAGCGCGTCAAGGTTTTCCTGAGTCAGCGGAGCCGGAGTGAGATTGTCCAACGCGTCCGCCAGCTGATCACCGAGCGCTTTGGTGATACTGAGGCGGAACTGATCGCTGAACTGGTCGGCCATGTGAGCACCCCGTCCCCTACGAAACTCCTGATCACGGGCACCCTACCTGGTGCAACTGGGGGACACGCGAGGCAAGTTGCGGGATGCGTCACCATGATCACAAACTCCGCGGTACGCTTCTCTCATGCCTGAGCTGCGAGAAGAACGCCAAGAGGTGGGGACCTGTGTCGAGCTGTTCGCCGGCGGCGGGGGGCTCGCGATGGCTGTGCACGCTGCGGGCTTCCGCCCGCTCCTGGTGAATGAGTACGCCAAGCGGGCGTGCGAGACCTTGAGGAGCAACCCGCCGGACCCCAGCGAACCGACGAAGCGTTGGCCGCTCATCCCGGGCGACGTGCGTGACATCGACTTCACCGATGTCGTCACGGACGAGGTCGACGTCCTCGCCGGCGGGCCGCCATGCCAGCCATTCAGCCTGGGAGGCGTGCACAAGGGCATGGAAGACGAGCGGAACATGTTCCCGCAGATGTTCCGCGCCATTCGAGAGATGAGGCCGAAGGCAGTCATCTGCGAGAACGTGCGCGGCCTGCTTCGGCCATCTTTCCGGCCTTACTTCAACTACATCTTGAACGAGATGCGTCTACCGTTCGTGCAGCGAGACAAAGACGCGACGTGGGAAGACCACAACGAAATCCTTGAGAAGCTGATCGCCAACGACTCGGTTGACCTGTCGGAGCGATACATGGTCAAGGAGATGGAGGTCAACGCGGCTGACTACGGGGTTCCGCAGATTCGGAACCGAGTGATCATCGTCGCGTTCCGCGCCGACCTCGGCATCGACTGGGGTGAGTTCATGCCCAAGGAGACGCACTCCGAGGAGTCGCTAATCCACTCCATGCGCGAGGGCGGACCCTACTGGACGGAGCGGCATAAGAAGGTTCCCGCCGAGGTTCGCAAGCGCGTCATCGCCAACCTTCCGGAACTCGACTATGAGAACAAGAAGGTCAAGGAGAAGCTGAAGCTGGAGCCTTGGCGCACACTGCGCGACGCCATCGCGGGAATCGACGAAAACGAGGGCAAGCCGCTTCCGTACGTTACTGAGGAAGCCGTCGAGAAAAAGCTCGAAGTGGGCGGCATCCCCGATCACATCGGATGGCCTGGCGCCCGCGTGTACACCGGGCACACCCCGAACCTCCTTGACCGGCCCGCGAAGACCGTGAAGGCGGGTGTACACGGCGTGCCGGGTGGTGAATCCGTCATGCAGCTGGACAACGTCGACTTCGCCAACTTCGGGGGCGGCGACGGATACCGGTACATGACCGTGCGGGAGACCGCGCGAGTCATGACATTCCCTGACCGTTGGATTCTCGACGGACCACGGGGCGAGAAGATGCGGCAGTTGGGCAACGCCGTGCCCGTCAAGCTTGGAGCGGCCTTCTCAACCGCCGTCGCCAACGCTCTCAAGTCGGTTGGGGCTCTGGAGGACCCGGAGAAGCGGAAGTGACCGAAGCCGCGAGCGATCGGCAGAGGCGTTGGAAGGATCGGATGCCTCCCGATCGGGCGTGGAAGCCGAGAGCGGGTGGAAGCAGGGAGGCCCGAGCGGCTGAGCAGGACCGAGCTGCCGGCAGCCGCCTCGCACGCGCGGTCGACCTCGGCGAGGGCCGATACGCGCGCGCGTCCATCGCCCTGCGCCTGTACCGCAGCACCCGCCGCATCCGCGCCTACCTACGGTGGTCGCAAGAGGGCGAGACACAGGAACGGTACGTCGGCGAGGTAGACGCCGAGACCCGCGCCGCGAACCTGGCACAGGCGTGGGAGATGGCTCACGCGGCCGGTCTCGTGACCACCGAGGCCGTTCCCCCGGAATCATGGGCGTCCTCCGCCGCGTCCCGAGCGGTCATGTCCGCCAACAAGGGACGGGATACGAAGCCCGAGAAGCTGTTGCGGTCCGCGCTCCACAGACAGGGACTGCGATACCGCGTGGGAGCCAGACCGCTCCCCGGCCTGCGCCGGACAGCCGACGTGGTGTTCACCAAGGCCCGCGTCGCCGTCTTCGTCGATGGTTGTTACTGGCATGGCTGTCCTGAACATCACCGGCCCGCGAAGAAGGGCGCGGTGTTCTGGCAAGAGAAGATCGCCGGGAATCGAGCACGTGACGCAGAGACCAATGAAGCACTGCGCAACGCGGGTTGGCTCGTCATCCGCGTGTGGGAACACGAAGACCCGGAGCAAGCGGCGCGAGCGGTGGTCAAGGCAGTGAAGTCGAGGCAGGAGACCAGCCCCGTAGATCAGAGTTGAGTCCCGCTACGTGGACACCACCAGGTGACACAGAAGCGCCCCCGTACGGCCACTCACGGCCGTACGGGGGCGCTTCGTCGTTTGCGACTACGCGGCGACCAGCTCGCGAGCCTGCGCGTTGAAGTCGGCGACGAGCCGACTACGCCCGAAGGGCTGCATGCGCTTCTGTAGGTCCTGTACCGCCTCGACCGCTCGCGACGACTTGACCTGTCGCGTCAGCTTCAGCGTGCGCACTCCAGCGGCGTACGCCGAATCAAGGTCGCGCCGTTGCAGGTGCGAGACCGCGAGCGCGGCCTGTGACATGGCACCGCGCCGGGCCCGCTTCTGCATGGCCGCGTGCGCGATAGAACGGCGCGCGTGTTCCTCGGCCGCGTCCGCGTCGCCCAGGTCACGGAAGGTGTTCGCGTGCTCGCCATGCAGGTACGCCGGGTCGATGAACGCCGCCCAGTCCGGTTCTTCGTCGAGGTTCACCCGCTCGTACGCCCGCTCGGACTGCACGACCGCGTGAGCCGCCGACGACCTGTCGCCGAGCAGGGCGAGCGCCCGCGCTTCCAGACACCACAGGTCCGCCAAGCAGGCCGCCGAGGTTGCCCTCGACAACCCTTGCCGTCCCGCCTGCGCGAGGCGACGGCCCTCGGCAGGGTCGCCGAGTAGCGTCGCCTGATCAGCCATGCCCGCGAGCACGTGCGCGCCTAGCGCCGGGTTCCGCGACTCTTGGGCGAGGCGTAGCGACTGGATCAAGTACCGCTGAGCGATGCTGTGTTCGCCGTTGTCGTAGGCCATCCAGCCGAGTAGGTACGTCTGTTCGGCCGCAGCCTCGCACAACGCGTGCCGAACATCCTCGCTGTGGGCACGTCGTAGCAGCGGGTAGACGTGCTGAGTCATGTATTCGGCCAAGACCAGCCGGCCCGACCCTCCGCCCTGGAAGATGTCCATGCGCTGGAAGGTCGTGAACATGTTCTTCACGGCGGATACGTCCTCAAGGCGTACCCGTGGGCCCGGTTCCGGTTCCTGGTCAAGCGTGTTCAACAGCCAGTCCCGCGAGGGACCTACACCAGCCACGGCCGCGAACGGCGCGGCTGCAAGGAACTTCCGTCGGTCCACGTCAGCTCTCCCCAAGTCTGCGACCACTTCCACCGTAGCCACGTACGAGGGGTTGTACACGAGTGCGGCATCGGCCGATCCGCCGTCACCGAGCCCGAGATCGTACGTCGTGACCCGGAAACCGAAGTGGTCGGAGAAGACACCGGCGAGGATGTCGGGAACGGGATCCCGCGGCGTCTCACCTTCGAGCCAGCACCGAACGCGCGTCGCGTCCGGCGAGATGTGCGGTTGATTCCACTGAAGTGCCTTGGATTTCACGCGTCGGGCTAACTCGCCCCGGCTCATCCTCGACCGTTCGAGCAACTGCGCGAGCTTGTCATTCGGCGTCTTCATCCTCCGGCCCTCCCGCGACGTGGGGTAGCGAAAGCGACACCCTTCGACACCCCCCACGACGGTACCCCGGCTTTCGTCACGCGTGTTGCCTAGTCCGAGGAACCATCCGATCCGCTAACCGGACCGGATCAGTCCACCCGTAAGGGGAGACGCATGATCGAACGACGACGGGACACCGCTCCCGTCAGTTGCGCCCCACCCGGCGGACCGCCGCCGGTCCTGTTACTGGCGAGCGAGCCCCAATCGGCCGGTGCAGCACGCGAGTTCGTACGCGAGTTCGTCCCGTACCACGTGCCCGATGCATCCGAGGACCACGTCGAAAAGGTCGCCCTGGTGACAACCGAACTGGTCACCAACGCGTTCCGGTACGGCACGGAACCCGACGACTCGATCCGCGTCACGCTCGACGCCGACCACGCCCGAACCCGAGTGGAGGTACAAGACCCTGTGAGACGCCACCCCCGACCTCGCCCCGAGTCGCAGGAACGCGACCGTGGGCGCGGCCTGATCATCCTTGACGCCCTGTGCTCGAAATGGGGAGTCGACGACGCGCCGTTCGGCAAAGTCGTATGGGCGGAGGTGACGCACCCGTGACCGCATCAAGCCTCGACGTTCCCCCCGGCCCCGGATTCGTCTCCACGGTGGCCGCCGCGACCGGCATCCGGCGCACCCCCGACGGTGACCTCGTCCAGCTGCTCATCACGCACCCTGGACCGCGCCGATCGAACGAGACGACCGAAACCGTCGAGCACGGTATGCGGCGCCTCGCAACCGCGCTCCACCTCGGCCCCGGCGACCAAGAGCCCCCCGTCATCGGCCCGCAAATCGTGATTCGCATGGGGCGCGTCGCACTCGACTACGGTCACGACCAGTACGTGATGACGATCCCTCCGCCGTCACAGGACTGGTTAGCCCTGGTCACACACGGCGCAATGGTTCGTATTTGCCTGGTGACTGCCCCCCTCGCACTCGGCGCCGGCGGGGACGAGCACGACGCGCACTTACGCGCCAGCCTCGCCGCCGGTCAAGTCATGTGGGGGACCACGTACGCCCGTCGGCGCCTCTGACCGACACGAGGACGGGCCGCCCCGAGGTGGATTGGACCCCGGGCCGACCCGCTGAGGCCGAGCGTACCCGGCGTCACGGCGCACACAGGCGACCGGACGCCGCCGCTCGGCCTCACCGCGCCACAGCACACCCCCGCACCACCCGCGCAGTCCTGCCCATCTACCAAGGGGAAGACAGGGTGACCATGTACCCCGTATCACCGAACACGGTCCTCGCGAACGCACTCAGCCACGCCGTGGACGTGCTCACGCCCCGAGTCCTCGACGCCGCGCCCGAACGGATCGTGTTCGCCGTCGGTACGCAGATCAACGGGGCCCCGCACATCGGTACCTCACTGGTGCAGTCCCTCACGTTCGCCACAGCTGCCCGGCTCCGGGACAAGTTCGGCGTACCCGCCGAGGTCCAGTTCGGCGCCCTCGACAACGCGCCGTACGCCATCGTCAGTGACCACGAGACCGGCCACCGCTATCAACGGGCGTACGCGCACGCCCTCGGCGAGCAGGGCATCGCCGACCAGGTCGACACGCTGTACCGCCCCCTGTTCAACGCTCTGTCCGAGCGGCTGCACGTCCCGTACTCCGTCGAGACATACAGCCAGCAGCAGGCCGGCGAGCACTTCCGCCGTACGTGGCTGCGCGTGCTGCCGCGCATGGACGCCGCCCGATGGTGGCTCGCGCCGTCCTCGGGCGTCGCACACCTCCGCGTGCCCTGCCCCCGTCCCGGCTGCGGGTGGGCCGAGAAGTACGCCCAGCGCACGCACGTACAGCACACCGAAGCCGACCGCGCGACGATCTCGGCCGTCTGCCTGCACCACGGCGAGTACGAGGTCGTCATCGGCCCGGACGGCGAGGGATACCTCGACCTCGCCACCCTGTACCGGAACATGGTCAAGGAACTGGCCGTCACCAGCACGCGCGGCACCCTGTACGTGATGGTGAAGGGCGGCGACTGGGTGTTCGGTTCGCAGCTGGTCGACGGCGCGTTACAGGCCGTCGGCCTCACCCAAGGACAGCTGCCCGCCCGGCTGTTCTGCCCGCAGATCGTCAGCGACACCGGCGCCAAGCTGTCCAAGTCCCTCATTCGGGAAGGGCGCGCGCCCTTGCCCGAGGGCGCGGCGCCTTGGATGCTCGACACTCGGGAGTGGCCAGGGTTGGTGTCCGAGTACGTCGACCGACTGCTCAACATGACCGAGGTCGTCCTGTCCGACCCTCGCCATTTCTTCCGCTCGTACTCCGCCGGCGAACTCGCCCGGATGATGACCGCACCAGCAGCTAGGAGCGTTCCCGCCCCATGACGGACACCGCCGCTCGCGTCCGCGAGCTGAACCTCTACCGGCGCTATTTCGACCTGGTCGCCGCGGGTAAGAAGACGACTGAGGTACGGGTGAAGTACCCGCACCTTGCCGACCTCGCCGCGGGCGATGTGATCCGGTTCCGGATCAAGGGCACCGACGAGACATGCGACGTGTCGGTCCAGCAGGTCACGGAGTACCCGGATTTCGAGGCCCTGCTCGACGGCGAGGGACCGGCCAACGTCAACCCGACGGCGACCCGCGACGAACAGCTCGCCAACATCCGGAACATCTACCCGCCCGAAAAGGAAGCGCTCGGCGCCCTCGCAATCAAGATCGAACTGCGCACCCCCTGACGGCCGCTCCGCCCCTGTTCCCCTGCGGGGGCGGCGAGGTCCGCAACACAAGCGACCCCGGCACCATGACCACAGGTGCCGGGGTCGCTTGTTGCCCCTACCGCGTATCGCCCCAGTTCAGAGCCCCATTAGGCCCCGCATGTTTTGGGCACACTGTTCCACATGAGGGTCGCGACCCGCTCGTCGCCCTCGACCCCGAGGTCCTCACGCAGGGCATGGGCCAGCTGGGCGGTCCGGGCGCCGATCTCGGCGTAGGAGCGGCGGTCGGGTTCCCCCTCGCCGGTCCATGTGATCACCTGCGACGTCCCGTGGATGACCTGCCCGTGGGTCAGGATCCTGGAGATCAACAGCGGTACGTCCTGCATGGTGCTCAGCACGGCGTCCTCCCGGGGCGGCTCTGCCTACGCGGTGGTAACGGTTGCGCTGATTCTGCTCACATACCGCGCGGTATGTCACTAGGTGCCGGGATGATCGATCAGAGAGCGTTACCCGAGGGGCTTGATCGCAGCCGCATGTCAGGCCAACGATCGGGCTAGCGGACGGGTTCCAGTTCCGGGTCCTCACGCAGTTTGCCGAGCGCCCGCGACACCGCCGACTTCACCGTGCCCACCGAGACGCCGAGGACCTCGGCCGTCTGCACCTCGCTGAGATCCTCGTAGTACCTGAGGACCACCATCGCCCGCTGGCGGGCCGGCAGCTTCATGATCGCTCGCCACATCGCGTCGTGCAGCGCCTGCTGTTCGGCCGGGTCCGACGAGTGGACACCGTCCGGCTCGGGCAGTTCGTCGCACGCGAACTCGTCCACCTTGCGCTTGCGCCACTGGGACGTCCGCGTGTTCAGCAGCGCCCGCCGCACGTACCCGTCGAGTGCCCGGTGGTCCTCGATCCGTTCCCAGGCGACGTACGTCTTGGCCAGCGCGGTCTGCAGCAGATCCTCGGCGTCGCTCGGGTTCGCCGTCAGTGACCGGGCGGTCCGCAGCAGCAGCGGCTGGCGGGCCTTCACGTACGCCGAGAACGACGGGTACGACAGGGTCACCAGCGACGGGTTCGACAGGGTCCGCGTCGCCGGTGCAGCGGCGTTCGAAGCGCTGGTGCAGACGAGTGTGGTCATGGCTCCACGCTAGGAGCGGGCCCGCCCCGGCGGATCGGCCGCAGGTCCCTAAGACGAATCCCCCTCAGGTTGTAGGAGTGGGGCAGACCCCACCTACTGGAGGTGGATGAACGGCCCCCATCCACTGAGGGTGTATCCCTGAGGAACGCCTGCCCGGACCGTACGGGCCCGCCTGGTCGAGGCATCCGGGGCGCGCCCCGCAGAGGTACGGGAGCGCCCGCACGAGGTGTACGGGTACGAGGCCGCCGCCCTCACCCGTCCGTGCCCAGCACCAGGCCCGAGGTCGGTACTCCGGTGCCCGCGGTGACCAGGACGTGTTCCGTGTCGGCGATCTGGTTGACCGCGGTGCCGCGAAGCTGCCGTACCGCCTCCGCGATGCCGTTCATACCGTGCAGATACGCCTCGCCGAGCTGGCCGCCGTGCGTGTTCAGCGGGATCCGTTCCTCCGCGACGAAGCCGGCCGCCTCCCCGGCCGCGCAGAACCCGAACTCCTCCAGTTGCATCAGCACGAACGGCGTGAAGTGGTCGTAGAGGATGCCCACGTCGATGTCGCCCGGCCCGAGCCCGGAGGTCCGCCACAGCTGGCGCGCGACGACGCCCATCTCGGGCAGCCCCGTCAGATCGGTGCCGTAGAAGCTCGTCATCTGCTCCTGGGCCCGGCCGGCTCCCTGGGCGGCGGCGACGATCACCGCGGGCGGCTTCGGCAGGTCCCGCGCCCGCTCCACCGATGTCACGACGAGGGCCTGGCCGCCGTCCGTCTCCTGGCAGCAGTCCAGCAGCCGCAGCGGCTCGACGATCCACCGGGAGGCGGCATGCTCGGCGAGCGTGATGGGGCGCCCGTGGAAGTACGCCGCCGGGTTCGTCGCCGCGTACTTGCGGTCCACCACCGCCACGTGCCCGAACGCCTCCGGGGTCAGCCCGTACGTGTGGAGGTACCGCTGCGCCGCCATCGCCACCCAGGACGCGGGGGTGAGCAGCCCGAACGGCAGGGTCCAGCCGAGTGCCGTCCCCTCCGCCGACGGCTCGCGGTGACGCACCCCGGCCCCGAACCGCCGCCCCGACCGCTCGTTGAACGCGCGGTAGCAGACCACGACCTCCGCGATGCCCGTCGCCACGGCGAGCGCCGCCTGCTGCACCGTCGCGCACGCCGCCCCGCCGCCGTAGTGGACGCGGGAGAAGAAGGACAGCTCCCCGATGCCGGCGGCCTGCGCGACCGTGATCTCCGGGCTCGTGTCCATCGTGAACGTCACCAGCCCGTCCACGTCCGCGGGCGCCAGCCCCGCGTCGTCCAGCGCGGCCCGCACCGCCTCCACGGCCAGCCGCAGCTCGCTGCGCCCCGAGTCCTTGGAGAAGTCGGTCGCCCCGATCCCGACGACGGCGGCCCGCCCGCCGAGCCGGTCCTTCGCCCGCACGCTCATACGACACCCTCCGCCGGGACCGTGACGGTGACGGTCCCCGTGACATGACGGCCGATGCCGTTGTCCCCCACGACCTTCACGGTGGCCGTGTCCCCGTCGACCGCCTCGACCGAGCCGGACAACACCATCGTGTCGCCGGGGTAGTTGGGCGCGCCGAGCCGGATCGCGACCCTGCGCAGGACGGCACGCGGGCCGAAGCAGTCGGTGACGTACCGTCCGACCAGCCCGTTCGTCGTCAGGATGTTCATGAAGACGTCGGGCGATCCGCGCCGCCGCGCCAGCTCCGGATCGTGGTGCACGTCCTGGTAGTCGCGCGAGGCGATGGCTCCGGCGACCACGAGGGTCCGCGTGATCGGGATCCGCAGCGGAGGAAGCCCGTCGCCGGCCCTCATGCCCGCACCCCTTCCTCCGCACGGAACACGGGCAACTCCAACTCCTCGTCGTACCGCACGAAGGCGAGCCGTACGGGCATGCCGATCTGCACCTTGTCGTACGGCACGCCGATGACGTTGCTGATCATCCGTACGCCCTCGGCGAGTTCGATCAGGCCGACGGCGTAGGGGGGATCGAAGGCCGGGAAGGGCGGGTGGTGCATGACGACGTATGAGTGGACGGTGCCCTCGCCGCTCGCCTCGACGGTGTCCCACTCGGGCGAGCCGCACGCGTTGCACCCCGGCAGCCAGGGGAAACGCAGCGTGCCGCATCCGGTGCAGCGCTGGATGAGGAGGCGGTGCCGTGCGACGCCCTCCCAGAAGCCGGCGTTGTCGCGGTTGACGACGGGGCGGGGGCGGCGCGGAGCCGGTTCCGGGGGCGGGGCCGGGGGCGCGGCGCGCGGCGCGTATTTGAGGATCCGGAAGCGATGGGTGCCGACGAGTTCGTCGCCGACGCGGACGTCCATGCGGGTGGTGACGAAGTAGCCGGTGCCGAGCTTGGTGGTCTTCCGGTCCGACACCGACTCGATGACCGAGTCGAAGCTGATCTCGTCGCCGGGGCGCAGCGCCCGCAGGTACTCCTGCTCGCAGTCGGTTGCGACGACGGAGGTGTACCCGGCGCCGTCGAGGAGGGCGAGGAGTTCCTCGTACGCCGACGAACGCGTCTCGTGTCCGCTCAGCCCGCCCATCGTCCACACCTGGAGCATGGTGGGCGGGGCGATCGCGTCGGGGCCGGTGTACGCGGGGTTGGTGTCGCCCATGGCCTCGCACCAGTGCCGGATCATGGGCGGGTTGACGGGATCCTTGCCGAGGCCACCGCGTACGGCGGGGCGCCCCTCGTAGACCTTGAGTCGCACGGACAGATCCTCGACCACCACGCCACGGCCCCCTCCGGAGGTTTCTGACTATCCGTCAGATTGAAGGAAGAGGTGGGGGAACTGTCAATACACCGGTGCGGCGGCATGGAAACACCCTGCCGATCCGGCCGCGTCCCTGCATCACGTCAAACGCCTGTGCGGCGGCACCGAAGTACCGCCGCACAGGCGCACCACACCCCACGACATGCCCCACACCGGGGGCGGCCGGCGGCGGTGTCGATGCGGCCAACGGATCGAACGCGGCCAACGCCGGAATCCTCGGCAGCGGAGTCGCAGGGGCCGGGCCGGCCGCCCCCGGTGTGGGGCATGTCGTGGGGTGTGGTGCGCCTGTGCGGCGGTACTTCGGTGCCGCCGC
>NZ_LIQX01000419.1 GCF_001418475.1 Streptomyces ossamyceticus | reverse complement strand
AGGTGCGCGCGCACCTCCTGCCGCTGCTGGACGAGCTGACCCACGACGACGACCCGTATCTGCTGCTGGAGTCGACGGCCGGCCAGGGCGCCTCCCTGTGTTCGCGGACCTGGGACTTCGGCCCGTACTTCGAGGCGCTCGACGCCCACCCGAAGCTCGGCGTCTGCCTGGACACCTGCCACATCTTCGCGGCGGGCCACGACCTGACCGGGCCCGACGGCATGCACCGGACGCTGGACCTGCTGGTGGACACCGTCGGCGAGGGCCGGCTGAAACTGATCCACGCAAACGACTCCAAGGACGTCGTCGGCGCCCACAAGGACCGTCACGAGAACATCGGCTCCGGGCACATCGGCGAGGACCCGTTCCGCGCGCTGATGACCCACCCCGCCACCGAGGGCGTCCCCCTGGTCATCGAGACCCCCGGCGGCAAGGAGGGCCACGCGGCGGACGTGGAACGCCTGAAGAAGCTCCGCGACGGCTGAGACGGCGAGGCGCCGGGCCCGGTCAGAGCTCGGGCCCCTCCCCCGGTCCCTCCTGGTAGGAGTAGCGCTGCTCGCGCCACGGGTCGCCGATGTTGTGGTAGCCGCGCTCCTCCCAGAAGCCCCGCCGGTCGGCGGTCATGTACTCGATGCCCCGGACCCACTTGGGGCCCTTCCAGGCGTAGAGGTGCGGCACGACGAGCCGCAGGGGGAAGCCGTGCTCGGCGGTGAGCAGTTCGCCGTCCTTGTGGGTGGCGAAGATCGTGCGGTCCGAGGCGAAGTCGCTGAGCCTGAGGTTGGAGCTGAAGCCGTACTCGGCCCACACCATCACATGGGTGACCTCGGCGGCCGGCGGCACGATCTCCAGGATCGTCCGGGCGGGGATGCCGCCCCACTCCGCGCCGACCATGCTGAACTTCGTCACGCAGTGCAGATCGGCCACGACCGAGGCGTACGGCAGCGCGGTGAACTCGTCGTGGGTCCAGCTCCGCTTCTCGCCGTCGGCGGTGGCGCCGAAGACCCGGAAGTCCCACCGCTCGGGGCGGAACTTGGGTACAGGGCCGTAGTGCGTAACCGGCCAGCCGCGCTGGAGTCGCTGTCCCGGCGGAAGCTGCGGCTGTGCCGCGTTCTCAGATGCGCGATCTCCCGACTCGCGTCCCACCGGCTGACCCATGACTCCATCCTGACAGACCCCGAGTGGTGCACATGACCAGCCCCCACCCGACTCGGACAAAACGAACTAAGGCTGGGCTAACTTACTAAGCTTGCACTTACTGGACGATCTTCGATGCCGGTGCAATCATCGCGGCGCAACCTCCCAGTTCCCCGCTTGGAAGGAGCCTTTGCGATGCAGGGCGACCCCGAGGTCATCGAATTCCTCAACGAGCAGCTGACGGCCGAGCTGACCGCGATCAACCAGTACTTCCTGCACGCGAAGATGCAGGAGAACTTCGGCTGGACGAAGCTCGCGAAGTACACCCGGCACGAGTCGTTCGACGAGATGAAGCACGCGGAGGTCCTCACCGACCGGATCCTGTTCCTGGACGGCCTGCCGAACTACCAGCGGCTGTTCCACGTCCGCGTGGGCCAGACGGTGAAGGAGATGTTCGAGGCGGACCGGCAGATCGAGGTCGAGGCGATCGACCGCCTCAAGCGCGGCATCGAGGTGATGCGGGCCAAGGGCGATGTGACGTCCGCGAACATCTTCGAGTCGATCCTCGCCGACGAGGAGCACCACATCGACTACCTGGACACGCAGCTGGAGTTGCTGGAGAAGCTCGGTGAGGCGCTGTACATCGCACAGCTGATCGAACAGCCGGAGAGCTGATTCCCGCGTCGAGGGGCCGTAGCGGACGGACTAGGCGGCTTCCTCGAGCTCCCGCACCTCGGAGAAGGCGGGCTGCCCCTGGTCGGCCGACTCACGGCGTGGGCACGCGCCCCTGCCCAGGATCGCCTGGATACGGCGGACGCACGAACCGCAGTCCGTACCCGCCTTGCAGGCCGACGCGATCTGGCGAGGGGTGCAGGCACCGTCCGCCGCGTGCTTCTTGACCTGCTGCTCGGTGACACCGAAGCAACTGCAGACGAACACGCGGTTCACCTCCCGCCGGGATCGATACGTAGCGCCCCCCCGAACGATGATCGGTGAGGCTAACCTAACCTTACCCGGCGGCCAGGGAGCACAAAAGTGGAGTGGGGCGCGGATCGTATGTGATCCGCGCCCCACTCCCCTGTGTGGTCACACCCGCACTAGTCGCGGTACAGCTCCGCGACCAGGAAGGCCAGGTCGAGGGACTGGCTGCGGTTGAGCCGGGGGTCGCAGGCGGTCTCGTAGCGCTGGTGCAGATCGTCGACGAAGATCTCGTCGCCGCCGCCCACGCACTCGGTGACGTCGTCACCGGTGAGCTCCACGTGGATGCCGCCCGGGTGGGTGCCCAGGGCCTTGTGGACCTCGAAGAAGCCCTTGACCTCGTCGAGCACGTCGTCGAAGCGGCGGGTCTTGTGCCCGGAGGCCGCCTCGAAGGTGTTGCCGTGCATCGGGTCGGTCACCCAGGCCACGGTCGCGCCGGACGCGGTGACCTTCTCGACCAGCTCGGGCAGCTTGTCGCGGACCTTGTCCGCGCCCATGCGCACGATGAAGGTGAGACGGCCGGGCTCGCGCTCCGGGTCGAGGCGCTCGATGTACTGCAGCGCGTCCTCGGCCGTGGTCGTCGGGCCGAGCTTGATCCCGATCGGGTTGCGGATCTTCGAGGCGAACTCGATGTGCGCGTGGTCCAGCTGCCGGGTGCGCTCACCGATCCACACCATGTGGGCGGAGACGTCGTACAGCTGCCCCGTGCGCGAGTCGACGCGGGTCAGCGCCGACTCGTAGTCGAGCAGCAGCGCCTCGTGCGAGGAGAAGAACTCGACGGTGCGGAACTCCTCCGGGTCGGTCCCGCAGGCGTGCATGAAGTTCAGCGCGTTGTCGATCTCGCGGGCGAGCTGCTCGTAGCGCTGACCGGACGGGGACGACTTCACGAAGTCCTGGTTCCAGGCGTGGACCTGGCGCAGGTCGGCGTAACCGCCGGTGGTGAAGGCGCGGACCAGGTTCAGCGTGGAGGCGGAGGCGTGGTACATCCGCTTCAGGCGCTCGGGGTCCGGGATGCGGGCGGCCTCGTTGAAGTCGAAGCCGTTGACCGAGTCGCCGCGGTACGTCGGCAGGGTCACGCCGTCGCGGGTCTCGGTGCCCTTGGAGCGGGGCTTGGAGTACTGCCCGGCGATGCGGCCGACCTTCACGACGGGCACGGAGGCCGCGTACGTGAGGACGGCGCCCATCTGGAGCAGCGTCTTCAGCTTGTTGCGGATGTGGTCCGCCGAGACGGCGTCGAAGGCCTCGGCGCAGTCGCCGCCCTGGAGGAGGAACGCCTCTCCCTTGGCGACGGACGCCATCCGGGCGCGCAGCTGGTCGCACTCGCCCGCGAAGACGAGCGGCGGATACGACTCGAGCTCCGCAACGACTGCGCGCAGAGCCTCGGTGTCGGGGTACTCGGGCTGCTGCGCCGCGGGCAGGTCTCGCCAGGTGTTGCCAGCGCTCGCGCTGGACTTAGCGTTCACGGTCACGACGTCCACATTACGGGGTCATGTCGGGCGTCCATTCCCCTGCTCATCAAGTGAGACGAACCCCGCTCGATCGGGACGGGACCCGCGGGCGCGGCCCGTGGCGCCACCCGACCGCCTCCGGTAGGGTGCGGCGCATGTTCGCGCACAGCAACCAGAACTGGTGGTGGACCGCTCATCCGGCGGCCCACTGACTGCGCGTACGCACGACTTCGCGAAGGCCGCCCGAGGGGCGGCCTTCCGTGTTTCCACCACCGGGTCGTCCCTCCTCGACCACCGCACTGATCACGCTCCGATCAGCCACGAGGAGAACCCGATGGACCTGGCTCGACTCCTGCACGACCCCCGACCCTTCGCGCTGCTGCGCCGCCGCACCCCCGGCCTCGACCACGACACGGTGGAGGTGCTGATCGGCCCGGTCACCACCTGCGAGCGGCTCGCCGACCTCCCCGACGAGGGGCTGGCCCTCGTCCCGTTCCGGCAGATCCGCGAACGCGGCTTCGACGTCCGCGACGACGGCACGCCCCTGTCGGTGCTCGTGCCGGAGGAGTCGTACGCACTTCCGCTGGAGCGGGCGCTGGCCGAGCTGCCCGCGCACGACGTGCGGGTCGAGGGCGGCGGTTTCGACGTCGGCGACGAGGAGTACGCGGAGATCGTCGGCCGGGTGCTGCGCGAGGAGATCGGTCGGGGCGAGGGCGCGAACTTCGTGATCCGGCGGACGTACGAGGGTGATGTCCCGGGCTTCGGCCGGGCCGACGCGCTGGCGCTGTTCCGGCGGCTGCTGGAGGGCGAGCGGGGCGCGTACTGGACGTTCGTGGTGCACACCGGTGACAGGACCCTCGTCGGCGCGAGCCCCGAGGTGCACGTCCGGATGTCCGGCGGGACCGTCGTGATGAACCCGATCAGTGGCACGTACCGCTATCCGGTCGGCGGACCGACACCGGAGGACCTGCTGGAGTTCCTCTCCGACGGCAAGGAGATCGAGGAGCTCTCGATGGTCGTCGACGAGGAGCTGAAGATGATGTGCACGGTCGGCGACATGGGCGGGGTGGTGATCGGGCCCCGGCTGAAGGAGATGGCGCACCTCGCGCACACCGAGTACGAGCTGCGCGGACGCTCCTCGCTGGACGTGCGGGACGTCCTGCGGGAGACCATGTTCGCGGCGACCGTCACCGGGTCGCCCGTGCAGAACGCCTGCCGGGTCATCGAGCGGCACGAGGTGGGTGGTCGCGGGTACTACGCGGGGGCCCTCGCGCTGCTGGGCCGGGACGAGGGCGGCGCGCAGACCCTGGACTCGCCGATCCTGATCCGGACCGCCGACATCGCGGGCGACGGCCGGCTGCGGGTGCCGGTCGGCGCCACGCTCGTCCGGGGCTCCGATCCGGCGGGCGAGGTCGCCGAGACCCACGCCAAGGCGGCCGGGGTGCTGGCGGCGCTCGGGGTGCGGCCCGGGCGGCCGGAGCGGGAGCGGGTGCGGCCGGGGCTCGCGGAGGACCCCCGGGTGCGGGCGGCGCTGGACGGACGGCGCTCCTCGCTGGCGCCGTTCTGGCTGCGGATGCAGGACCGCACGGCCGAGCTGACCGGGCACGCGCTGGTGGTGGACGCGGAGGACACCTTCACCGCGATGCTGGCGCACCTGCTGCGGTCGTCGGGGCTGGAGGTGACGGTACGGCGGTACGACGAGCCGGGGCTGCGGGAAACCGTGCTCGGGCACGCCGGGGTCGTCGTGCTGGGGCCGGGACCCGGGGACCCCGGGGACGCGGACGACCCCAAGATGCGGTTCCTGCGGGAGCTGACCGCGGAGGTGCTCCGGGACCACCCTTACGGGGTGCTCGGGGTGTGTCTCGGGCATGAGCTGATCGCGGCGGAGCTGGGGCTGGAGATCGTGCGCAAGGAGGTGCCGTACCAGGGGGCGCAGACCTCGATCGACCTGTTCGGGCGGGAGGAGGTCGTCGGCTTCTACAACAGCTTCGTGGCGCGCTGCGACGACGGGGCGGCCGGGGAGCTGGCCGCGCACGGGGTGGAGGTCAGCCGCAGCGCGACCGGGGAGGTGCACGCGCTGCGGCTGACCTCCAC
>NZ_LIQX01000418.1 GCF_001418475.1 Streptomyces ossamyceticus | reverse complement strand
AGCCCGCCCCCGCCGTGGTCGCCGCTCCCGACCCCGCCGACGTCGACCTGCCCCTGGACTGCGGCCCCGTCGACATCGTCATCAAGGAGCAGGCCTCCGGAGACCTCGACGGTGACAGGCGCCCCGAGACCGTGGCCGTCGTCCACTGCGACGCCGCCATGGGCACCCCGCCCGACGCCGTCTACGTGCTCACCCGCTCCACCGACGCCGCACGGCCCCGCGTCGTGGCCACCCTCGTCAACCCCAAGGACCGCTACACCGTCACCGACTTCGCCGTCCGTGACGGAGCCGTCACCGCGACCCTGCACGGCTACTCCTCGCGCAAGGTGCCCAATTGCTGCCCCGACGTCACCGACGACGTCGAATGGCAGTGGCGGAACGGCGCGTTCGTACGGTCGACACCCGCAGGTACCCAAAGCGTGTGACACCCCGCCCAACGGGATGTGATCGCCCGGCAAACCCGGTGTGAGAAAGCAGACACGACATGGCGCGCAGTGGCCGCCCGGTCACTCCGCGTCCGGGCCGTACACCTCGACCCTGTCCGAAACCCGACGCACGTGGATGCACTCACCCGGACACTCCTTCGCCGAGTCCACCACGTCCGTCAGAAGCGGCAGCGGAACCGGCGTCGCCGCACCCGGAGCCTGCAGCAACTCGTCGTCCACGCTCTTCACATACGCCAGCCCGTCGATGTCCAGCTCGAACACCTCGGGCGCGTACTGCGCGCAAATACCGTCACCGGTGCACAGGTCCTGGTCGATCCAGACCTCGAGCGCCTCGCCCACGGTCCCGGACTCCTGTCGCACGGTCATCTCTCCTGCCATTCCTCTCGCCACCGTCGGGAACCATGCAGGCCCTGACGGGTGTTGAACACTTCGACCCTACCCGGACCGGCTTCCCAATCATGTTCCGTGGGTATTCCCCTGGCGTGAGGGAGAGCGCAAGGGTGAAGATCGGACACACCCCGACCGTCTTTGTGATCTAGGGGTTTCAATCGACACCCACCCAGGTAGGGTCTGGAAGCGTCCAGCTCCCCTTGGAGGAGGTGAGGACCGTGGCAGCCCACGACGACGACATGAACCGCGGCATCCGCCCGGGACGAGGGTCCGACGACCCGGCCGGGCAGATTGCCTACCTTGAGCAGGAGATCGCCGTCCTGCGACGCAAGCTCGCCGACTCTCCGCGACACACGAGGATTCTCGAAGAGCGGATCGTCGAGCTGCAGACCAACCTGGCCGGCGTGTCCGCGCAGAACGAGCGGCTCGCCAACACGCTCCGTGAGGCCCGCGACCAGATCGTGGCCCTCAAGGAAGAAGTCGACCGGCTCGCACAGCCCCCGGCCGGCTTCGGTGTCTTCCTCACGGCGAACGAGGACGGCACGGCCGACATCTTCACCGGAGGCCGAAAGCTCCGCGTGAACGTCAGCCCGAGCGTCGACCTGGAAGAGCTCAGGCGCGGCCAGGAAGTCATGCTCAACGAAGCGCTCAACGTGGTCGAAGCCATGGAGTACGAGCGCGTCGGGGACATCGTCACCCTCAAGGAGATCCTCGAGGACGGCGAGCGCGCCCTGGTGCTCGGGCACACCGACGAGGAACGGGTGGTACGGCTCGCCGAGCCGCTGCTGGACGTCACCATCCGCCCCGGCGACGCCCTGCTGCTCGAACCCCGCTCCGGCTACGTCTACGAGATCGTCCCGAAGAGCGAGGTCGAGGAACTCGTCCTCGAAGAGGTCCCGGACATCGGCTACGAACAGATCGGCGGCCTCGGCGGCCAGATCGAGGCCATCCGCGACGCGGTCGAGCTCCCGTACCTCTACCCCGACCTCTTCAAGGAGCACGAGCTGAGGCCGCCCAAGGGCGTCCTCCTCTACGGGCCCCCCGGATGCGGCAAGACGCTCATCGCCAAGGCCGTGGCCAACTCACTGGCCAAGAAGGTCGCCGAAGTGACCGGCCAGGCCGCAGGCAAGAGCTTCTTCCTCAACATCAAGGGCCCCGAGCTCCTCAACAAGTACGTCGGCGAGACCGAGCGGCAGATCCGCCTCGTCTTCCAGCGTGCGAGGGAGAAGGCCAGCGAGGGCACCCCCGTCATCGTCTTCTTCGACGAAATGGAATCCCTCTTCCGCACCCGCGGATCCGGAGTCAGCTCGGACGTGGAGAACACCATCGTCCCCCAGCTGCTCGCCGAGATCGACGGCGTGGAAGGCCTGCAGAACGTGGTCGTGATCGGCGCCTCCAACCGCGAGGACATGATCGACCCCGCCATCCTGCGCCCCGGCCGACTCGACGTGAAGATCAAGATCGAGCGTCCCGACGCCGAGGCCGCCAAGGACATCTTCGGCAAGTACCTCACCGAGCGCCTCCCGCTGCACTCCGACGACCTCGGCGAGCACGGCGGCAGCAAGGCCACCACCGTCCAGAGCATGATCCAGACGGCTGTGGAACACATGTACGCCGAGTCCGAGGAGAACCGCTTCCTGGAGGTCACCTACGCCAACGGTGACAAGGAAGTCCTCTACTTCAAGGACTTCAACAGCGGCGCCATGATCGAGAACATCGTCGGCCGTGCCAAGAAGATGGCGATCAAGGACTTCCTCGAGAAGAACCAGAAGGGCCTCCGCGTCTCCCACCTCCTCCAGGCCTGCGTGGACGAGTTCAAGGAGAACGAGGACCTGCCGAACACCACCAACCCGGACGACTGGGCCCGAATCTCCGGAAAGAAGGGCGAACGGATCGTCTACATCCGTACCCTGATCACCGGAAAGCAGGGTGCCGACACCGGACGCTCCATCGACACGGTGGCGAACACCGGACAGTACCTGTAAAAGGCAGGGCGGCTGCGGGTGCCCTCACTGGGTACCCGCAGCCGACTGTTTTTCGGGTCACGGCTGGAGCAGTCAATGACGCAAATGATCTCCCCACCAGCGCGAAGCCGTTCTAGGCTCGTTCGTACCGCCGAGTCGCGCAGTGCGGGGACGGGCACCGCACACGCACCGGAGCGCCAGCGGTACTTGAGCAGCGTCCCCGACCGAGGGCGCCGCCGGGCAAGGAGGGCCGCATGACCGTACGGCGAGTAATGGGCATCGAGACGGAGTACGGGATCTCCGTCCCCGGCCACCCCAATGCCAATGCCATGCTCACCTCGTCCCAGATCGTCAACGCCTACGCCGCGGCGATGCACCGGGCCCGCCGGGCCCGGTGGGACTTCGAGGAGGAGAACCCGCTGAGGGACGCGCGAGGCTTCGACCTCGCCCGTGAGGCCGCCGACTCCAGCCAGCTCACCGACGAGGACATCGGCCTGGCCAACGTCATCCTCACCAACGGCGCTCGCCTCTACGTCGACCACGCACACCCGGAATACAGCGCCCCCGAGGTCACCAACCCCCGGGACGCCGTCCTCTGGGACAAGGCCGGCGAACGGATCATGGCCGAAGCCGCCGAACGGGCGGCCCAGCTCCCCGGCGCACAGCCGATCCACCTCTACAAGAACAACACCGACAACAAGGGCGCCTCCTACGGCACGCACGAGAACTACCTGATGAAGCGGGAGACCCCCTTCTCTGACATCGTGCGCCACCTCACGCCGTTCTTCGTCTCCCGCCAGGTCTTCGCCGGCGCCGGACGCGTCGGCATCGGCCAGGACGGCCACGAACACGGCTTCCAGCTCAGCCAGCGCGCCGACTACTTCGAGGTCGAGGTCGGCCTGGAGACCACCCTCAAGCGCCCCATCATCAACACCCGCGACGAACCCCATGCGGACGCCGAGAAGTACCGCCGCCTCCATGTGATCATCGGCGACGCGAACCTCTCGGAGATCTCCACCTACCTGAAGCTGGGCACCACCGCCCTCGTCCTCTCCATGATCGAGGACGGCTTCATCGCCGTCGACCTCGCCGTCGACCAGCCCGTACGCACCCTCCACCAGGTCTCCCACGACCCGACGCTGCAACGCCTCATCACGCTCCGCAGCGGACGCACGCTGACCGCCGTGCAACTCCAGATGGAGTACTACGAGCTGTCGCGCAAATACGTGGAGGAGCGGTTCGGGGCGGACGCCGACGACCAGACCAAGGATGTCCTCAGCCGCTGGGAGGACACCCTGAACCGCCTGGAGAACGACCCCATGAGCCTCTCCGGAGAGCTTGACTGGGTCGCCAAGCGGGAACTCATGGAGGGCTACCGGCGCCGTGACGGCCTCGACTGGGACGCCGCCCGGCTCCACCTGGTCGACCTCCAGTACGCCGACGTACGGGCCGAGAAGGGCCTGTACAACCGCCTCGTGGCCCGCGGCAAGATGAAGCGGCTCCTCGATGAGACGGAGGTCGAGCGGGCCCGTACGAAGCCGCCGGAGGACACCCGCGCGTACTTCCGCGGCCGCTGCCTGGAGCAGTACGCCGACGACGTCGCGGCCGCCTCCTGGGACTCCGTGATCTTCGATCTTCCGGGCCGGGATTCGCTCCAGCGGGTTCCAACCCTCGAACCCCTTCGCGGAACGCGAAATCACGTCAAGGAGCTCCTGGACCGCTGCCGCACCGCAGAAGACCTGGTCAGGGTCCTGTCCGGCAACTGAATCGGGCATCAATCGTGATCAGCCGGGCAGGGTGGAAACACCGCCGTGCGGGAATCATCGAGGTGGTCCCCGGACGTTGTGGAAACAACGGGGCCAATGTCAGACCGGGCTTGTAGGGTCTGATCATGACCGATCGGCAGGAAAGCCGACCTGCCGACCATGTCGGGCGAACTGAGCGGGGTGAGGGTTATGGCGACCAAGGGCACCGGCGGCGGCCAGCAGAAGGCCACCCGTTCCACCGAAGAGGTCGAGGAGGCGCCCGAGGCGCAGGCTTCGGAGGACCTCAAGGAACGGCAGGAGAAGCTGAGCGACGACGTCGACTCGGTTCTGGACGAGATTGATGATGTCCTGGAAGAAAACGCCGAGGACTTCGTGCGCTCCTTCGTTCAGAAGGGTGGAGAGTGATTCCGCCTTCGAAGCGAAGGTAGTCGGGGGTAGGGGTTGAGAGAGCCTGAAGATGTGAAGCGCTGCTCGCGGTGTAAGGAGTGCAGGCCGCGAGCGGCCTTCGCCAGCAACAAGGCGATGCGTGACGGTCTCCAGGCGTACTGCAGGGAATGCTCCGCGGCGTACTTCCGGCAGCGGCAAGATGTGCGCGGCAAAAAGCCACGACCGCGAGTTGCTGCGCCTGAGGGGCACAAGTACTGCCAGCGCTGTGGGGAGATCAAGCCGCACTCGCAATGGGATCGCAACAGAACAGCCTCGGATGGCCTCTCGGCGCGGTGCAAGGCGTGCCGGGCAATCGAGGGTCGTGCAGGCCATCTGAAGCGTCAGTACGGCATGACCGAAGCCGAACGTGACGAGATGATCGCCTCGCAGATGGGGCTCTGCGTGGTCTGTTTGAAAGCCCCGGCCATTCATGTGGATCACTGCCACAAGACGGGTAAGGTCCGAGGCGTACTGTGCTTCAACTGCAATTCGGCCATCGGCAAGTTGGGAGATGATCCCGACGCTGTTCGTCGGGCTGCCGCCTACTTGGAAGGATCCTCGTGGAAGCCAACACTCGTAGCACCGGGCGTCTACCAGCTGCCTTCCTGACGCCTGGGTCGTCGTCCTTCATGGACTTCCTGTCGGACCACCAGCCGGAGCTGCTGCCCGGCAAGCGGCAGCTGCCGCCGACCCAGGGCGTCATCGAAGCTCCGCACGGCACGACGATCGTGGCCGTGACGTTCCCCGGCGGTGTGGTGCTCGCCGGTGACCGGCGGGCCACGATGGGGAACATGATCGCGCAGCGGGACATCGAGAAGGTGTTCCCCGCGGACGAGTACTCGGCGGTGGGTATCGCCGGCACGGCCGGTCTGGCCGTGGAGATGGTCAAGCTGTTCCAGCTGGAGCTGGAGCACTTCGAGAAGGTCGAGGGGGCGCAGCTCTCCCTGGAGGGCAAGGCGAACCGTCTGTCGACCATGATCCGTTCCAACCTCGGCATGGCCATGCAGGGCCTGGCCGTCGTCCCGCTCTTCGCGGGCTACGACGTGGATCGGGAGAAGGGCCGCATCTTCTCCTACGACGTGACGGGCGGCCGTTCCGAGGAGTCCGGTTACGCGGCCACGGGTTCCGGTTCGATCTTCGCGCGTGGTGCCATGAAGAAGCTCTTCCGTGAGGACCTGACCGAGGAGCAGGCCACGACGCTCGTGGTGCAGGCTCTGTACGACGCGGCTGACGACGACTCGGCGACCGGTGGTCCCGATGTCGCCCGCCGGATCTACCCGATCGTCACCGTGATCACCGAGGACGGCTTCCGTCGGCTCACCGACGAGGAGTCCTCCGGGATCGCCCGCTCGATCCTGGAGCGGCGCCTGGAGCAGCCCGACGGTCCGCGGGCCGCGCTGCTCTAGCCGGTCCGGCGCAGACGGCCCCCTTATCAAGGTGATCCAGTGACTTCGACAGAAAGGGACGGATAACCGGTGTCGACGCCGTTCTATGTCTCACCCCAGCAGGCCATGGCCGACCGGGCGGAGTACGCCCGCAAGGGCATCGCCCGTGGCCGCAGCCTGGTCGTGCTGCAGTATGCCGACGGCATCGTGTTCGTCGGCGAGAACCCGTCCCGTGCGCTGCACAAGTTCAGCGAGATCTACGACCGGATCGGTTTCGCGGCCGCCGGCAAGTACAACGAGTACGAGAACCTGCGGATCGGTGGTGTGCGCTACGCCGACCTGCGGGGGTACACCTACGACCGTGACGATGTGACCGCTCGCGGTCTCGCGAACGTCTACGCCCAGACGCTGGGCACGATCTTCTCCTCGGCGGCCGAGAAGCCGTACGAGGTGGAGCTGGTCGTGGCCGAGGTGGGGGAGACGCCCGAGGGCGATCAGATCTACCGTCTGCCGCACGACGGCTCGATCGTCGACGAGCACGGCTCGGTCGCGGTGGGTGGTAACGCAGAGCAGATCGGCAGCTATCTGGACCAGCGTCACCAGGACGGTATGTCCTTGGCGGAGGCGCTGAAGCTGGCGGTCCAGGCGCTGTCGCGGGACACCAACGGCACGCAGCGGGAGATCCCCGCCGAGCGTCTGGAGGTGGCGGTCCTGGACCGTACGCGTCCGCAGCAGCGCAAGTTCAAGCGCATCGTCGGCCGTCAGCTGGGTCGTCTGCTGGAGACGGACGGCGCGTCCACGGAGGCCGAGAGCTCCGAGGAGGAGTAGGCCGGAGTCCAGCGGTAGTCCGTCCGTAGTGCGCCCCGGCCGTTCATGGCCGGGGCGCGCGGCGTTGGAGGGGGTGCCGTTCGCCCCGACGGCGTATTCAGGCCCTTGCGCGGGTCGTGGAGCCCCGTACGACCAGTTGCACGGGGATGTCTCCCTCCTGGGGTGTGCGGCCCTCCAGAACCGCCAGGAGGGCGGCCATGCCGCGTTCCCCGAACGTTTCGGCGTCGAGGCGTACCGTCGTGAGTTCGGGGTCGAGTGCGGTGGCGAGGCCGAGGTCGTCGACGCCGGTGACGGAGATGTCGTCGGGGACCCGGAGTCCGAGGCGGCGCAGTGCCTTGTAGGCGCCTGCGGCGAGTTTGTCGTCGTCGCAGACGAGTGCGGTGGGCCGGGGACCGTCGGGCCCGGTGAGCGCGGCCTCCGTGGCGGCCAGGGCGCCCTCGATGGAGATGGGTGCGGCCACCGTCCGCAGGGTGGTCCCGGTGACCGCGGCGACCCGTGTGGCGAGTTCCTGTGCGCGTACCTCGAAGGTCCAGGAGGGGACGTCGGCGGCGAGGTGCAGGAAGTGGCGGTGGCCCAGGGCGAGGAGGTGGTCGGCGACCTGTCGTGCGCCGTCCTTGATGTCGAGGTTGACGGTGACGGCTCCGTGGCTGCCCCGGGGGTCGCTGTCGAGCATCACCAGGGGCAGCTGGTCGCCGCGGATGGCGCTGAGGGCGTCGGCGGCCATGGAGGAGGCGATGACGCCGTCGAGGGCGGCCTGGGCGGAGGCGAAGGGGTCGCGGGCGGGTCCGACGACCTCGGGGGAGGGGTAGAGGACGACGCCGAAGCCGTGCCGGGCGGCGACGCGGGCGGCTCCGGTGTA
>NZ_LIQX01000417.1 GCF_001418475.1 Streptomyces ossamyceticus | reverse complement strand
GGGGGCGAGGGCCGCCGCCGCGAGGTTGACGCAGAGGGCGAGCAGGCCGATGGCGAGGCTGGGGGCGACCACGGACCAGGGGTTGAGGAGGATGCCGGAGGAGTTCTCCCGGATCATCAACGCCCAGTCGGCGGCGGGCGGTTGGGGCCCCACCTGGAGGAATCCGGCGGTGGCGACCAGGTAGACGGCGGCGACGAAACGCAGGCCGAAGAGGGCCAGCAGGGTGGCGCGCAGGTTGGGCAGGACCTCGCGCAGTACGAGGTGCCACAGCCGTTCGCCGCCCGCCGCGGCGGCCTCGACGTAGCCGGAGGCGGCCACCGGCGCGGCGGCTCCGGCGGCGAGCCGTACCGCGTACGGCACGCCGAGGACGACGGCGGCGGCGATCACGGCGAACCGTCCGCCGTCCGGCCAGGACAGGGTGACGAGGAGGATGCCGAGCACCGCCGGCAGCAGCATCAGCACGTCGGCGATCCGTTCCACCAGGCGTCCGACGCGCGGGCGCAGCGCGCCGATCGCGCCGAGGACCGCGGCGCCGCCGGTGACCAGCAGGGCGACGAGCAGCGAGGAGAGCACCAGGTCGCGGCCGCCTGCGAGCAGTCGGCTCAGCACGTCCCTGCCCAGTTGGTCACCGCCGAGCAGGGCGTCGCCGCCGGGTTCCGCGTACGGGACGGCGACGGGGGCGTCGATGGGGTGGGGGGCGAGCCAGGGCCCGGCGAGGGCGAGGGTGAGCAGCAGCAGGGCGGGCAGGACGCGCAGGGCGACGGCGCGGGTGCGGGCGCTCATCGGCGTCCTCCCGCCGTCATGTCCCGGACGAGGTCGGCGAGCAGCAGGACGCCGGTGACGACCGCGCCCGACAGGGCCGTCACGCCGGCGATGACGGGGCTGTCGCGGTCGGTCACGGCGGAGGCCAGGACCGAGCCGATGCCGGGGTAGTTGAAGATGGTCTCGACCACGACCGCGCCGCCGAGGAGCATGCCGGTGGAGGTGGCGAGGCCGGCGGTGATGGTGGGCAGGGCGCCGGGCAGGACGTGGTGGGTGAGGACGCGGTGCGGGGGCAGGCCGTCGAGGACTGCGGTCTCCACATGGGGGGCGCGGGCCTCGTCGGCGAGGGCGGCGCGCACGATGCGTACGTTCCAGCCGGCCTGCGGGACGGTCAGGGCGAGCACGGGCAGGATCAGCATGGTCCAGTCGGCGGGGGTTCCGTCGGCGTCGGTGAGGGTGACCGCGGGCAGCCAGCCCGTCCACAGCGAGAGCAGCAGGACGAGGGCGACGGCGACCACGAACTCGGGCAGGGCGAGGACGGCGGTGGCGGTGCCGGAGACGGCGCGGTCGACGCGTCCGCCGGGCCGGAGCGCGGCCCAGCAGCCGAGGGCGAGGGAGACGACGGCGGTCAGCAGCAGGGCGAGGCCGCCGAGGAGGAGGGTGTTGGGGAACGCCGAGGACAGCAGGTCGCTCACCTTCTCACCGCGTGCCGACACCCCGAGGTCGCCGGTGGGCAGGCCGCTCATCCAGTCCCGGAAGCGTTCGAGGACGGGCCGGTCGAGGCCGAGGAGTCTGCGTCGGGCCTCGGTGTCGGCGGCGCTCTCCCCACGCTCGGAGGTGGCGTCGGCGGCGTCGCCCGGCAGCAGTTCGACGGTGACGAAGACCAGTGCGAGGAGCACCGCGAGGAGCGTCGCCCGTTTCAGGACGACGAGACCGACCCGGGCGGCGAGCAGGGCGAGGGGAGCACGCACCCGCCGGGCCTTCTCCCCTTGGGGAGAGGGCCCGGCGGGTGCGACCGTGTCAGCGGTCAACGGGCCAGCCATGCCCGCTCGAGCTGGACCCGGCCGTAACCGGGCAGCGTGGGCAGCCCGTTGACCTTGGATCCGGCGAGGTCGATGCCGTCGGCCATGCCCCACAGGAGGTACCCGGAGCTGTCGTGCTCGATCTGCTGGAGCTGCTTCAGCAGTGCGGTGCGCTCGCTCGCGTCGGCGGTGCCGATGGCCTTCTGGTAGGCCGTGTCGAACTCCTTGTCCTTCCAGCCGGCCTCGTTGGTGCCGCTGTCGGAGACCATGGTCTTGCTCGCGAAGAAGACCACCGAGTCGTTGGTGCCCCAGTAGGTGGTGTAGAGGTCGCCCTTCAGCCAGGTCTTGTCCCAGAAGGTGGCGGACTCCTGCTTGACGACCTTCACCTTCACGCCGGCCTCGCGGACCTGGGTGGCGAAGAGGGTGGCCGACTCGGCGAGGCCGGCGATGTCCTCGGTGGTGTACAGCTCGTACGTCTTCGACGTGTCGAACTTGGCCTCCTTCAGCAACCGCTTGGCCTTGGCGAGGTCGCGGGTGCGCTGCGGGATGCTCTTGTCGTAGGCCGGGTCGCCGGTGCCGAGGACGTCGTTGGCGACGGTGCCGTAGCCGGACAGGACCTGCTTGACCATGGCCTCGCGGTCGACGGCCAGGCGCAGCGCCTCCCTGACCTTCGCGTCGGCGAACGGGCCGTCGGCGGTGCGCAGGACGATGGGCATCGCCATGTCGTTGGGGCGGCGGACGGTCTTGATGTCCCCCCGGCTCTCGGCCGTGCGGGCGGCGACGGCGCCGACGTTGGAGGCGAGGTCGATCTGGCCGGCGAGCAGGGCGCTCGCCATCGCCTGGGGGCTCTCGAAGATCTTGACCTCGATGGCGTCGAGGTGCACGTCGCCGCCGTACCAGTCGTCGTTGCGGACGAGGCGGGCGTTGCCGCCGCGGAACCAGTCGAGCTTGAAGGGGCCGGTGCCGGGGGCCTTGGCGATGTTCTTGTCGGTGGTGCCCTTGGGGACGACGAAGGTGGTGAGGCGGACCAGCAGGGGCAGTTCGGCGTTGGCGTAGTCGGAGACGATCACGACGGTGTCGGTGCCGTCGGCGGAGATGTTCTTCGCCTGGATGCCGGGCAGCCGGGAGGCACCGGCGGGGGTGGCGCGCAGCCGCTTGAGCGAGAAGACGACGTCGTCGGCGGTGACGGGAGACCCGTCGTGGAACTTCGCGCCCTTGGCGATCGTGAACCGCCAGGTCTTCAGGTCGTCCGAGGCCTTCCAGCTCGCGGCGAGGCGGGGCTCGGTGTTGGGCTTGGTGCCGGGGACGGTCAGGGTGTCGTAGATCAGGCTGAGGATGAGGTAGTCGCTCTCGTTGGCCTGGCTGCCGTGGGGGTCCCGGGTGATGGCGCCGGCCCTGCCGAGGGCTCCGACCCGCAGGGTGCCGCCCTTGACGGGTTCGGCGGAGCCGCCGCCGGCGGCCGCGTTCGGCTCCTCGTCGCCGCCCCCACCGCAAGCGGTGAGCAGGGCGCCCGCGCCGATGGCGCCGCCGAGCCAGAGCATGTGACGTCGCGTCAGCTCCACGTGTTCCTCATTTTCCCGCAGTTGACCGAGATTTGCTTAGCCTTACCTACCTTGCGCAACTCCTGTGTGACAAGGCCGACTTCGCGTGACCTAGATCCTACTTAGGTAAGCCTTGCCTGTCATCTATGGGCTGGCTATGTTTCAGCAGGGCTCCCGGCGCCGCACCGACCACGCGGCCCGCTCCGGAGGGCCTTCTTCTCCATGCCCGTAGACCAGCAACGCGCCCCGCACCCCCCGCACTGGAACGGACAGTCACCCATGCCCACGGGAACCGCACCCGTACGTCTGCTCGATCCTGACTCGGTGGCCGAACTGACCGCCGCCGCCCACACCCTCCTGGCCAGGTACGACGGGTCGTCGACCCACCCCGGCCTGCTGGCCGAAGTCCCTGCCGCGGCCGCCTCGTTGAGCGACGCGATACACCATGCGTGCCGTCCCGTCGACACCACCGACGGCCTGTTCGTGCTGCGCGGCCTGCCCGTGGACGACACCGAGATCGGTCCCACACCGGGCCACTGGTCGGCGGCCGGTGACGCCGGCGCCGTATACGACGTGGTCCTGCTGCTGCTCTCGACGGTGATGGGTACCCCCATCGCCTGGGAGGGCCAGCAGGAAGGCCGTTTCGTCCACAACATCGTGCCGTCCCCCGGCCACGAGCAGGAGCAGACCGGCGCCAGCAGCAGTGTGCTGCTCAGCCCGCACACCGAGGACGCGTTCCACCCCGGCCGGGCCCATCTGCTGGTCCTCGGCTGCATGCGCAACCACGACTCCGTCGCCACCACCGCCGCCAGCATCCGCCAGGTCGAACTCGACGACCACGAGGTGGAGTTGCTCAGCCGCCCGGTGCTGCCGATCCTGCCCGACGACGCCTACGAGGAGGCCCGGGGTTACGCGGGCGAGCCCCCGGCCGTGCCCACGCTGTGGGCGTCCGAGGAGGGTCTGACCCTGCGCTTCGACCCCGCCTACACCCCGCTGGACCAGGCGCCCGAGGACCATCGGGCGGCCTATGCCCGGCTGGAGGGCGAACTCGCCCGAGTGAGCGTCGCGGTGAGCCTGAACCCCGGCGATGTCCTGGTCGTCGACAACGACCTCGTCGTCCACGGCCGGGTCCCCTTCCAAGCCCGCTACGACGGCACGGACCGCTGGCTGAAACGTTCCTCTGTGCGGGTCGGGGGCCGCAGCACCAGGCCGCCCGCCGAGACGTCGGAACACGGCTACGGCCAGGCCGCCGTGGAGGCCTACGCATGACCCGCATCGACACCCCGGAAGGGACGGCCGTGACGCCCGACGACAAGACCCTGCGGATCCTCAGCACCAGCGACGTGGCCGGCATCGACATCACGCTGACCGATGTCGTCTCCGTGGTGGAGCAGGCGTACCGCACCCTGGCGGACGGCCGCTCCGACAACCCGCGCAAGCTCACCGTCAAGCCCGAGGACGGCCACTCCGTCGCCTACGCGATGCTCGGCCGGGACGGGGTGCGCGGAGTCGTCGCGATCAAGACCTCCTACAAGTACGGCCTCCACGAGGACCGCGACAAGCAGCACTACTACACGACGCTCACCCTCTACGACGACGCGACCGGCCTGCCCGTCGCCATGCTCGACTGCGGCCGCATCGGCGCCCTGCGCACCCCGGCGGTCTCCGCCCTGCTGGCCCGGGAGCTCGCCGCCCCGGACAGCCGCAGCGCCCTCGTCATCGGCACCGGCACCCAGGGCCGGCTCGCGCTGCCGTTCCTGCTGACCACCCTGCCGGACCTGGAGCGGCTGATGCTCTTCGGCACCCACCCGGACGGCATCCGGGCCGTGCGCGAGCAGCTCCACGCGTACTTCCCCGACCGGGAGCTGGAGATCGTCACGGATCTGCGGGCCGCCGCCGCGGACGCGGACGTCGTCCTCGCCACCGCCGGACCGGGCACCCCCGCCTCCGTCGAGGCCGAGTGGCTGGGGCCGTCCGCCCTGTCGGTGCTGATCGGCTACGGCATCGCGCCCTCCACCCTGCACACCGCCGACCGCGTCATCGCCACCAGCGAGGCCCAGATGCGGGTCACCGGCACCGACATGGCCGACGCCGACGGCGAACTCCGCTCCGTCGACGCCGAGTTCCCGGAGGTGCTCGCGGGCCGCGCCGAGGGCCGCACGGACCCGGGCCAGCGGATCTTCGCGTACAACAGCGGGCTGGTCGTCACCGACATCGCCCTCGGCCACCGGTTCGCCCAGCTCGCGCTCGCCCAGGGCCTGGGCACGGCGGTGCCGCTGTGGACGTGACGACCGCCCTCGCCTCCCACACCACCGACGAGGTGCGCGCGCTCCTCGAACCGCCCGGCAGCGCCCTCCTGCACGAGCTGGGCCACGGCCTTGGCGGCCCCTACCACGTGCTGTTGCCGCGACGGTTCGACGCGAACGCCGCCGCGTTCCGGGCGGCGTTCGCCTCGGCGGGCGTGGACGGCCGCGTGTACTACGCCAAGAAGGCCAACAAGGCGTCCGTGTTCGTGGAACGGGCCGCCGTGGCGGGCCTCGGCGTGGACGTGGCGAGCCACGGGGAGCTGCGCGAGGCGCTCGCGGCCGGGGTGCCCGGCACCGACCTGGTGATCACCGGCCCGGCCAAGGACGACCATCTGCTGCGGGTCTCCGTGCTGCACGGGGCACTGATCGCCGTGGACGCCCTCGACGAACTCGACCGCGTCCTCGCCCTGGCGCGCGAACTGGACCGCACCGCACAGGTGTTGCTGCGCCTCCTTCCGCCGGGGCAACCGCACAGCCGCTTCGGCCTGGACGACACCGAGACGGCGACGGCCCTCGACCGCTGCCGCACCGAGCGGGTGGACATGGCGGGGTTCAGCTTCCACCTCTCCGGCTACGCCATCCAGGAACGGGCCGACCTGGCCGCCCGGGCGGTACGGCTCTGCGCGCACGCCCGCACCCTGGGGCTGCGCGCCGACCGGGTCAGCGTGGGCGGCGGCTTCGCGGTGGACTACGTGGCCGCGGACGACTGGCGCCGCTTCCACGAGAGCACCCGGCCCGAGCACTTCCACCGGAACAAGACCTTCTCCGCCGGCTACTACCCGTACCACTCCCCCGTCGCCGGCGCGGACTCCCTCGCCGCCCTGCTCGCCTCGACCCCGGCGGACGAGACGTCGAGCCTGGCCGACCTGGTGCGCCAGGCGGGGGTGACGCTGCTCGTCGAGCCGGGCAGGGCCCTGCTGGACCAGGCGGGCTTCAGCGTCTTCCGGGTCCAGGGCGCCAAGGAACGCGACGGCTACGACATCCTCACCGTCGACGGCAGCAGCCTCAGCCTGTCCGAGCAGTGGTTCGAGAGCGAGTTCCTGCCCGACCCGGTCGTCGTCCCCGCCGACCGGGCGGACCTCGCCGACGCGGGCCCGTACCCGGCGTGTGTGGGCGCCGCCACCTGCCTGGAGTCGGACCTGCTGACCTGGCGCAAGATCCCCTTCCCGGTCCGCCCGGCCACCGGCGACCTGCTGGTGTACCTGAACACGGCGGGCTACCAGATGGACTCCAACGAGTCCCCGTTCCACGAACTGCCGCTGCCGCCCAAGGTCGTCGTCGAACCGCCGGCCCACGACTCCCCCACCGTCCGCCCCCGCTGGCGTCTCGACCGCCACCCGTAGGG
>NZ_LIQX01000416.1 GCF_001418475.1 Streptomyces ossamyceticus | reverse complement strand
CGGGCGTGGGTGAGGGCCATCCGGTCGTCGGCGGCGTGCAACGAGCCCACGTGGACGTGGTTCAGGCCGCGCTTGCCGCGCACGAACACCTCGTACAGCGGCCAGTCCTTCTCCTCGGTGGTCATGCCACCGCTCCCTTCTGCATAGGTGTACGGCGGGTACGGGCGGCCTGCTTGGCGGCGTGGGCGGTGGCCGCCTCGCGCACCCAGGCGCCTTCCTCGTGGGCCGTCCTGCGGCGTTCCATCCGCTGGTCGTTGCAGGGCCCGTCACCGGTGATGACCCGCTTCAGCTCGGCCCAGTCAGGGGCACCGAAGTCGTGACGGCCACGCTCCTCGTTCCACCTCAGCTCCGGATCCGGCAAGGTCACCCCGAGCTTCTCGGCCTGCGGCACCGTCATGTCCACAAAACGCTGCCGCAGCTCGTCGTTGGAGTGCCGCTTGATCTTCCACGCCATCGACTGCGCCGAGTTGGGCGAGGCATCGTCCGGCGGGCCGAACATCATCAACGACGGCCACCACCAACGGTCCACCGCGTCCTGCACCATCGCACGCTGCTCGTCCGTCCCACGCATCATCGTCAGCAGCAGCTCATAGCCCTGCCGCTGATGGAACGACTCCTCCTTGCAGATCCGCACCATCGCACGCGCGTACGGACCGTACGACGACCGGCACAGCGGCACCTGGTTGCAGATCGCCGCACCGTCCACGAACCAGCCGATGACACCGACATCGGCGAAGTTCCGCGTCGGATAGTTGAAGATCGACGAGTACTTCTGACGGCCCTCGATCAGCCGGTCCGTCAGGTCCGCACGGTCGGCGCCGAGGGTCTCCGCCGCCGAGTACAGGTACAGGCCGTGCCCCGCCTCGTCCTGGACCTTCGCGAACAGGATCGCCTTGCGGCGCAACGACGGCGCACGCGAGATCCACTCACCCTCCGGCTGCATCCCGATGATCTCCGAGTGCGCGTGCTGCGCGATCTGCCGCACGAGCGTCCTGCGATAGCCCTCCGGCATCCAGTCACGCGGCTCGATCCGCTGATCCCGCGCGATCGTCGCGTCGAAATGCTCCT
>NZ_LIQX01000415.1 GCF_001418475.1 Streptomyces ossamyceticus | reverse complement strand
GGGTGGCTCCTTCCGCGAGGGCGCGGGGAGGTGGGGGCGCCGGGGTCGCGGCGCGGACGCGGCCGCTTCGAGCGGCGCCATCGGACACGTTAGGAGCGCGGTCCGTGGAATACAGCGGGTGTTTCTTTGTGCGGAACGCCGGTTCGTCGAGGCGGGACGGGCGGTGTGTTCAGCACCTGAGGAGGGCGTACAGCGGCCGCGGGTCGGGGCTCGCCGGGTCGATGCGGACGGTGTCCCAGCCGAGGGCGGCGGCGGGCGCGAGGTCGAGTTCGGGTGAGTCCCCGACCATGACGCGCCGGTCGAAGGCACCGTCCCCGATGTCCTGGAAGACGCGCGGGTCGGGCTTCTTCGGGCCGCCGTCGGCGGTGAACACGCCCCGGTCCCACACCTCGGGGGCGCGCAGCCGCTCCAGGAGCCGCCGCATGAGCGGGGACGGCAGATAGCAGTTGGACAGCAGCCGGACGGTGTGCCCGGCGTCCGCGACGCGGCGCAGGGCCTCGGCCACCGGCTCGCACAACCGGTACTGCCGGGGGTCCTCGCAGCCGAGGGCCCGCCACAGCGCCCGTTCCTGTTCCGCGGTCTCACGGGGGACGCCGTGTTCACGCAGGGCGGCGTCGAGCAGATCCATGGTGGCCGGCTGGGGCGCGGACCGGTCGGACATGGCGGCGTAGAGGGTGCCGAAGACCGACCGCACGACGGCGCCCGCGTCGCTCGGGTCGAGATCCAGGGTCCGGACCAGGGTCGCGGTCCACACGTCGGGACCGGGCAGCGGTGCGGAGGTGATGAGGGTGTCGAAGCAGTCGAATACCACGACGGCGGCCATGGGTGCCTCTCTGACGGGCGGGGGCGGAGCCGGGACGCACGGGTGGGCGCGCCCCGGCGCAGGGCGGGGCGCGCCCACCGGGTCCACGACGGGCTGTCAGGACCAGGAGAGCTTGCGCTGGTCGGCGCGGAAGAAGACCAGGGTGAGCGCGGTGAGTCCGACGGCGAAGGCGCACAGCGCCGCGGCGGGCACCAGGACGTCCTCGACGCCGCCGCCGTCGAGGATGACGGTGGTGAAGCCCCGCATCGCCCAATAGCTGGGGACACCGGGCGCCAGCGGCCTGGTCCAGTCGGGCAGCGTGGCGTGCGGGGCGAGCGCGCCGCCGAGACCGGCGAAGAACAGGGCGAGCAGATTGGCGAGGACGCTCAGCTGGGCGATGGTGCGGCACACCGCGGTCAGCGCCATGCCGACCATCACCACGCACAGCGACAACGGCACGGCCACCACCAGCAGGGCCGCCCAGGAACCGCGCACCCGCAGGTCGAACAGCAGCACACCCGCACCGAAGACGGCCGCCAGCTGGAGGAGGGCGACCAGCAGGGGCGTCACGACGCGGCCCGCGACGAGTTCGCCGGTACGGGCGCCCGCGGCGCGCAGCCGGTCCCAGGTGTTCCATCCGTGTTCGCGGAAGACGGCGAAACCGACGATGTTGACCAGGAAGAACAGGAACATCACCGCCATGCCCGGCACGCCCTGCTCGGCTCCGTTGGCGTCGCTCTCACCGTCGGCGCGCAGCGCCGCCCGGAACAGGGGCTGCATGAAGACCATGATGAGCAGCGGCATGACCGTCCGCACGATCAACGGCGCGGGGTCGCGCAGCAGCAGCCGGCAGTCCTGCCGCACGAGGGCGACGACGCGGCCGAGGGATCCGTCACGCATGAGGCACCGTCTCCGTGGTCCGGGGCCCGTTCGCCGGCGAACCGTCCGGTGTGTCCCGTGGCCCGGTCGAGGAGGGTCCCGCCGGGCTGTCGTCCTGCGCCGTGTACCGGCGTCCGGTCAGGTGGAGGAAGACGCTTTCCAGGCTGGGCCGGACCACGTTCAGGTTGGTGAGCCGGGACGTGCCGTCGCCGAGGGCGGCGAGGATCTCGGGCAGGGCGAGGTGCGGCTGGTCGGCACGCACACGCAGCGTGTCGCCGTCGGCGGTGACCGGCCACGGCAGCCTCGCCTCGGGCGGGGCACCGGTGAAGGTCAGCTCCACCCAGCCGCCGCCGTGGCTGCGCACCAGCTCCTGCAGGGATCCCTTGGCGATCAGCCGTCCGTGGTCGAGGACGGCGACGTCGGCGTCCAGTGCCTCCACCTCGGCGAGGTAGTGGGTGGAGTAGCAGACCGCCGTACCGGTGGCGGCCAGGTCCCGGACGAAGTCGATGAGCCGGGTGCGGGTCTCGACGTCGACTCCCGCGGTGGGTTCGTCGAGCAGCAGCAGCCGCGGGCGGTGCAGCAGGGCGACCGCGGTGTGCACCCGCCGCTGCTCGCCGCCGGAGAGCCGGGCGACCCGCCGGTCGAGCAGGGTGGCCAGGCCGAGCGGCTCGGCGACGTCGTCGGTGCGACGCTGCACGTCACGTCCGCGCAGCCCCGCCAACTCGGCGAAGAAGCACAGATTCTGACGCACGGTCAGCGGTGGGTACACACCGAGGTCCTGGGGGGCGAGGCCGAGACGGTGCCGGGCGCGTGCCACCGGTTCCCCGCACACCTGGACCTGGCCCGTGTCCGGTCGCAGCAGCCCGGCGGTCAGGGACATCAGCGTCGACTTGCCGGCTCCGTTGTGGCCGAGCAGGCCCACGATCTCGCCCTCGGCGATGTCGAGGCTCACGTCGTGCAGGGCGACGGTGTCGCCGTACCGCTTGCCGACGCCGCGCAGCGACAGGGCCGGGGTGCCGGCCGGGTCCGGCGCGCGGTCAGTCGGCACGGCGCTTCCAGGCGTCCGGGAGGAGGTCGGGCAGGGACGCCCGGCGCAGCAGGGGCTCCCAGGTGCGGGCCAGCTTGAAGCCCTTCATCATGCCGCTGCCGGAGCGGACGTCGGGCAGCGGTTCGGTGTACCCCAGTTGCGCCTCGGTGGCTGCGATGTGGGCGCGCAGGCGCTCCAGCCATGCCTCGGCGTCCTCGTCGGTGACGTCGCCGCCCTCGGCCGCGAGCCGCAGCCCGTCCCGTATCTCGTCATCCGGTACGCCGGCGAACGGGTCGAAGGCGACCTCGTCGCGCCCGTAGGTGAGTTCACCCTCGGTGCGCAGCCCCCGCACGGACAGGGACAGCTGGACGAGTTCGTACGCCATGAGGACGGCGGTCTCCCGTTGTCCGGCGGCGACGGCGCCCTCCACGTCCTCCAGGCGGGCCCGGCAGCCGAGCAGCAGCCGGGCGGCGCCATGGGCGCGGAAGGCGAGCAGTCGCCGCAGGTCGGTCGGGGCGTCGCCGTCGAGCGGCTGCGTCCGGCTCACGCGGGCACCTCCGGGTCGGGGTGGGCCAGGGCACACCACAGCAGGTTGTGGACGAACAGCCGCAGCAGGTCGGCCGGGGGCCCGGTGTCGGCGGGGCCGGACCAGACGACGGCGTCGCCGTCGCCGGGCGGCAGGCCGACTCCGGGGGACTCGACGGTGCGCAACTGCCAGCGGTCCACCACGGTCCGGTCGTCCAGCGGGGTCGCCGTGACACCCGTGGCCCAGCGCAGCACCGCGTGCAGTCCCTCGGGGGCGCCCACGAGGTGTTCGACGGCCGCCAGCGAGCGGGGCACGTCGATGTCGGGGGCAAGAGCGGCGCGCAGGACGGCGAGTCCGTCGGTGTCGCCGAGGACCTTGAGTTTCTCGCCGGCCCATTTGGCCGCGAAGTAGAGTTCGCCGGCCGCGGCGGCGCGCGCGTTGAGGGCGGCGGTGACCGCCTCACGGGTGCGGACGGCGGCGGCGTGCGGCCGGTGCGGCAGCAGCCAGCGGGCCGCGAGGGCCAGACGGTGCGCCTCCATGGTCCACCACCCCTCGATCGCCTCGGCCAGCCAGGCGGCGTGCAGCGACGTGTGCCACTCGTCCCACGGCGGTTCGGCGGTGAGGGGGAGGCCCAGCGCGAGGCGGCCGACGGTGTTCAGGGCCCGGCGCCGGTGGTTCCAGGCGTCCTCGGTGACGCTGTCGAACCGCGGCCACGGGTGCGTGGCGAGGGCCGCGGTGGTGTCGCGGACGGAGCTGGCCCGGCGGATGTTGACGTCGATGAGGGAGCCGTGCTCGTGGGACTGGATCGGGAAGCGGGTGAGCCGGTCGTTCTCGACGAGGACCAGCAGATCGAGGTCGCTGCGATGGTTGCCGAACCCGGCGAGCACCGACCCGGCGGCGACGGCGAGCAGCGGTGCGCCCACACCCTGGTCGGCCTCACCGCGTACCGCTTCTCGGGTCAGGCCGCGTTGCTCCAGGAACTTGTCCAGGCGCCGGGCGAGGGTGCCGACGTCCGGGAACGCGGTGGCGCCGGCTGACGTGGTTGGCATGCGGTCGAGCACCTTTCGGTGTACGGACGGGGGGCGGGCCCTGGTGGCGGTCCGTGGGCGGCTCCCGACGGACTCCGTCCGGCCCCGCCGCGGGCAGTGGCTGAAGGGTCGGCGGCGGACCGGGGCCGGGGTCAGGGCGGCCATGACACGGCATCCTGCCAACGCCCCACCGGGTGGAGCAGTGGGTGTTCCGGCAGCCGGAACACGGCTTTCCCTCGCGACCGGCGACGGGCTACAACTGCCCCGGGGCGGTGTGCCGAACGCCCTCGCCGCCGCCGGACCCCACATCCGCCGCGGGCATCCCGGGCCCGGCGTTCGGATCGCCCCGGGCCGCGGGTCGCGGCGCCTCAACGGCCGGGTGTGATCCACCGCAGCGCATCCGACGACAGGGCCCGGCGCGTCGCGGACGCGCGGTACGAGACAGAGCGGTCGACAGAGACGAGAGGACGGGCCTCCATGACAGCGGTCACGGGCCAGGAACCGGCACGCGGCGCGCTCGCCGCCGTCCGCGCCCATCTGTCGCCCCAACTGGCCCTGCTCTACGGCATGAACGGCACGGGCGCCGTGGAGGCCGACGGCGCGGGCGCGCGCCTGCGTCTCTCCGACGGCCGCCGTCTGCTTGATTTCGGCAGCTACGCGGTGACTCTGCTGGGACAGCGTCATCCGGACGTGGTGCGCGCGGTGCGCCGGGAGTTGGAGGCGATGCCGGTCTCCACCCGGGTCCTCGGCAACCCGACCACGGCCCGCTTCGCGCGGGCGGTGGTGGACTGGGCGGATCCCGACCGCCTGACGAAGGTGTGGTTCGGCCTCAACGGCTCCGACGCGGTGGAGGCCGCGCTGAAGCTGGCCCGCCTGGCGACGGGGCGCACCCGTGTCCTCGCGGTCGAAGGGGGGTACCACGGCAAGTCCCTCGGCGCCCTCGCGGCGACCTGGAACCCCCGCTACCGGCGCTCGCTGGAGCCGCTCCTGACCGGGGTGACCCATGTGGCGCCGGACGTCTCCGCGATCCCGGAGGCGTTCGCGGGCCCCGAGGTCGCGGCCGTCCTGGTCGAGCCGGTGCAGGGCGAGGGCGGGGTGCGTCCCCTGGACCCGGGCTTCCTGCGCGCGCTGCAGGACGCCGCGCACGCGCACGGCGCGTTCGTGGTCGCCGACGAGATCCAGACGGGCCTGCGCCGCTGCGGGCCCAGGCTGGCCGGCGCGGACAGCGGTCTGCGCCCGGACGCGGTGCTCCTCGGCAAGGCCCTCGGCGGCGGGGTGCAGCCCGTGTCGGCGGTGGTGGCCACCGCCGAGCTGTACCGGCCGCTCACCGAGGACCCGTTCACGCACACCACGACGTTCTCCGGGCACCCCCTGGGCGCTGCCGCGGGCATCGCGGCGCTGGCCGCCGTGGAGGAACTGGCACCCCGCGGCGACCGTCTGGCCGCGTTGCTGGCCGCGGGGCTGGAGGGTCTGGCGCGACGGCACCCCTCGCTCGTCACCGAGGTGCGGGGTCGGGGACTGCTGTGGGGGGTGGAGTTCAGCTCCGCTCCGGTGGCCGGACACGTCCTGATGGAACTGGGCCGTTCCGGTCTGGTGGTCTCCCCGTGCCTGGGCCGCCCGGAGGTGCTGCGCCTGCTGCCGCCGCTCGTCGCCACGGACGAGGACGCCGGCGAGGCGCTGTCCGTGCTGGACGCGGTGTGCGCCGCGGTGCCGGACGAGTTCCGTGCCCGCGCGCCGTCGTGAGCCCGACGTCATCGCCGTCCACCCGGGGAGGCCGCCCCGGCACACCGCTGCCGCAACCCCGCCCCGGCCCCGTCGCCCCTCTCCGAGGAGGAACCCCCGTGCCCGTCACCGGATCCCCGGCGCCCCGCGCCCGTGTCACCCTGCCCGTCGGGGAGGAACGGTGAGCGGTGTACCGGGCCAGGGGGCCCCTTCCGCGGAGGTCCCGGAGCAGCGCGAGACGCAGTACGCCTATCACAGGGAGCTGTTCCCGGCCCTTCACGACTGGGAGCGCACCGAGCGGTCGATCGTGGAGTTCACCGGCGAGACGGGTCCGAGCGGACTGCTCGGACTCGACCAGATGGGCCATTTCGGCCCGCAGGGCTGCGACTTGGT
Organism: Streptomyces ossamyceticus; assembly: GCF_001418475.1. Taxonomy (GTDB): domain Bacteria; phylum Actinomycetota; class Actinomycetes; order Streptomycetales; family Streptomycetaceae; genus Streptomyces; species Streptomyces ossamyceticus. The sequence continues at coordinate 5,095 of NZ_LIQX01000415.1, read as the reverse complement.
GGCCGACGCCGTGCGGGACCGGGCCGTGCGCGCCGCGTGGTCCGCGCCCGTGTCGGTGTGCGAGCTGGGCAGCGGGTTCGGCGGCGCGCTGCGCTACACCGTGGACCGGCTTGCCTCGGTCGGGGTACCGGTGCGGCGCGCCTTCGGCGTGGAGCTGGTCGCGGAACACGTCGCGGTCAGCCGCCGCATCAGTGAACGGCACGGTTTCGCCCACATCACCGAGGTGTGCGCGTCGGCGACCGAGGTTCCCCTGCCGGGCGGCTCACTCGACGTGGTGGTGGTGACGGGGTCCATGCCGCACTTCCCTGATCCCGGGGCGGTCCTTCGGGAGGCGGCGCGCCTGTTGCGGCCGGGCGGAGCGCTGGTGCTCACCGAGGAGGTCAGCCTCACCCCCGCGTCCGCTCCTCCGTCGCCGGAGTTCCGCCGCACGCACCCGGAGGGGGTCTTCTTCACGACGCCGCTCCCGGACCGGCTGCGGCAGCTCGCGGAGGCCGGGTTCACGGACGTGGCGCGGCGGGATCTGACACCGTGGGCGGTGGAGCTGCTCGCGGAACGGTTGAAGGTGGTGCGGCTCTTCCGGGGCAGCGTCGCCGGCATCTATGGGGAGGCCGCGACCGATCTGATCCGGGAGACGCTGCTTGCCGCACGGGCCGAGTACCGGGACGGGCGGTTGCTGCCGAGTCTGATCACCGCTGTTCGGGCGGCGGCGGGGGCGGACACTCAGGACACCCGCTGCCGGGTGCCCTGAGTGCGGCGGGCCGCGCGTCAGGGCCAGCGGGCCAGCTCGGGGGTGCGTTGGAGGGCGCGGGAGGCAGCGGCGGCGGCTGCCTGGAGGTGGGAGGCGGCCTGGGTCTCACGCAGTCGGCCGGTCGGGGCGGAGACGGCGAGGGCGCCGATCACCGTGTCCGGTGACAGTAGGAGAGGAGCCGCGAGAGCGACCGTCTCCGCCATACGCAGAACGACGAGGTCCTTCCGCCGCACGCGGGCCGGTTCCTCGCCGCCCAAGGAGCCGAAGACCGTGTCGTTCACTTCCGTACGGTTCGACGGTGCGCCATGGAATCTGAGTATCTCTCCGGCGGCGTTGGTGGAGATGCAGACCTGTTCTCCGAATTCTCTTTCGCTGTCGTGGGAGAAGTAAACAGAGTCGACCAGTCCCGCGCTGCCGTCGAGAGCGTCGGACATGAACACGTACGCGCCGCCGCGTGTGAGACGGTGCAGCCGCTCGACGAACGGTCGGGTCACCCCTCGCAGTTCCATCTGCCTCGGTACACGGGCGCCCAGTACGAACAGGGAGACGCCCAGCCGTAACCCGTTCTCACCGCGTTCCAGCATGCGCTCCTTGAGTAATTCGGCGACGATGCGATGGGCCGTTGCCTTGGGCATGTCGGCACGTCGTGCGAGTTCGGAGAGCGGGAGCTCCCGTTCGTGCGGGCGAAAGCAGCGCAGGATGCTCAGGCCGCGGGCGAGCATGGAGCGAGAACTGTTCTGGTCGGACAATGAAGCCTTCTTCCGAGACGTGGGGAGAGGGATGCGACACCCTGTGAACCCCTCGGGGCGACACCCCGAGAGGCCGCTCGGACGGCCGCCGGAAGCCGGTCCTTCTTCCCTCCTGGCCCTGGTCGACCGTCGCTCGGGACGACACGCACCAGCACCCCCGCATCACCAGAATGGTCAGTTCCGGACGACTCGTCGTGAACCCTGCGGGAAGCTCTCCCGAAGGGACGATGTACTCGGAATTTACTTTACCAGCGCGGAATTCGAGCCGAATGTGCGACGGAGCGAGAATAAGCCAAAGCAAGGAAGGAGTCGGGAGGTTGTTTGAGCGCGGTCCCCCCTTGTCACCAACAGGCGGACTACGGCCGCCCGCCTTTGACCGAAAGCCAAAGGGTGGGCGCGAAAGGGAATCAGCCACTTCCGGGGAGAGGCCGCCGGGCGTGTTCTCCCGATTATGTGCACCAACGTTCCCTCGGGCGTGCATGATGTCTGCCCGAAAGGCCCTTGCCGAGAATACCTTGGGGCTGCAGCAGGTGGTTGAGGAGCAGAGGCGCGGGGGCGGTCGAGGAAGGCGACTGCCGCGAGCAGCCACATCGCGAACGGCAGCCAAATCCGTTCCGTCTCCGCCTTGCTCATCCCGGACAGGTCGGCGACGAGCAGCATGAGCAGGGCCGAGCACAGCAGCAGCCCCGGGCGGCGCTCCGCGGCGGGGAAGGCGCCCCGCCGCGCCAGGACGACGCCGGTGCGGCGCAGGCCCGCCACCGTCGCCGGACCCACGAGGAGGACGGTGCACGCGAGATTGGCCCACACCCCGTAGCCGTACGGCCGTGGCGGTGGCCCGCGCGGTCCACAGCAGGGGCCGCCACGGCAGCCGGGCGGCCAGGGCCGGCCCGTACGCCACGACGGCGACGGCCACGGTGAGCGAGGCGGGCGTGCCCGGGCCGGCGTGGGGCAGCCAGTCGGCGTACAGGGGGCGGCCACCCCACGTGCAGGACGTCCATGGCGCGCTCGACGGCGACGCCGACCAGCGCGGCCGTCACGACGAGCAGCGTGGCGGCGGGGACGGCGTACAGGTCGCGGCGGAGATCGCGGTTCACGCTCCGAGACGTTGGGCCGGACGGCCGGTGCCCGCCCGACGGGCGCGGATGTCAGCGTTTCGTCATGAGTCGCACACCCCCGCACCGGGTGCCCCGGGCCTAGCGTCGGGGCATGGAACGGTCTCCTTCCTCGCCCGCCTTCTGGCGCAGCCCCCTGCGCGGCCCCTGGTTCACCTCCCTGCTCGGCGTGGTCCTCCTCGCCGGGATCACCGTGCTGTTCGTGACGGGACTGCTGTCGTACGCCGCCTACAACCCGGATCTGTCGCCGGTCAACGACAAGACCCCGGACAAGGGCGTCCTCGGCTTCTATCTGTTCCCCTGGCCGACGGACCCGCCCTGGCTGTACCGGCTCACCCAGGGCGTCCACGTCACCCTCGGGATCGCGCTCGTCCCCGTGCTGCTGGCCAAGCTGTGGTCCGTGGTGCCGAGGCTGTTCCAACTGCCCCCGGCGCGCTCCGTGGCCCACGCCCTGGAGCGGCTCTCGCTGCTCCTGCTCGTCGGCGGCGTGCTGTTCGAGTTCGTGACCGGTGTGCTCAACATCCAGCTCGACTACGTCTTTCCCGGCTCCTTCTACCCCCTGCACTTCTACGGGGCGTGGGTGTTCTTCGCCGCGTTCGCCGTCCACGTGGTGCTGAGGGCCCCGACGGCCGTACGCAACCTGCGCCGGATGCGGGCGGGCGACGAAGGGGCCGCGCCTCCCGTGTCGGCCGAGGAACCCTCGCTGGTGTCCCCGGACCCGGCCGAGCCCACCGTGTCGCGGCGCGGTGCCGTGTGGCTGGTCGGAGGCGGATCGCTGCTGTTGCTCGGGACGACCGTGGGCCGCAACTTCGACGGCCCGGCACGGCGCACGGCCCTCCTCACCCCGCACGGCGGCGCCGAACCGGGCAGCGGACCGAACGGCTTCCAGATCAACAAGACGGCCGCGGCGAGAGGGATCAGCGCGGCGGAGACGAGTGAGGAGGCATGGCGCCTGGTCGTCACCGGGCCCTCCGGAACCGTCCGGCTGAGCCGCGCCGAACTGGCGCGACTGCCCTTGCACAGCGCGGCACTGCCCATCGCCTGCGTCGAGGGCTGGTCCACCTCCGACCAGTGGTGGCGGGGCGTCCGGCTGCGCGACCTCGCCGCACTCGTCGGACACGAACCCGACACCGCCCCCGACGTCCTCGTGGAGTCCCTTCAGCGGCACGGCGCCTTCCGCCGTGCCGCCCTGCGCGCCAACCAGGTCCGCGACCCCCGCTCCCTGCTCGCCCTGGACGTGAACGGTGAGCGGCTGTCCCCGGACCACGGCCACCCGGCGCGGATCATCGTGCCGGCCGCGCCCGGAGTCCTCAACACCAAGTGGGTGGCACGGATGACGTTCGGAGACCTGCGATGACCACGTACCGGCTGCCGCTCGGCAGCCCCCTCCAACTGCTGCTCCTGGCCTGCTCGTTCGCGCTCGCCGGGTACGCCGGGGTGCGGCTGCTCGCGGACGACTGGTTCGGTGTCGCGCTGTGGTTCGTGGGAGCCGCGGTGGTGCACGACCTCGTCCTGCTGCCGCTGTACGCGGCGGCGGACCGCGCGCTGGTCCGGGCGGCGGACCCGGCCGGGCACCGCGGGGACACGGCCGGGCACCGCGCTCCGGCGGCGGCCACGCCGCCCCCGGCGCGGCGGGCGCGGGTCATGTACGTGCGGGTGCCCGCCGCCCTGTCCGGGCTGCTCCTGCTGGTGTGGTTCCCGCTGATCAGTGGGCGGGTCGCGGACCGCTACGCGTCCGCCACCGGGATGTCGGGCGGTGGCTTCCTCGGCCGCTGGCTGCTGATCACGGCCCTGCTGTTCGGCGGTTCGGCGCTGCTGCTGGTGCTGCGGGCCCGCAGGGCGACGAAGGACCGCCCGCCCGCCGACCACTGATCGACGGCACGTCGGCCGAGAGGGAGGGCGTGCCGCAGCAGCGCCGGTGTGCCGAGCCGCGCCCACGGGAACGCGGCCTCGGCGCCGGCGCCGGCCCCGGGTCCGGCGCCGCCCACCAGGTGGACCTCGGCCCGCTCGTCCACATCCACCGGCACCGTCTCCGTGATCAACAGGCCACCGGAGCACAGCGGTTGGGCCAGTCGGCGCAGCAGGGCGGCAGGGTCGCCGCCGATGCCGAGGTTGCCGTCGAGGAGCAGCGCGGTGTCCCAGCGGCCCTCGCCGGGCAGCGGCTCGAACACCGAGCGGGTGAGGGCCTGGCCGCCGAGCCGCCGGGTGCGGGCGACGGCGGCCCGGCTGACGTCGACGCCGAGTACGGGCCGCCCGCGGGCGGCGAGTTCGGCGACCAGCCGCCCCGGCCCGCACCCCACGTCGAGGACAGCGCCCTCGCACCGCTCCAGGACCTGGAGGTCGACCTCGTCGGCGCGGGCGCACCACCGCTCCACCTCCAGCGGCAGCAGCCAGCCGTCGCCGCGGCGCAGGAACAGCGGGCCCCGGCCGGCGCGCAGCGCGTCCGCGTAGGGATCGCAGGCCCAGGCCGGGGCCCGCTGTTCCTG
>NZ_LIQX01000414.1:6806-7071 GCF_001418475.1 Streptomyces ossamyceticus | reverse complement strand
CACCGCGCCGGGCGCCCGAGGTGCGACCCGGGGCCGGTCCTTCGGTAGCGGGGTCGGCCCGGCGGCGGCCCAGGATCAGCCGAAGCGTTCGATGCGGATGTGGTCCACCGGCTGACCGGCCTGGACCAGAAGTCGTGAGGCGTGCTCCGCGAACGCGTTCGAGCCGCACACGTACGCCTCCCAGCCGTCCGTCGGCCGCTCCGCCAGCAGCGGTGCCACATGGGCCGCCGCCAGCCTGCCCACCGGCACGCCCTCGGGCGCCCGA
>NZ_LIQX01000414.1:0-6759 GCF_001418475.1 Streptomyces ossamyceticus | reverse complement strand
CGCCGGGCCGGGCCTCGGTGTGGAACCACCCGGAGACCTCGCCGCCCTCCACGTGGTCCAGGGTCAGCTCGATGTGCCCCGTGTCGTCCGGCGGCGACGCCAGCGAGTAGTGGCGCTGGGCCCGGTATCCGTCCTCGGCGGTCAGCCTCAGCATCAGATGCTGGCCCGGAAGATGCCCCGCCCAGCCCGGCACCGCGAACCGGAACGTGGCGACCCGAGCCGTCTCGCGCCGGATCTCCGTCAACGTCGCCGTCTGCCAGAGCGCCGCCGCCCNNCGGCGAACCGCGTGGGCGGCGTGAACCCGGGGGCGGCGGTCCTCCCGGTCCCCGCGACCGTCGTGCTGGTCGAGGCCGTGGCGACCGTCGTGGTCGCCGTGGTCGTCCCCGGCTGTGTCGCCGTCGCAGTCGTCGCCGTCGCTGTCTCAGTCACCGGAGTACCGCTGCTCCTCCCACGGGTTGCCCCGCGCGTGATAGCCGTTCTGCTCCCAGAAGCCGGGCTCGTCGTGGTCGAGGAGCCTGATGCCCGCGATCCACTTGGCGCTCTTCCAGAAGTACAGGTGCGGCACCAGCAGCCGGGCCGGGCCGCCGTGCTCGGCGGGCAGCGGCTCGCCCCCGTACTCCCAGGCGATCCAGGCGCGCCCGCCGGTGAGGTCGGCGAGCGGCAGGTTCGTGGTGTAGCCGCTGTGCGAGTACGCGACCGCGTGCGTGGCGGAGGCGTCGGGCCGCACCGCGTCCAGGAACACGTCCAGCGAGACACCCCCGAAGCGCACCCCGAACTTCGACCAGCTCGTCACACAGTGGATGGCGCCCTCGTACACCGACCCGGGCAGCGCGTGCGCCGCGTCCCAGTCCCAGGTGTGCGGCCGCGCCACCAGCCCGTCGATCCGGAACGTCCAGTCGGCGGGCGCAAGGTCGGGTGTGACCTCGGCGGACAGTACCGGCCAGTCGTCGCCCGCGTCGTACTGGCCGGGCGGCAGTCCCGGATCGCTGACGCGGGGGCGCCCGGTGAAACCTCGGGTGACGTTCATACGAGTCCAACATTGACGGCGGCGGTGACAGCTGAGTCATACAACCGTACGTGTCCGGAGCGGGTGCTCGATCATCGGGGCGGGCGGTGATCGTCGCGGCGGTATGAACTCTTCACCGCGCCGGGGAATAGCGGCTCCGTGATCCCCCTTGCCATCATCGGCCGGCCCGGTCGTGAACGTGCCGGTGGCCGGAGGGCAGCGGAGGGGAACGGAGAGCGCATGACCGAGTACGCGAGCGACCTCAGGGGCACGGACACCGTGCCGCACGTCGCGGACACCGTGCCGCACGTCCTCGACAACCCCGCCCGCGCCTCCCTGACCGGGCCGCACGCCCACTTCGCCGAGCGGTCCGGCCGCGTGCTGCGCTATCCCGTGGATGTCTCACCGTGGCTCGGCCTGCCCCACCACCCCGGTGCCCACGACTGGGCCGACCTGGCCGCCCTGGCCGGTCCCGGCACGGAGGTCGCGGTCCCCGCGTACAGCGGGAGCTTCCCGGCCGACTGGGAGGTCACCTTCGACCTCGAGGGCGTCCAGTTCGTGGACGACGGGATCGCCGCCGCCCCGGACGCCGAGGCCGTACCGCTGGGTTCGGCCGACGTGCCCGAGATGCTCGACCTCGTGGAACGCACCCAGCCGGGCCCCTTCCTGCCCCGCACGATCGAACTCGGCACCTACCTCGGCATCCGCCGGGGCGGCGCGCTGATCGCGATGGCCGGCGAGCGGCTGCACCCGCCGGGCTGGACCGAGATCAGCGCGGTCTGCACCGCCCCGGCCTTCCGGGGCGAAGGGCTCGCCACCCGGCTGATCCACGCCGTCGCCCACGGCATCCGCGAGCGGGGCGAGACCCCGTTCCTGCACACCGCCGCGACCAACGCCACCGCCATCCGCCTCTACGAGTCCCTCGGCTTCCGGCTGCGCCGCACGACCCGCTTCATGGCGGCCCGAGTGCCGGCGGTGGAGGCGGGGGAGGAGCACGTCGGCGTGTGACGGGGCGGTCGAGAACCGGGCGCGTGCGGAGGTACGGCGCTCCGGACGGCCCGTCGTGACCATGAGGTAGGGTGACCGGGCCAGTCGCCACGTGACCGAGGAGGTGAGACCCATTACCGCTGTGTCAGGTCGGGTGCTCTCACCTCAACACCGCGCGGTGCACGGCCGGTAGGCCACCGCGGGAGCGCCCTTCGGCCCACCGAAAGGCTCTCGGCTGTCATGCCACCTCTCACCACCACCGCCTCCGTCGTCGCGGCCCTGCGCGCCGCGGGCTGCGTCTTCGCCGAAGAAGAGGCGGAGTTGATCCTCACCACCGCACGGACACCGGACGACGTCACCGCCATGGTCGACCGCCGCGTCTGCGGAGTCCCCCTCGAAGTCGTCCTCGGCTGGGCCGAGTTCGCCGGGCTGCGCATCGCCGTCGACCCCGGTGTGTTCGTGCCCCGCCGCCGCACCGAGTTCCTCGTCGAGCGGGCCCTCGCCGCCGTCCCCCACGCCTCGGTCGTCGTCGACCTGTGCTGTGGTTCGGGAGCGCTGGGCGCCGCCCTGGCCGCGTCGCTCGACGGCGCCGAACTGCACGCCGCCGACATCGACCCGGCGGCGGTGCGCTGCGCCCGCCGCAACATCGCCCCGTACGGCGGCCACGCCCACGAGGGCGACCTGTTCACGGCGCTCCCCGCCGGGCTGCGGGGGCGCGTCGACATCCTCGCGGCGAACGTGCCGTACGTCCCCACCGGCGACGTACCGCTGCTGCCCGGCGAGGCCCGCGACCACGAGCCGCTCGTCGCCCTCGACGGCGGCACGGACGGCCTCGACGTCCTGCGCCGGGTCGCCGCCGAAGCACCGCGGTGGCTCGCCCCCGGCGGCTGCCTGCTGGTCGAGACCAGCGAACGCCAGGAACCGCACGCCGTCGACGTCCTCCGTGGTGTCGGCCTCATCGCCGGGACAGCCGTCTCGGAGGAGAGAGCCGCCCACGTGGTGACCGGCACCAGACCGGCGGGCGGCTGACCGGCACAGATCCACGGGCGGCTGACCGGCACCAGGCCGACGGGCGCGGCGGCCGACCGGCTCCACACCGATGGGCACCTCGTGTGGCCTTGCCCTCAGCCGTTGTGCAACTAGTTGCATAAACCGCGTGGCGTCGTCTACAACCTTGGTGACGACGCCACGCATGGAGGCCCCGATGAGCCGTTACCCCCACCTGCTGAGCCCCCTCGACCTGGGCTTCACCACGCTCCCCAACCGCGTGCTCATGGGCTCCATGCACGTCGGCCTGGAGGAGGCGGAGCGCGGCTTCGAGCGGATGGCGGAGTTCTACGCGGCCCGGGCACGCGGAGGAGTGGGCCTCATCGTCACCGGCGGCATCGCACCCAACGAGGCCGGCCGCCCCTACGAGGGCGGCGCCAAGCTCACCACCGACGCCGAGGCCGACCAGCACCGCGAGATCACCGACGCCGTCCACCGCGAGGGCGGCCGTATCGCGATGCAGATCCTGCACTTCGGGCGGTACGCCTACCACGCCGACCTGGTCGCCCCGAGCGCCCTCCAGGCACCGATCAGCCCGTTCGTGCCGCACGCCCTCACCGACGCCGAGGTCGAGCAGACCATCGACGACTACGCGCGGGCGGCCCTGCTCGCCCGGCAGGCCGGGTACGACGGTGTCGAGATCATGGGCTCCGAGGGCTATCTGATCAACGAGTTCATCGCCGCCGGGACCAACCACCGCGACGACCGCTGGGGCGGCTCGTACGAGAACCGCATGCGCTTCCCCGTGGAGATCGTGCGCCGGGTGCGCGAGGCGGTCGGCGAGGACTTCATCGTCGTCTACCGGCTGTCGATGCTCGACCTGGTGCCCGGCGGCTCCAGCCTCGACGAGGTGGTCACCCTGGCGAAGACCGTCGAGGCCGCGGGCGCCACTCTCATCAACACCGGTATCGGCTGGCACGAGGCCCGCATCCCCACCATCGCGACCTCGGTGCCGCGCGGCGCGTACACCTGGGTCACCAAGAAGCTCATGGGCGAGGTGTCCGTCCCCCTCGTCACCACCAACCGCATCAACACCCCAGAGCTGGCCGAGGAGTTGCTGGCCGACGGATACGCCGACATGGTGTCCATGGCCCGCCCGATGCTCGCCGACCCGGACTTCGTCAACAAGGCCGCCGAGGGCCGGCCGGAGGCCATCAACACCTGCATCGGCTGCAACCAGGCCTGCCTCGACCACACCTTCAGCGGCAGGATCACCTCCTGCCTGGTCAACCCGCGCGCCTGCCACGAGACCGAGCTGGTGCTGTCGCCGACCCGGCTGCGCAAGCGGATCGCGGTCGTCGGCGCGGGCCCGGCGGGCCTCGCCTGCGCCGTGAGCGCCGCCGAACGCGGCCACGACGTCACCCTCTTCGACGCCGCGAGCGAGATCGGCGGCCAGCTCAACGTGGCCCGCAAGGTCCCCGGCAAGCAGGAGTTCGACGAAACCCTGCGCTACTTCCGCCACCAGCTCGACACCCACGGCGTCGACGTGCGGCTGGACACCCCCGTCACGGCCGACGACCTCACGGAGTACGACGAGGTCGTGGTCGCCACCGGCGTCACTCCGCGCACCCCCGACCTGCCGGGCGCCGACCACCCCAAGGTGGTCGGCTACCTCGACGTCCTGCGGGACGGTGCCCCGGTGGGTGACCGGGTCGCCGTCCTGGGCGCCGGCGGCATCGGTTTCGACGTCGCCGAGTACCTGACCGACGGCGGGGAGAAGACGAGCGAGGACCCGGCGGCGTACTTCCGCCAGTGGGGCGTCGACATGGACTACCGCGCCCCCGGCGGCCTCGCCGCCCCAGAGCGCCCGGCGCCGCCGCGCTCGGTCCACCTCCTCCAGCGGAAGACCTCCAAGGTCGGCGCGGGCCTCGGCAAGACCACCGGCTGGATCCACCGCACCGAGCTGAAGCACCGGGGTGTCGTCATGGTCCCCGGCGTGCAGTACGACCTGATCGACGACGCCGGACTGCACATCACCGTCGACGGCGTCCGCCAGGTCCTGGAGGTCGACACGGTCGTGCTCTGCACCGGCCAGGAACCGCGCCGCGACCTCTACGACACCCTCGTCGCCGCCGGACGGACCGCGCACCTCATCGGCGGCGCGGACGTGGCGGCCGAACTGGACGCCAAGCGCGCGATCAAGCAGGGGACGGAGCTGGCGGCGCGGCTGTAGCGGGACGCGCGGGGCGGCAGCATGAGAACGGGCGGGGCGGCTGTATCAGGCCGACGGAGCGGCAGTGACAGGACGGGCGGGGAGTGCGGCGGGTCGGCGCGGTGCGTGGAGGGGCCGGTGCTCATCGGCCCTTCCTAGGATGAGCGCATGTCACTCCCGCACGCGATCCTCACCGCCCTGCTCGAAAAGCCCTCGTCGGGCCTGGAGCTGACCCGGCGGTTCGACAGGTCGATCGGCTACTTCTGGTCGGCGACGCACCAGCAGATCTATCGCGAGCTGGGAAAACTGGAGCGCGAGGGTCACATCCGCGCCCTGCCCGCCGAACGGCCGGCCCGGGGGCAGAAGAAGAGTTACGAGGTCCTCCCGGCGGGCCGTGAGGAACTGGCCCGCTGGACCTCCGCCCCCCAGGAGCCCAAGCCGTGGCGTGACGCCCTGTTCGTCCGGCTGCGGGCCGCGGCGGTCGTCGGCACGACCGGCCTTGAAGACGATCTGCGGCGCCATCTCACCCTGCACGAGCGGCAGTTGGCGGAGTACGAGGAGATCGAGAAGCGGGACTTCGGGCCGGGCAGGGACTCCGCGCAGGACCGCCTCCAGCATCTGATCCTGCGGGCCGGCATCGACCTGGAGACCTTCTGGGCCCAGTGGCTGCGGAACGCCCTGACGGAGTTCGAGCGCCTCCCGGACGGCGGAACCTCGGATGCCGCACTGCCGGACGGCAGAGCGTCGGAAGACGGAACCTCCGAGGGCGGAGCGTCGGAAGGCGGAGCCGCGGATGCCGCGCTGCCGGACGCCGGCGGGGGAGCGGCGGCGGAGCGGGCGTAGCACGGCCGGGTCGTGCGAGCGCGAGCAGGCGGTCGTCCGTTGTCGCACGGCGACCGCCCGCCCGGTGTTCACAGCCGGTGCGGCTTGGCGCGGCGGCGCAGGTACCAGACCGCGGCCACCGTGCCGGCGGCCACCAGCGCGCCACCGCCCACCAGGGTGACGGTGCCGTATTCCTCGCTGGCCCCGCCCATACCGCCCATGACACCCCGTGAGGGCGAGGCGGTCGCGGAGATCGTGGGCGTGGCGGCGGTGACGATGACGGACTGGGTGCCCGCCGTGGTCCCGTCCCGGCACACCACGATCACGGTGTAGGTCCCGGGGGTCACATTGATCCACGAGGCCGACTGGCTGGTGCTCGTGCCCACGAGGGTCGCCTGGCGCCCCTGGGAGAAGTTCGCCTGCCCGCTCGCGAGCAGGGAGGCCGTACCGAACGCGCCGTTGGTGCTGTTCGGGCAATCGCTGGTGGTGACGGTGACCGAGGACCCGGTGGTGCTCACCGAGATCCCCGTGGGGACGGCGGCCGACGGCGTGGCCAGGGCGATCGGCAGCGCGGTGGCCGCCATGGTCAGGCCGGAGCGGAGGAGTAGCTGAGACGTACGCATGGGTCTGCCCTCCGGCGGCACGGTCGGCGGCACATCCCTTGCGCCGCCGAGGATCGGAGGACCCGTGCTGCCTCAGGGCGAGCCAACGTGCCTCACGCCGCGTCCGCATGCGGACAGCCACC
>NZ_LIQX01000413.1:751-2359 GCF_001418475.1 Streptomyces ossamyceticus | reverse complement strand
GGGCCGATGAGGGCCTGTGGGGGACCTGTGGAGGGTCAGTCGTCCCACTCCCAGGTGCCGGAGGCGGTGAAGGTCCAGGTGAACGTCACGGTTCCGGAGTCCGATCCGGAGCCGTTGTCGTGGCCGCCGTGGCCGCTCCGGCAGGGATCACAGTCCTTCCAGCGCGGGCACGGGTCGGTGCAGTTCGGCACGGAGCGGTGGCCCGTGTCCACGAACACCGCGTTGGCCCAGCCGCGCTCCTCGGGCAGCCAGTACCAGTGACGTTCGCCGAACACGCTCTGGCCCCGTACGGCGCACTCGACGCGGACATGCGCGCCGGGTGCCACGAAGCCGACGACATCGGAGCGGGTGGTCGGCTGTTCCCGGAGATTGAGGTCGCCGCGGGCGACGACGGTACCCCTGACCAGTCGGCCGGAGTGGTCGTCGTGCGTCGGACCGGCCGCCTGGGCCGTCGTCCCGAGGGCCGCGACGGTGACGACACCGCCGGCGAGGACGGTCGCGGCGAGGGTCCGTGGAGCGAGTGGGATCCGCATGATCGGGCTCCTTGCTCCCCCTGTCCAGGAAACACCCGTTCGGCGGAGTACTCCACCGGAGGGCGCTGCCGGGCGCCGGGCGCCGGGCGCCTCATGGCTCCAGGGTGCGCGGTTCGTTGGCGGGTGCGGGTGAGTGGGGGCTGTTCGCGCGGTTCACCGCGCCCCTGAAAAGCGACCGGGGCCGCGCCCCGTGCTTTTCAACGGCGCCACGGGGATGAAGGCCGGGCCGCAGGCCCAAGCCTTCAGGGGCGCGGGGAACTGCGCGAGAAACCACGACGAACCCGCACCCGCCGACGAACACGCACCCCCGAGCTATAAGGCGCCCCCCGTAGGCCGGCGGCAGCCGTTCGGCTTGTCCTGGGGGGCCATTCGCAGTCAGACGCGGCGTCACCGCTCGCGCGGGCGCCGCCGGGAGACTTGCCTGAGAGGGTGTTCCCTCGTGCTCGCGGCCCCCTGTCGACCGCGCTGATCCTGCTCGCCTGCCTGTTCGCGCCGGTGGGCGCGCTGGCCGCGTGGGCGACGTACGAGCTCGGCGACCGGGCCCGCTACGAGGCCGTCACCGCACCGCTCGCCGCCGACCCCGACGTACGGGAGGCCCTCGCGGACGCGGTCGCCACCGGGATCATGCGCGAGGTGCGGGTCCGGCCGCCGCTGCGCGAACCCGTGCGGGACTTCACGCACGACGCGGCCCGGTCGTTCACCCGGACCGAGGCGTTCCGTACGGCATGGCTCACGGCCAACCGGGCGGCCCACGACGCGGTGTTGCGGGCGGTCCGCGCGAAGAGCGCCGGCGGCAGCGGGCACGGGGCGCGACCGGTGACCTTCGACCTGGCGCCGGTCGGCGAACGGGTCAAGCGGCAACTCGCCCGCGACCACGTGCCGTTCGCCCATCGCATCCCGGTCGCGCACACCGAGGTCACGGTGCTGTCGGCGGAGGAACTCGTCCAGCTGCGGAAGGGGTATCGCATGCTCGAAGTCGCCGCGTTCTGGTTTCCGGTCGGCGCGCTCGTACTGGCCACGGTGGGGATCCTGATCGCCACCCGACGCCGTCGTGCGGTGTGCGCGACGGCGTCGG
>NZ_LIQX01000413.1:0-734 GCF_001418475.1 Streptomyces ossamyceticus | reverse complement strand
TCACCGGCACCCTGCGCACCGTCACCTGGGGCCTCCTCGCCCTCGGTGCCACCGTGGCAGCAGCAGCCTGGCTCACCGGCCTCCTCGGGCGACGTCCGCCAGCACCGCCAACGCCTCCGCCAGCTCCCGCGGACCCGCCGACGCAAGTCCCAGCCGGACGCAGTTGAAGGGGCTGGCCTTGGCCCGCCCCGCCCTCCGCACCGGCCGCCCAGCCCCTTCCGACAGCCCCGACACCGCCATCGCCGACATCGCCGTGGATGCCATCGGCACCCCCGACGCGACCGCGGGCACGCTGAACGCCGGTCCCGGTGTCACCGCCACCCCGCGTTCCGCCGCCGCCGCGCAGAACGTGTCGGCCCGCCAGGGCTCCGGCAGTTCCCACCAGGCGTAGTAGGCGCGCGCGTCCCCGCGTACGGCGAACCCGGCGAGGCCCTCGCGCACGAGCCGCTGCCGGGCCGCCGCGTCCTCGCGCTTCGCGGCGACGAGCCGGGCGACCGTCCCGTCCGCGATCCACCGCACCGCCGCCTCCAGGGCGAACCTCCCCGCGGCCCATCCCCCGGACCGCAGCGCGTCCCCGGCCTCCTCGGCCCGCCCCTCGGGCGCCACGAGGAACCCGACGGTCAGCCCCGGCGCCACCCGCTTGGACAGCCCGTCCACGACGTACACCCGCTCCGGCGCGTACGCCGCCAACGGGCAACACACCGCCCACGCACCCCCGTGCCCCCTCCGCGGAC
>NZ_LIQX01000412.1 GCF_001418475.1 Streptomyces ossamyceticus | reverse complement strand
ATCGCCGCGGGGGAGCGGCGACGGGCCGCCGGCCGGGCGCAGGCCGAGGCCGACATGCGCGCCGCGGGCTTCGAACCGCTGGAACCGTACCCGGGGGCCAGGGTCCGATGGCTGTGCCGGCACGTCGTCTGCGGCCGCACCGTCCACCCGAGGCTGTTCGGGATCCGCGCCGGGAAGGGCGGCTGCCGCGCCTGCGCCGGGCGGGCCCCGGTGGACCGTGCTGCGGCCGAGGCGGAGATGCGGGCGGTCGGCATGGAGCCGCTGGAGCCGTTCCCCGGACGGGTACGGGACCGATGGAGGTGCCGCTGCATGACCTGCGGCCACATCGGTACGCCCGCGCTCAACAACATCCGCCGCGGTCAGGGCGGCTGCTACGCCTGCGCGCACCGCGCGGGCCGTTCCCTCGACGTGGCCTGACCGGCCCGCCCACCCGCACCGAGGGGGGTGCCCCCGCCGCGTGCGCCCGCGGCGGGGGCACCGGCCCGTGTCAGGTCGCCCGGAGGGCCCGCAACATCGCCACCAGGGCGTTCTGCGTGTCGTCGAGGTCGGCGGGGTCCTTGGAGGCGGCCAGCCACAGTGCCGCCTCGTTCATCGCGCCCGACAGCAGATGGGTGAGCGGCTCGACCGGCTGCGCGGTGATCGTCCCCTCCTCGATCAGATCCCCGAGCACCTGAGCCAGGTGCCGCCCCGACGTCGTCTCGTTCATGGCCCTCCACTCGCTCCAGCCCAGCACGGCGGGACCGTCGACGAGCATGATGCGCTGGATCACCGGGTCCGTGGAGACGGTGAGGAACGCCTGGCATCCCGAGACCAGCTGCTCCCAGGTGTCCTCCCGGGCGTCCGCCGTCTCGGCGATCCGCTCGGCCACCTCCTCCTGCACCTGCTCCAGCACGGCCCGGAACAACTCGGCCTTGCTGGAGAAGTGGTGGTACAGCGCGCCCTTGGTGACGCCCGCCGCCCGCACGATCTCCGACAGCCCCACGGCCCCGTACCCCAGTGTGGCGAACAACCGGCGGCTCTCCCGCACCAGCGCCTGCCGGGTCCGCTCCCGCTGCTCCGCCCGAGTGCCTCGCGTCGTCATCCGCTCCCCCCGTCCTTCACGTACTGAAGGTACGTGAACTTTCCCCGCATGGCGATCCACCCTCCGGGACCGTTCCCGATCCCTGCGACGGCGCCGAGCCCCCTCGGCGTGGACCGTGATGGCGTGCGGTGGCGCGGGGTCGGAGGTATGACTGACAGGGGGCCCGGCAGCACGGGACCGGTTTCCCGCGCCGCCGCCGGAAGGAGTGTCCGGTATGCCCGAGCCAGAGACCCGGACCGGAAGCGGCCGGCAGGACGGCATCACGGCCGCGCCCGGCGGGCTGCTCGACGTGCTGCGCGTGGCGGCACTCGTCCTCGGCAGCGACGGCCGGATCGCCCTGTGGAGCCCCGAAGCGGAGTCCCTGCTCGGATTCACCGCGGCGGAGGCGCTGGGCGAGGACGCGGGCGCGCTGCTCGTCGCACCGGAGAACCAGACACGGGCGCGCGAGCTGTTCCGCAACGTCCGCACCGGGGCACGCTGGGCGGGGGTCTTCCCGGTGCGGCACAAGGACGGCTCCACCCGCCGCGTCGAGTTCCGCACCATGCAACTGCGCGACGCCGACGGCGACATCTTCGCCCTCGGCCTGGGCGCCGACGCGGAGACCGTCCGCAACGTCGAACGCGATCTGGCGCTCTCCCACATCCTGGTCAGCCAGTCGCCGGTGGGGATCGCCGTCTTCGACCCGGACCTCAGATGGCTGCGCGTCAACCCGTCGCTGGAACGCCTCAACGGAGTGCCCGAGGCGGCCGTGCTGGGCCGCCGCGTCGGCGAGGTGCTGCCCGCCCTCGACGTCGACGCCATCGAGTCACGGATGCGCTACGTCCTGCGGACGGGTGAGCCGCTGCTCGACCAGCAGACGGTCGGCCATACGGAGGCCGACACCGAGGACCACGCCTTCTCGGAGTCGTACCACCGCATCGAGGACCCGAACGGGCGGGTCTTGGGCCTGGCGATCTCCGTCCTGGACGTCTCCGAGCGGGAGCGGGCGGCGGCCGAGGTCGCCCAGGCGCGGGAACGGCTCGCGGTGATCGCCGACGCCGGAGTCCGCATCGGCACCACGCTCGACCTGCGCCGGACGGCATGCGAGCTGGCGGACGTGGCCGTTCCCCAGCTCGCCGACCTCGCGGCCGTGGACGCCCTCGACGCCGTCGTCAACCCCGGCGGCTCGGCCGCGCCCCGCGCTGACGGCTCCCTCGACTTCTGGGCCCTCGCCCTCAAGGCGAGCCACCCCACCGACGCCATCGAGGCCGCCAACCCGGTCGGGCAGCCCGCCCTGTACAGCCCGTCCCGGATGGTGACCCAGTGCGTCCGCGAGGCACGCCCCCTCCTACGGGCACACGTCGACGACACGGTGCTGCGGCGCATCGCCCGCGACGACGCCGCGGCCGAGACCCTGCGGAGCGCCGGCGTCCACTCGTATCTGGCCGTGCCTCTGATGGCCCGCGGCGAGGTCCTGGGCACCCTCAGCCTGTGCCGCACGGTCAACCCCCGCCCGTTCGACGACCAGGACGTCACCCTCGCCGTCGAACTGGCGGCGCGCGCCGCCATCTGCATCGACAACGCGCGGCTGTACGGACGGGAACGGGACATCGCGCTCACCCTCCAGCGCAGCCTGCTGTCCCAGGCGCCGCCGCACCACGGCGGCATGGAGGTCGCCTCGCGCTACCGGCCCGCCATCAGCGAGGTGGGCGGGGACTGGTTCGACGTGCTGCCCCTCGACGACGGCAAGATCGGACTCGTCGTCGGGGACGTGATGGGCAAGGGGGTGCACGCGGCGGCGATCATGGGCCAGCTCCGCACGGCCACCCGCGCCCTGGCCCGGCTCGACCTGCCCCCCGCCGAGCTGCTGCACCACCTCGACGGCCTCACCGCCTCCCTCGGCGACTCCGACACCCTGGCCACCTGCCTCTACGTCGTCTGCGACCCCCGCCGCGGCCGCTGCGAACTCTCCCGTGCGGGCCATCTCCCGCCGGTCCTGGTGGGCCCGCACGGGAAGGCCGAACTCCTCGACATCGCCGCCGGTGTCCCCCTCGGGGTGGGTGGCGTCCCCTTCACCGTCGGCGAGCACGAACTCGCCGAGGGGGCCCTGCTCGCCCTGTTCACGGACGGCCTGGTCGAGAGCCACGAAATGTCCGTCGACGCGGGACTGCACAACGTGATGCGCGTCCTCGACGACACCCGACTCCCCCTGGAACAGACCTGCGACCTGCTGCTCGCGGCCCTCACCCCCGAGCCGGACGACGACGTGGCCCTGCTCCTGGCCCGCCGCGCGAACGGCCGGCGACAGGGGTAGCGGTCGCCTCGACGGAGGGAACCGTCAAGGGGACGGGAGAGCGCCCCGCGACGGGTCCGCGTCGAAGTCGTCGCGGGCCCGCTCGACCTTGTCCAGGTTGCCGGCGGCCCACGTGGCGAGGTGCGCGAAGAGGGGGGCCAGGCTGCGGCCCAGGTCGGTGATCTCGTACTCCACCCTGGGAGGCACCTCCGGGTGGTACGTGCGCTCGACCAGGCCGTCGCGTTCCAGTTGGCGCAGCCGCTGCGTCAGCACCTTCGGGGTGATCGTGCCGATCCGCCGTTGCAGCTCGACGAACCGCCGGCGGCCCTCCGTGTGGAGGGTCCACAGGATCGGCGTGGTCCAACGGCTGAACACGATGTCGACGACCGCGCTGGTCGGACAGGCGAGTTCGGGGTCGGTCGTGGCCGCTGCCACCCAGTCGGTGTCGCCCGCCGTCATGAACACCCCTTCGGGATAGTCACTTTCCTCTAGGTACCTACTATACCGACGGTGTTAGCGTCCCCGTGTCGCCCGGAGAGCAGCTCCCGGACGACGGTCCCGCCCACTCGGGCGGCGACAACATGCCTTACTGACAAGGGAGTTGTTCATGTTCGTAGTGACGGGGGCGACCGGCAACGTGGGCCGATCGCTGGTGCGGACCCTCGCGGCATCCGGTGCACGGGTGACCGCGACATCCCGCGGGATCTCCGACGCCGATGTGCCGGAGAACGTCGAGCACGTACGGGCCGACCTGACCGACCCCGAGAGCCTTCGGCCCGTGTTCGACGGCGCCGACGCGCTGTTCCTGCAGAACGGCGGTCCCAGCGCGCACCTGCTGAGCACCCGGGACATCCTCGATGTCGCCAAGGCGGGCGGCGTCGAGCGGGTCGTCCTGCTGTCCTCCCAGGGAGTGGCGACCCGGCCCGGCTCGGCCTCCCACGGTGACGTCGCGCGCGCCATCGAGGACGCCGTCCGGGAGTCGGGCATGGCCTGGACGATCCTGCGCCCCGGCGGCTTCCACTCCAACGCCTACGCCTGGGCCGAGTCCGTCCGCGCCCGGCGGACTGTCAGCGCGCCCTTCGCCGACATCGGCCTGCCGACCATCGACCCGGACGACATCGCCGAGGTCGCCGCCTCGGCCCTGCGGGAGGACCACCGCACCGGAAGGATCCACGAGTTGACCGGGCCCGCGCTCACCACGCCCCGCCAACGGGCCGAGTCGCTGGCCGACGCGCTCGGCGAACCCGTCCGCTTCGTCGAGCAGACCCGTGAGGAGGCCCGCGCGCAGATGCTGCGCTTCATGCCCGAGCCGGTGGTGGAGACGACGCTGACGATCCTCGGCGAGCCCACCCTCGCCGAACAACGGGTCAGTCCCGTCGTCGAGCAGTTCCTCGGCCGCCCGGCCCGCACGTTCGACGACTGGGCCCGACGCCACGTCGCCGCCTTCCGCTAGGGGCTGTCGGCGGGCTCGGCAGGCGCGGGTGGACCACCGTCGGTGTCGACACCGGCAGCTGAGACAGCGGCCCTCGACCCCACGGGGGTTCGGGTGCGCGGCCGGTCGATCTCGGCGAGCACGTGGTCCACGTGCGGCCCCACCCGCGCCCGCAACGCGTCGCTCCAGCTCTCCTCGGCGTAGGGGCAGTCGAGATAGAGCTGCCTGGCCTGCCTGAGGGCGGCGCGGTGCTCGGGCGGGAGCTGGGCGAGGGCCCAGTCGGCGGCGGTGTCCTTCGGCATGATCCGGCCGGTGGCGAGCGTGCTCCGGATGCGGGCGAAGGTCAGCAGGACGTTGCGGGTGTCGCTCCGCAGGTCGTCGAGCAGACCGGGGATGCCCGCCACACTCGCCCGGACCAGGTCGGCCCGCGGCACCGGGGCGAGGACCTGCGCCGGGCGAGGCCGGTGAGCGGGTGGTCGCCGGTCGGCGTCATGGTGATTCAGCAGGGCCGGATCGGGCATCGGCTCCGGCCGGGGAACCTCCCCGGCCTCGTACGCGGCACGCAACCACTCGCCGTAGAGGAAGTCGCCGGTCGGCGGGTACCGCCACGGCCGGACCTCGGACCGGACGACCACGGCGAGTTCGACCGGGCGGGCCCTGTTGCGGTCGCCGGAGATCCGGAGCAGCCCATCGAGG
The DNA here is from genome assembly GCF_001418475.1 of Streptomyces ossamyceticus. Classification (GTDB taxonomy): domain Bacteria; phylum Actinomycetota; class Actinomycetes; order Streptomycetales; family Streptomycetaceae; genus Streptomyces; species Streptomyces ossamyceticus. The sequence goes on along the minus strand of NZ_LIQX01000412.1, from coordinate 4,521 downwards.
AGTGTCCGTCGATCCCGCTCGTCCACGCGCCGCCGGGAGACGACCAGCACGTCCACATCGCCGGCCGGCCTGAGGCCGCCCAGCACGGAGGAGCCGTGGAGGTAGGTGCCGATGACGTCCTGGCCCAGCACACCGCCGACCAGGCCCACGATCTCCCGCAGTTGATTCACCACATCAGCGTCTCCTGCCGTCCGGCAGACCGCACCGCATTGTCTGGCCTACGTCAGGAGCGCCGCGGCTGCCGGTCATGACCGGCAGCCGAACCCTTCCCCCTCCGGTGAGCGGAATTTCCACTTTCCGGTAAGCGGAGTGCAACCGTCGGGGCGATCCGCATGTCTCCCCTGATGTCGGACATTCGTACCCTTGGGGGGAACAGAATGACTAGAAGCAGAACGGTCTGTGTGACCGCCGCCCTCGTGACCGCCGCACTGGGTGTGGCCGCGGTACCGAGCGTGGCCGCTCCGGCCGCCGCCCCGCGCGCGGCGACCGCGTGCCCGACCGGTTGGGGCAGTCTCACCAAGACGGACTGGTCCAGCACGGCGGGCGAGTACATCACGAACGCCAGGACCGGCCGCCACGACTGCTACGACCGGTTCGTCGTCGACGTCCCCGGTGCGTCCGCGGACCAGCTCGGCTACACCGTGCAGTACGTGGACCGGTTCATCCAGGACCCGACCGGCGAGACCATCCCGGTCACCGGCGGCGCCATCCTGGAGGTCGTCGTGCGGGCACCGGCCTACGACTCCGGCGCTCCCACCTACCCCGGCAAGGTCGGGAAGCCGCTGCCGGGTGTGAACCTCACCGGGTACCGCACCTTCCGGGACGCGAAGTTCGGCGGCTCCTTCGAGGGCCAGACCCAGTTCGGACTCGGAGTGCGGGCCCGACTGCCCTTCCGGGTGCTGCAGCTGGACGGGCATCTCGTGGTGGACGTGGCCCACACCTGGTGAGCCACCGCCGCTGACCGGCCGCCGGGCGCACCGCCTCCCGACGGCCGGCGGCCGGCGGCGGGGTTCGTCCCGGCCTCGGCTCCTGGGTACCGGGGTGATTGCCTCGGTCCGAAGAGGGCCGCCGGCTCGGCTCCCGGGCTACTGCCCGTCGGCGGCGACGTCCCAGTGCTCGATGATCTTTCCGTCGACCACGCGGAAGAGGTCGGCGACGACGTAGTCGGAGCTGAAGACCCACACGAGATCCCCGTCGGCGAGAGTGTGCCCGAACCGGGTCTTCCCCTCGGCGGCGGGAGCGTCCGCGTCGGAGTCGCCGCCGGTCGACGCTCCGTCCTGCGCGCCCTGTTGCAGGAACTGCTTCAGCGGGGCAGTGCCGTTGGTGATCGCCGGGTTGTGCTGGTAGTACCGGGAGTCCCACCTCTCGTCGATCACGTTCACGTCACCGTCGGAGAGCCTGCGGTACGCGGAGACCGCGAACTTCCGGTTCTTCTCCTCCTGTTCCTCGGACAGCGCCGGTGCCCCCTGCGGGTACCGGTACACGTCGTTGAACAGCGAGTTCCCACTGGCCGTCTTCTTCGGGACGGTCTGCGTGATGCCCCAGTGCTCGGCCACCCTGCCGTCCCGGACCCGGTACAGGTCGACCTTGGCCTGGCCGGTCGCCTCCTTGCCCGGGGTCGCCGACGCGTGCCAGTGCACCGCCACCAGGTCGCGGTCGGCGGCCACGTGCTTGACCGTGGCCACCGCGCCGGGAATCTTCGCCTTCAGCCTCTTGAACAGCTCGACCTGCCCGTCGGCACCGCCGGGCACCGACTTCTCGTGCTGCACGAGGTCGGCGGCGACGAGCTCCTTCACCACGCCGGTCCGGCCCTTGTTGAACGCCTCCGTGTACAGGCGCAGAACCAGCGCCTTGTTCCGCTTCTCGTCGGCGCCGGACGGAGCGTCGGCAGCCGAGGACGTCGTGGACGTGGCGTCGGTGCCGGTCGCGGACGTGCCCCCGCAGGCGGTCGCGAGGAAGGCGACGGCGGCAAGCCAGGGCAGAGTCTTCCGGTATCTCACTTGGTTCTCCCGCGTGTGGTCGGTCGGCCGGCAGGTCGACGGGCGTCGGCGATGCGTCACTGGGGGCCGGCGCCCCGAGGGGCGTGGTCCTCACGCCCGTCTCGGTGCCCTGGCCTGCGTGTTCATCCCATCGCGACGCCCGCGGCCAGGCACTCCGCCGACCAGCGGTACGACCCCCGCCGACAGGCCGGACGCGCCCCCTCCGGTCCCGGCGCCCACACCCCCGACCACGACGCCACACGGCCCCTGGCCCTCAGCCTCGGCGACCTCGCGCTCCACCGCCCGCCGTCCACCGCGAGGCCCTCCCGCGGTGCCGGCTGCCGGGCGGGGCCGGCCCGCCGCCCGCTACGCGCCGTCGGCCGACGGGTGGGCGTGCGCGGACTGGAGGAAGGCGGCGGCGCCGCGGAGGGCGGCCGTGTGCGGCGCCGGGACCACTCGCATCGACGTGCGCAGGCTGCCGCCGAGCCGGAAGGTGATGTCCGGGCGCAGAGCGCCACCGCCCGCCAGGAGCACGCCTCGGCTCAGCGCGTCGGCGGTGAGGGACGTGCGGTCCTGCCGGAGCATCGAGGTGACCATGGTGGTGATCGCTCCGACGATCTCCTCGGGGTCACCGGCGCGGGAGATGTCGGCGGTGCCGAGGGCCGTACGGCGGGCGTCGAAGACGAGGCCGTCGCACAGCAGGACGACCTCGGTGAGATGGGCACCGATGTCCACGACCAGCAGCGGACGCGACAGGTCGGCACGGGCGGCGAGGGCGACGGCGCGGGCCGTGGGCACGGTCAGCACCGCGCGTGGCCGCAGCACCTCCACGGCGGTGCGGGCCCGTTCCCGGTAGAGGGGACCGTCCAGCACGGGTGTCGTGACCACCACCAACGGGCGGGTGAGGCCGGGCAGACGGTGACCGAGCAGCCGGTCGAGCATACGGGCCGTGCCGGGGACGTCCACGATCGTGCCGCGCTGGATCGGGTACACCGCGTCGGCGCCGGGACAGGTCACCGTGGGCACGTCGAGGATCACGCCGCGGCCGGCGATCCACGCGCGGGTGCGCAGGCTGCCCAGGTCGAGGGCGAGGCCGCAGCACCGTCGGCACTGCGGCCAGGGCCGGTGCCGGGCCGGGAAAGTGGCGCGGGGGCGGCGGATGACGGTCATCGCCCGGCCTCCCGCACCTGCTGGCACCGCCCGCAGTAACGGGCCTGCGGCACGACCGTCAGCCGTTCGCGGTCGACGGGGCGCCGGCACAGGTGGCAGACGCCGTAGCGGCCCTCGGCGATACGCCGCAGCGCCGCCTCGACGTCGGAGAGGACCATACGCGCGGACGCGGCGAGCTTCACGTGGACTTCGTCCTGCGCCGGGCAGCGGCGCCGGCGCAGGTCCTCGGCGCGGGACGCCGCGGCGATCTGCCGCAGCTGTTCCCGGCGGAACAGGAGTTGCTCGTGCAGGTTCTCCTGCAGCGCGGCGAGGTCCTCGGGCGACAGATGCGCGGCCTGGACGCCGATGGTCTGGTGGTTCACCACTTCACCCCTTGTGAGCAGGGCGGGAGACAGTAACGGGCGGGACGGCGGGGTGGATCAGGCGGCGGCACGGCGCTGGCAGGTGACGCAGTGCCGTGTGTACGGGAGGATCTCCAGGCGCTCGGCCGGGACAGGCGCGGAGCAGCCCACGCACGTGCCGTAGGTGCCCTCGTCGATACGGGCGAACGCCGCGTCGATCTCCTTGAGGACCTTGCCGATCGCGTCGGCCTGCGCCGACATCAGGGGGTCCTCCGCGCTCTGCCCACTGTCCCGCAGCGCCCGGAGCTGGGCGATGCGGCTGTTGCGGGCGTGTTCGAGACGCTGCCGCGCGTCGTGCGAGGTCAGGCGTGCGGGACGGGAATCGGTCCGGGAGGGGTCCAGGGGCACGGGAAGGGTCCTTCCGAAGGAGGGGCGGGCGCGGCAGCGGCCGCCCGGTCCGGCGGCGTACGGTCGGGGGCGCCGTATGCGCCGGCCGTCCGGGCTGCTCGGTCACCTTCGACTCTGCTCGTCCGCCCGCCGAAAACCCATCGGGCGCGGGGCCCATTTCCCGGGAACCGCGTTACCCATACGCATGGGTATCTCGCAACCTCCGATATGGGTACCGTCCTCCCTCGCTTCCTCCTGGATTTCAAGGCAGAGTGGGGGGAGGACGGTCACAATCAGAGGCTTCGATTGTTCCCAGAGTTCCACGACGACCGACAGTGGAGGGGAAACCGAGGTCGGTTCGCGGAGGGAGGCGTTTCCCCGGTGTCGCTGTTCTGGCGGATCTTCGGGCTCAACGCCCTGGTGCTGGGCACCGCTACGGCACTGCTGCTGTGGGCTCCGGTGACGGTCTCCGTACCGGTCCTGCTGACCGAGGCGTTCATCCTGGTGGGCGGTCTCGCCGTCATGCTGGTCGCCAACGCCGCCCTGCTGCGTCTGGGCCTGGCCCCGCTGGATCGGCTGACCCGGCTGATGGCCACCGTCGACCTGCTGCGCCCCGGGCAGCGGCTGCCCGGGGCGCAGCAGGT
>NZ_LIQX01000411.1 GCF_001418475.1 Streptomyces ossamyceticus | reverse complement strand
GAAGAAGTCGTCGTCGATGCCGACCTTCTCCAGGCCGAGCACCTCGGCGAAGAGGGCCGCCAGGGCCTCCTCCCGGCCGGTGCGCGGCGCCCGGTACGCCTCGCCGGTGAACTCGGGCTCGGGCAGCGCCCGGTGGTCGAGTTTGCCGTTCGGGGCGAGCGGCAGCCGGTCCAGGTGGACGAACGCGGAGGGGACCATGAACTCCGGGAGCCGGCCCGCGGTGTGGGCCCGCAACTCGTCGGTGTCGAGGTCGGCGCCGGGCACCACGTAGGCGACGAGACGCCGGCTGTTCCCGTACGGCTTCGCGACGACCACGGCCCGGTCGACGCCCGGGTGGGCCGTCAGGGCCGCCTCCACCTCGCCGGGTTCGACGCGGAAGCCGCGCACCTTGACCTGGACGTCGCCGCGGCCGGCGTACTCCAGCTGCCCGTCGGTGTTCCACCGGGCGAGGTCGCCCGTGCGGTACATGCGGGAGCCGGGCGGGCCGAACGGGTCGGCGACGAACCGGTCCGCGGTCAGCTCGGGGCGCCCCCGGTAGCCGCGTCCGACGTTCCCCGCGACGTACAGCTCCCCCACCGCGCCCGGCGGCACCGGGGTGAGCCCCGGACCGAGGACGTAGGCCCGCATGTTGGCGAGCGGGGCGCCGATCGGGGCGCCGGCCGTCGCGTCGCCCACCTCGGCGAGGGTGGCGTAGAAGCTCTCCGTCTGGCCGTACGCGTTGATCACGCGCACGTCGGGGAAGACCTCCCGGACCCGGCGTACGAGCCCGGAGGACAGGCCCTCGCCCGCGAAGACCAGGGTGTCGACGGTGGTGGTGCCGGCGAGCTGGTCGACGAGTTCGGCGAAGACGGACGGGACGGTGCTGATGACGGAGCCCTGCCAGCCCTCGCGCTCCCCCAGGGCGAGCACGTCGCGGACGATCTCGACGGTGCCGCCGTGGGCGAGGGTGGTGAACAGCTCGAACACCGAGACGTCGAAGTTGACCGAGGTGCCCGCGAGCATCCGGCGGCCGGGCGCCATGCCCACCGGGCCGGCCAGCCGCAGCACGCCGTTGACCACGTTGGAGTGCGTGATCGCGACGCCCTTCGGGGTGCCCGTCGAACCGGAGGTGTACATCACGTAGGCGAGGTTCTCCGGGTGGACCGGGCGGCCGAGGTCGGTGTCGTCGGCCGGGAGGACCAGCTCGTCGACGTACAGCTTCGGCACGGTCGTCGGGGGAAGCACGGAGACCGTCCCCGAGTCGGTGAGGACCAGCTGGGGCCGGGCCTCGCCGAGGATGTACTCCAGACGGTGGCTCGGGTACCTCGGGTCGATCGGCAGATGGGCGCCGCCCGCCTTCAGCACCGCCAGCAGGGCCACCGCCAGGCCCTCCGTGCGGGGCAGGGCCACCGCGACCACGCTCTCCGGGCCGACGCCGTGGGCGACGAGCTCCCGGGCGAGCCGGTTGGCCGCCGCGTTCAGCCCGGCGTACGTCAGCGTCGTGGCGCCGTACTCCACGGCCGGCGCGTCCGGGGTGGCCGCGACCTGCCGTTCGACCAGTTCGGCGACGGTCAGCGCCGGGGTGTCGGCGGAGGTGCCGCTCAGTTCGGCGAGCCGCTCGTGCTCGGCCGGTTCGAGGAGGTCGACGCGGCCCACCGGGACCGACGGGTCGGCCGCCATCTGCCTGAGGACCCGTACGAGCCGGCCGCCGAGCGCCTCGACGGTGTCCTGGTCGAAGACGCCCCGCTGGTACTGGAGGACCAGCTGGAGGTGCGGGTCGGCGGCCGCCATCACCGTCAGCGGGTAGTGCGTGCCGGAGAAGGGGCGGATGCCGGTGAAGGCGATCCCGGCGGCGCTGTTGGCGGAGTCGATGCCCTCCTTGTCCACCGGGAAGGACTCGAAGACCACGAGGGTGTCGAAGAGGGTGCTCAGCCCGGTCGTCCGGTGGATCTCGCTCAGCCCGTGGTGATGGTGGTCGAGGAGCGCGGCCTGGCGCCGCTGGAGCCCGGTGAGCAGGTCGGCGAGGGTGTCGCCGGGGCCGTACTCGACGCGCACGGGCAGGGTGTTGATGAAGAGTCCGACCATCGAGTCCACGTCGGTCACCGTCGGCGGCCGCCCGGAGACGGTCGCGCCGAACACGACGTCCCCGCGGTTCGTCATCCGGCCCAGCACGACCGCCCAGGCGCCCTGGACGAGCGTGTTGACGGTGATGCCGAGTTCGGAGGCGCGGCGGTTGAGGGCGCGGGCCTCGTCGAGCGGCAGCCGCACGTCGAGCTGGCCGACACCGGGGTCACCGCCGTCCGTGGCCGTGTCCGCCTCCGGGTCGCCGGCCTGTTCCGTGGCACCGGCCGGGCTGGGGGGTGCGAGGAGGGTGGGTTCCTCCACGCCCGCCAGTTCCGCCGCCCAGGCGCGGGCCGTCTCCGCCTCGTCCTGCCGGGACAGCCAGGTGAGGAAGTCCTTGAAGCCGCGGGTGCGGGGCAGGACGGCCGGGTCGCCGGCGGAGCCGTACAGGTGGAGCAGGTCCTGCATGAGGATCGGGAAGGACCAGCCGTCGAACAGCACGTGGTGGGCGGTGAGGACCAGTTCGGAGCGGTCGTCGGTCATCCGGACCAGGGACAGCCTCAGCAGCGGCGGGGCCGCCGGGTCGAAGTGGGCGGTGTGGTCCTCGGCGAGGAACCGCTCGAACGCCTCCTCCCGCTCCCGCTCCGGGAGTGCGCGCAGGTCGACCTCCCGCCAGGGGAGGCGGACGCCGTCCACGACGGCCTGGACCTGTCGGCCGGCCGAGTCCGTCACGAACGCGACCCGGAGGTTCGGGTAGCGGTCGAGTACGGCCTGGCCCGCGGCCCGCATCCGCGTCGGGTCGATACGGCCGGAGACGTGGAAGGCGATCTGCATCTGGTACGCGTCGTGTGCCGCGTCGTCGTCCAGGAGGGACTGGAAGAGCAGGCCCGACTGGAGCGCGGTGAGCGGCCAGACGTCGCTGAGGCCGGGGTAGGTCTCCTCCCACTGCTCGATGTCCCGCTGGGTCACGTCGACGAGGGGCAGGTCGGAGGGGGTGAGCCCGCCGGCCGTCGGGTCCTCGGTGACATGGGTGGTGATCGCCTTCAGGGCGGCCGACCAGAGGGCCATCAGGTCCTCGACCTCGGTGCGGGTGAGGACGCCGGCCGGGAAGCCGACGGAGGCGTCGAGCTGGGCGCCGAGGTCGGTGTCGATGACCGCCGAGTTGATCTCGACGGTGGTCATGGCGGGCATCCCGCCCAGGTCCGGGGAGAGGGCCACGTCGGGGAGCTGGGTCCAGCCGAGGTCGCGGAGTTCCTCCGGCATGTCGGCGGAGGAGAAACGGCCGAGGTAGTTGAACCCGATCTGCCCGGCGGCGCCGAGAGCACCGAGGTCGGCCGCGGTGCCCTCGTTCAAGTAGCGCAGCAGGCCGTAGCCGAGGCCCTTGTCCGGGATCGCGAGGAGTTGCTCCTTGATGGACTTCACCACTGAACCGGTCGCGGCTCCGCCCTCGAACGCCTCGTCCACGTCGTGGCCCGTCGTGTCCAGGCGGACCGGGTACATGCTGGTGAACCAGCCGATCGTGGAGGAGAGGTCCGCGCCGGGGACGACGTCCTGTTCGCGGCCGTGGCCTTCGAGGCGGACCAGGGTCGACGGCTCGTCCGCTCCCCTGCCGCGGCGCCACTTGGTCACCGCGAGGGCGAGGGCCGCGAGGAGGGCGTCGTTGACGCCGCCGTGGAAGGCCGCCGGGACCTTCGTCAGGAGGGCCTCGGTGACCTCCACCGGGAGGCGGAGCGAGACGTGGTCCATGGTGGAGCGGGTGTCGGCGGCCGGGTCCAGCGGGCGGGAGCCCAGCAGGGGGTCGGGGCCGTCGAGGATGCCCCGCCACAGCTCCAGTTCGGCCGTGCGCTCCGGGGAGCCGGCCTCCTCGATCAGGGCGTGCGTCCAGCGGCGTACGGACGTGCCGACCGGCGGGAGCTGCGCCGTGCCGTTCTCCTTCAGCTGCTTCCACGCCTCGGCGAGGTCGGGGAGCAGGACGCGCCAGGAGACACCGTCGACCACCATGTGGTGCAGGGCGATCAGGAGGCGGCCGGGGATCTCCGGGTCGGCCGGGTCGAACCACACGAACTGGGCCATCACCCCGGCCGCCGGGTCCAGTCGGCCGGTGGCCGCGTCGAGTTCAGTGGCGGCCGTGCGCAGCCAGGTCTCGTCCCAGGTCCCGTCGCAGGCGACGCGCCGGATCAGGGAGGCGGTGTCGACGGAGCCCGCCGGGGTGACCTCCAGGCTCGCGCCGGTCAGCCGGGACCGGAGCAGGTCGTGGCGGTCGAACACGGCGTCGAGGGTGGCGATGAGGCGGGACCGGTCGATGCCGAGGGGCAGTTCCAGCGGGAGGGACATGGAGAAGCGGTCGAAGTCGCCGCCGAGTTCCAGCATGTACTGGGCGATCGGCAGCAGCGGCAGGGTGCCCGTGCCGCCGCCCTCGAACTCCTCCAGGAGCACGGTGGTGCCGGTGGTGCGGGCCACGCGGGCGAGTTCGGCGACCGTGCGGTGCTCGAAGATCTCGCGCGGGCTGACCTCGACGCCCTGGGCGCGGGCCCGGGTGACGACCTGGATGGAGCGGATGGAGTCGCCGCCGACGGCGAAGAAGTCGTCGTCGATGCCGACCCGGCCGTGGCCGAGGACATCGGCGTACACGGCGGCGAGGATCTCCTCCTGAGGGGTGCGGGGCGCCCGGTACTCGCCGCCGCTGAACTCCGGTTCGGGCAGCGCCTTGGTGTCGAGCTTGCCGTTCGGGGCGAGCGGCAGCCGGTCGAGGACGACGAAGGCGGCCGGGACCATGAACTCGGGGAGCCGGTCGGAGACGAAGGAGCGCAGGTCGCGTGAGGTGAGTCCGGCGGTGAGGTCGAAGTCGGTGCCGCCGAGCTGTCCGGCGCCGTCCCCGCCCGTCCCCGCGTCCGCCGGGACCACGTAGCCGACGAGTTGCTTGCTCTTTCCGTGTTCGCGGACCACGACGGCCGCCTGGGCGACGCCGGGGTGCGCGGTGATCGCGGCCTCGACCTCGCCGGGCTCGATGCGGAAGCCCCGCACCTTGACCTGGGAGTCGGCGCGTCCCGCGTACTCCAGCTGCCCGTCGGTGTTCCAGCGGGCGAGGTCGCCCGTGCGGTACATCCGGGAGCCGGGCGGGCCGAACGGGTCGGCGACGAACCGCTCGGCGGTCAGGTCGGGCCGGCCGCGGTAGCCGCGGCTGACGTCGCCGGCGATGTACAGCTCACCGACCACGCCCACGGGGGCCGGGGTGAAGCCGGGGCCGAGGACATAGGCCCGCATGTTGCCGAGCGGGGTGCCGATGGGGGCGCTGCCGGTGCCGCCGGCCGCCGCCGAGCCGTTCGCGGTGTGGGTGGTGGCGTAGAACGACTCGGTCTGGCCGTAGGCGTTGACGACGCGGACGCCGGGGATCTGCTCCCGCATCCGCTCCACCAGGGCGGTGGGCAGGGCCTCGCCGGCGAAGACGACCGTCTCGACGGTGAGGCGGCCCGCGAGCTGGTCGAGCAGCTCGGTGAAGGCCGACGGCACAGTGGAGATCATCGTGCCGTTCCAGCTGTCGCGTTCGCCGAGGACGAGGACGTCCCGGACGATCTCCGCGCTGCCGCCGACGCTGAGCGTGGTGAACAGTTCGAACACCGATACGTCGAAGTTGATCGAGGTGCCCGCGAGGATCCGCGAGCCCTTCTTCACACCGACCCTCGGGATCAGCCGCAGCACACCGTTGACGATGTTGTGGTGGCTGAGGGACACGCCCTTCGGCGCACCCGTCGAGCCCGATGTGTACATGACGTACGCCAGGTTCTGCGGGTGGGCGGTGACCGGCAGGTTGTCCGGGGAGCGGTCGGTGAGGTCGAGCCGGTCCAGATACAGCTTCGGCAGGTCCGTCTCGGGGAGCACCGACACGGTCTCGGAGTCCGTGAGGACGAGGACCGGGGCCGCCTCGCCGAGGATGTGGTCCAGGCGGTGGCTCGGGTACTTGGGGTCGATCGGCAGGTAGGCGCCACCCGACTTCAGCACGGCGAGCAGGGCGACCGCGAGGTCGGCGGTGCGCGGCAGGGACACCGCGACCAGGGTCTCGGGGCCGACGCCGTGGGCGACGAGTTCGCGGGCGAGCCGGTTGGCGCGGGCGTTCAGCTCCCAGTAGGCGAGCGTGGTGTCGCCGGAGACGATCGCGACCGCGTCCGGGGTGGCGGCGACCTGCAGCTCGACGAGTTCGGCGACCGTGAGGTGCGGGGTCGGCTCGGCGGTGTCGTTGAAGCGGTGCAGCACCTGGTCGCGTTCGGCGTCGTCGAGGAGGTCGACCGCGCCGACACGGGCCGCCGGGTCGGCGACGAGCTGGCGCAGCACCCGGACGAACCGGTCGGCGACACGCTCGGCCGTCTCCCGGTCGAACAGGTCGGAGGCGTACTCCAGCAGGCCCTCGACCTCGCGTCCGTCCGGGCCCGTCACCTCGGTGAGGTTGAAGAACAGGTCGAACTTGGCGGTCCCGGTGGGTGTCGGCACGTACGCGACGTCCAGGCCCGGCAGGTCGAAGTCGGCCTGCGCGAAGTTCTGCCAGGCGAACATGACCTGGAACAGCGGGTGGTAGGCCGTGGACCGCTCGGGGTTGAGCAGTTCCACCAGGCGCTCGAAGGGGGCGTCCTGGTTGGCGTACGCGGCCAGGGCCTTGTCGCGGACCTGGGCGATCAGCTCCTCGAAGGTGGGGTTGGCGGACAGTTCGGCGCGCAGCACCCAGGTGTTGACGAAGAACCCGACCAGGTCGGCGAGGGCCTCGTCGGTGCGGCCGGCGATCGGGGAGCCGATCGGGATGTCGTCGCCGCCGCCGAGCTGGTGCAGCAGCACCGCGAGGACGGACTGCATGACCATGGACACGGTCACGTCGTGCGCGCGGGCCAGCTTCTCCACGGCGACGAGAAGGTCGTCGTCGAGGCGGAAGTCGAGCATCTCGCCCCGGTAGCTCGCCTTCGGCGGGCGCGGCCGGTCCACGGGCAGCCTCAGCGGCTGCGGTACGGCGGCCAGTTCGCGCCGCCAGTACGAGGACTGCGCGGCGAGCACGCTGTCCGGGTCGGTGGCGTCGCCGAGCAGGTCCCGCTGCCAGAGCGTGTAGTCGGCGTACTGGACGGGCAGTTCGGCGAATTCGGGTGCGAGGCCCTCGCGGCGGGCCGCGTAGGCGGTGGAGATGTCCCGGATGAGTGGGGCCATGGACTCGCCGTCGCTGGCGATGTGGTGGATGAGCAGGGTCAGGAGGTGCTCGCCGGGTCCGACGCGCAGGATGCCCGCCTTGACGGGGACGTCGTGGGCGAGGTCGAAGTGGTGCCGGGCCGCGCGGGCGACCGCGTCCGCCACGTCGTCCGCCGCCACCTCGGCGACCGGGACGGCGAGGCTGTACTGCCCCGGCTCCAGGACGACCTGGTGGGCGGTGCCGTCGACGTCCTCCGCGTACACGGTGCGCAGGCTCTCGTGGCGGGCCACGACGTCCCGGATCGCCTCGGCGAGCGCCTCGGTGTCCAGGTCGCCGGTCAGCCGCAGCGCCATCGGGATGTTGTACGTCGCGGAGGGGCCCTCGAACCGGTCGATGAACCACAGTCGGCGCTGGGCGAACGACAGCGGCAGCTTCTCGGGGCGGGTGCGCAGGCGCCGCAGCGGGGTGCGGACGGTGTCACCGGAGGACAGCCGACCCGTCAGCTCGGCGACCGTCGGCGAACCGAAGACCACCTTGATCGGGATCTCCACGCCCAGTTCGGTGCGGATACGGCTGATGAGACGGGTGGCGAGGAGCGAGTGACCGCCCAGGTTGAAGAAGTTGTCGTCGATGCCGACCTCGTCGACGCCGAGGACCTCGGCGTACAGGCGGGCGAGGATCTCCTCCCGCTTGGTGCGCGGCGCCCGGTAGGGCACTCCGGCGAACTCGGGGGCGGGCAGCGCGGCCCGGTCGAGCTTGCCGTTCGGCATCAGCGGCAGCCGGTCGAGGACGACGTACGCGGCCGGGACCATGAACTCGGGGAGCTCGCGGGCCGCGTGGGCGCTCAGCTCGTCGGCGTCCACCGCGTCGGGCGCGGTGGGCACGACGTACGCCACGAGGACCTTGCCGGCGTTGGTGCCGCGTCCGTTGCGGGCGATCACCGCGGCCTGGGTCACCCGCGGGTGGGAGGCGAGGGCGGCCTCGACCTCACCGGGCTCGATGCGGAAGCCGCGCACCTTGACCTGGGTGTCGCCCCGGCCGAGGTACTCGATCTGCCCGTCCTCGGTCCAGCGGGCGAGGTCGCCCGTGCGGTACATCCGCGAGCCGGGCTCACCGAACGGGTCGGCGACGAACCGGTCGGCGGTCAGGTCGGGCCGGCCGCGGTAGCCGCGGCCCAGGTTCCCGGCGACGTACAGCTCGCCGACGGCGCCCGGCGGTACGGGGGTGAGGCCCGCGCCGAGGACGTAGGCCCGCATGTTGGGCAGCGGGGTGCCGACGGGCGCGCTGCCCGTGCCGTCCCAGCCGGCCGCGTCGAACGTGGTCGCGTAGAAGCTCTCCGTCTGCCCGTAGGCGTTGACGACACGGACGCCGGGGAACGCCTCGCGGACCCGGGAGACCAGCGTCGACGACAGGGCCTCGCCCGCGAAGACGACCGTGTCCATGGAGGTGCGGTCGGCGATCTGGTCGAGGAGTTCCGCGAACGCCGACGGCACCGTGCTGACGACGGCCCCCCGCCAGTGGTCGCGCTCGCCGAGGACCAGGACGTCCCGGACGATCTCCGCCGTGCCGCCGTGGACGAGCGTGGTGAACAGCTCGAACGCGGAGACGTCGAAGTTGATCGACGTGCCGGCGAGGACCTTGGAGCCGGCCTGGATGCCCATGCGGGCGGCGAGCCCCACCACGCCGTTGACGACGCCCGCGTGGGTGATGGCGACGCCCTTGGGGGTGCCGGAGGAGCCCGAGGTGTACATCACGTACGCGAGGTTCTGCGGGTGGACCGGACGGCCGAGGTCGGTGTCGTCGGCCGGGAGGTCCGGCTCGTCGACGTACAGCTTCGGCGTGTCGGTGTCCGGCAGCACCGCGACCGTCTCCGCGTCCGTGAGGACCAGGGTCGGGCGGGCCTCGCCGAGGATGTACTCCAGGCGGTGGCTCGGGTACTTCGGGTCGATCGGCAGATAGGCGCCGCCCGCCTTCAGCACCGCCAGCAGGGCCACGGCCAGCTCCGTCGAGCGGGGCAGGGACACGGCGACGACGGACTCCGGGCCCACACCGTGGTCGACGAGGAGCCGGGCGAGCCGGTTGGCGCGGGAGTTGAGCTGCTCGTACGTCGTCCGGGCGCCCTCGTGGACGAGCGCGATGGAGTCCGGGGTGGCCGCGGCCTGCTTCTCGACGAGCCGGGTGACGGTCGTGTCGGGGCGGGGCGCGCTGGTGCCGCTCAGCTCCAGCAGACGGTCGTGCTCGGCCGGCTCCAGCAGGTCGACGAGACCGACGGGGAGGGCCGGGTCGTCCGCCAGCTGCCGCAGGACGAGGGCGAGTCGCGCCGCGTACGACTCGACGGCGGCCCGGTCCAGGACGTGCTCCTGGAACTGGAGGGCGAGCCGCAGGTGCGGGTCGGCGTCCGCCATCACGGTCAGCGGGTAGTGGGTGCCCGTGGAGGGCCGGATGGTGGTGAAGGCGATCCCGGCCGCCGCGTTGGCCTCGTCGAGGCCGGCCCGGTCCACCGGGTACGACTCGAAGACGACCAGGGTGTCGAAGAGGGAGCTGAGGCCGGTGCTCTGCTGGATCTCGCTCAGACCCTGGTGGTGGTGGTCGAGCAGCGCGGCCTGCCGCCGCTGGAGCGCGGTGAGGACGTCGGCGAGGGAGTCGCCGGGGGCGTACTCGACGCGGACGGGCAGCGTGTTGATGAACAGGCCCACCATCGAGTCGACGTCCGGCACCGCCGGGGGCCGCCCGGAGACGGTCGCGCCGAACACGACGTCCCGGCGTCCGGTGAGCCGGCCGAGCAGTACCGCCCAGGCGCCCTGCACCAGGGTGTTGACGGTGACGCCCAGCTCCGAGGCGCGGCGGGTGAGCCTGCGCACCTCGTCCAGGGGCAGGGGCACGTCGACGGAGCCGATGCCCTGGCTGCCGGTGGCGGGGGCGCCGCCCCGCACGAGCAGGGTGGGCTCCTCGACGCCCTCCAGTTCGCGGGCCCACGCCTGCCGCGACGCCTCGTGGTCCTGGCGGTCGAGCCAGGTGAGGAAGTCCTTGTAGCCGCGGACGCGGGGCAGGACCGAGGGGTCGCCGCCGGAGCCGTACAGGTGGAGGAGGTCCTTCATCAGGTGCGGGAAGGACCAGCCGTCGAAGAGGACGTGGTTGGCGGTGAGGACCAGCTCGGAGGTCGCGCCCGTCATCCGGACGAGGGTCATGCGGAGCATCGGCGGGACGGCCGGGTCGAACGCCTGCGCGTGATCCGCCGTGAGGAACCGCTCGAAGGACTCCTCGCGCTCCTCCTCGGGGAGGTGGGTCAGGTCGATCTCCCGCCAGGGGAGTTCGACACCGTCCACGACGACCTGGGCCTGGCGGCCCGCGGAGTCGGTGACGAACGCGGCCCGCAGGTTCGGGTGCCGGTCCAGGACGGCCTGGCCCGCCGTGCGCATGCGCTCCGCGTCGACCTCGCCGGTGACGTGGAACGACATCTGCATCTGGTAGGCGTCCCAGGAGTCGTCGTTCAGCATCGTGTGGAACAGCAGGCCCGACTGGAGGGCCGTGAGCGGCCACACGTCGGTGAGGCCCGGGTAGGCCGCCTCCCACCGCTCGATGTCCTGCTGGGTGACGTCCACGAGGGGCAGGTCGGACGGGGTGAGTCCACCGGCGTCCTCCTGGCCGACGTGCCGGGCGAGGGCGGTCAGCGCGGTGCACCACAGGTCCACCAGCTCCTCGACGTCCTCCTTCTCGAAGAGGGTCGCCGGGAAGCCGATGCTCGCGTCGAGCTGTGCGCCGTCCTCCGTGTCGACGACCAGGGAGTTGATCTCCAGGGACGACATGGCGGGCATGTCCTCGTCGAGGGGCGCGGAGAGCTCGCGGAGCTGGGTGAAGCCGTTGCCCCGCAGGTGCTCGGGCATGTCGGCGGAGGAGAAACGGCCGAGGTAGTTGAAGCCGATCTGGCCAGTGGAGCCGAGCGCGTCCAGGTCGGTCGCGGTCGCCTCGTTCAGGTAGCGCAGCAAGCCGTAGCCGAGGCCCTTGTCCGGGATCGACAGGAGCTGTTCCTTGACGGCCTTGACCGCGCTGCCCGCCGCCCCGCCCCCCTGGAACGCCTCGTCCAGGTCGATGCCCGCGACGTCCAGGCGGACCGGGTACAGGCTGGTGAACCAGCCGAGCGTGGCGGAGAGGTCGGCGCCGGGGACCACGTCCTGTTCGCGGCCGTGGCCCTCCAGCTTGATCAGGGTGGAGGACTCGTAGACGCTCCGCGCGCGGCGCCACTTGGTGACTGCCAGGGCGAGGGCCGCGAGGAGCCCGTCGTTGACGCCGCCGTGGAACGCGGCCGGTACCGCGGTGAGGAGGGCCTCGGTGACGTCGGCGGGGAGCTGCACGCGGACGAAGTCCAGGGAACCCCTCGTGTCGACGGCGGGGTCCAGCGGGCGGTGCGAGAGGAGCGGGTCGGGCCCGTCGAGGACGCGCTTCCACAGGTCCAGCTCGGCCGTGCGCTCCGGGGAGGCGGCCTCCTCGATCAGGGCGTGCGTCCAGCGGCGTACGGACGTGCCGGCGGCCGGCAGCTTCGCGCGGCCCCGCTCCTTGACCTGCTGCCAGGCGGCGGCGAGGTCGGGCAGGAGGACACGCCAGGAGACGCCGTCGACGACGAGGTGGTGCAGGGCGACGATCAGGCGGCCGGGGGCCTCCTGGTCGGCCGGGTCGAGCCACACGAACTGGGCCATGACCCCGGCGGCCGGGTCCAGCCGGCCGGTCGCCGCGTCGAGTTCGGCGGCCACCAGCTCGTCCGCGGCCTGCGGGCCGTCGCAGGCGACGCGGCGCAGCAGGGTGCCCGCGTCGACCGTGCCCGGCGCGCCGACGATCATCCGGCGGGCCCCGGCGTCGAGCCGTGAGCGCAGGATGTCGTGGCGGTCGAGGACCGCGTCGAGGGTGGCGACCAGGCCCGCCCGGTCGATGCCGGGCGGGAGTTCGGCGAGGACGGCCATGGAGAAGCGGTCGTGGGAGCCGCCGAGTTCGAGCATGTACTCGGCGATCGGCAGCAGCGGGAACGCCCCGGTGCCGCCGCCCTCGTACTCCTCCAGGACGACGGAGGCCGTCGACTGCTCGGAGGCGACGGCGGCCAGCTCGGCGGCCGTCCGGCGCTCGAAGATCTGCCGGGGGGTGACCTCGACGCCCTGGGCGCGGGCGCGGGAGACGACCTGGATGGAGCGGATGGAATCGCCGCCCACGGCGAAGAAGTCGTCGTCGACGCCGACGCGTTCGAGGCCGAGGACCTCGGCGTACACCTCGGCGAGGATGCGCTCGCGCTCGGTGCCGGGGGCCCGGTAGGCGCCCGCGGTGAACTCCGGCTCGGGCAACGCCTTGCGGTCGAGCTTGCCGTTCGGGGCGAGCGGCAGCCGGTCGAGGACGACGAACGCGGACGGGACCATGAAGTCCGGGAGCCGCTGCCCCACGAAGGCCCGCAGGTCGGCGGTCTCGACGCCGGCGCGCAGGTCGGTGCTGGTGGAGTCGCTGCTGTAGGCGGGGACGACATAGCCGACGAGCTGCTTGGTGGTGCCGTGGGCGCGGGCGACGACGGCGGCCTGGGCGATGCCCGGGTGCGCGGTCAGCGCGGCCTCGACCTCGCCGGGCTCGATGCGGAAGCCGCGCACCTTGACCTGGGTGTCGCCGCGTCCGAGGTACTCCAGCTGGCCCTCGGCGTTCCAGCGGGCGAGGTCGCCCGTGCGGTACATGCGGGAGCCGGGCGGCCCGTACGGGTCGGCCACGAAGCGGTCGGCGGTCAGCTCGGCGCGGCCGTGGTAGCCGCGCGCCACGTTCCCGGCGACGTACAGCTCGCCCGCCACGCCCTGCGGTACGGGGGTGAGGCCGGGGCCGAGGACGTAGACGCGCATGTTGCCCAGCGGGGTGCCGATGGGCGCGCTGCCCTCGCCGTGCCAGCGGCGGGTCTCGTCGATGGCGAACGCGGTGGCGTAGAAGCTCTCGGTCTGGCCGTAGGCGTTGACGATCCGTACGTCGGGGAACGCCTCGCGGACCCGGGCGGCGAGCGTCGAGGAGAGCGCCTCGCCCGCGAAGACGAGGGTGTCGACGCTGGTGGTGTCCGCGATGTGGTCCATCAGCTCGGCGAAGACGGACGGGACGGTGCTGACGAGGCTGCCGTTCCAGCCCTCGCCCCGGGCCGCGCGCTCGCCGAGGACGAGGACGTCGCGGACGAGTTCGACGGTGCCGCCGTGGGTGAGCGTCGTGAAGATCTCGAAGACCGACACGTCGAAGTTGATGGAGGTGCCCGCGAGGGTCCGCGAGTCCTTGCCCATGTCGACGCGCTCGGCGAGCTGGAGGACGCCGTTGACGATGTTGTGGTGGGAGAGGGAGACGCCCTTCGGGGTGCCCGTCGAGCCCGAGGTGTACATGCCGTACGCCAGGTTGTACGGGTGGGCGCCGCCGGCGAGGTTCCCGGCCGGCTGACCGGACAGGTCCAGCTCGTCGACGTACAGCGTCGGGGCGCCCGTCTCCGGCAGCACGGAGACCGTCGCGGAGTCGGTGAGGACCAGGTGCGGGCGGGCCTCGCCGAGGATGTACTCCAGGCGGTGGCTCGGGTACTTGGGGTCGATCGGCAGATAGGCGCCGCCGGACTTCAGTACCGCGAGCAGCGCCACCACGAGGTCCGGGGAGCGCGGCAGGGACAGCGCGACGACCGTCTCGGGGCCGACGCCGTGCTCGACGAGGACGTGGGCCAACCGGTTGGCGCGGGCGTTCAGCTCGCCGTACGTCAGGGAGGTGCCCTCGTGGACGACGGCCTCGGCGTCGGGGCTGAGGGCGACCTGCTCCTCGACCAGCCGGGCCAGGGTGACCATCGGGGTCTGCTCGGCGGTGGCGTTCATCTCGACGAGGAAGCGCCGGCGCTCGGCCGGGTCCAGGGTGTCGACGGCGCCGACCGGGAGGGCCGGGTCGGCCATCAGCTGCCGCAGGACGCGGACGAAGCGGGCGCCGACGGCCTCGGCGGTGGACCGGTCGAACAGGTCGAGGGCGTACTCGATGGTGCCGCGCGCGCCCTGCCCGTCGTGGTGCCGGGCGATGTTGAACTCCAGGTCGAACTTGGAGGTCTTGGTGTCGAGCTGCTCGAAGTCGAGGCGGGCGTCGAGGCCGGGCAGGTCCAGCTCGGGGCGGGTGATGTTCTGCCAGGCGAACAGCACCTGGAACAGCGGGTTGTATGCGGTGGAGCGCTCGGGGCTGAGCCGGTCCACCAGCATCTCGAAGGGGGCGTCCTGGTTGTCGTAGGCGTTCAGGGCCCGCTCGCGGACCTGCTCCAGGACGTCCTCGAAGGTGAGGTTGCCGTCCAGGCGGACGCGCAGCACCCAGGTGTTGACGAAGAAGCCGACCAGGTCGGCGAGGTCCTCGTCGCCGCGGCCCGCGATCGGGGAGCCGATCGGGATGTCGCCGCCGCCGCCGAGCTGCTGGAGCAGCACCGCGAGGACGGACTGGAGGACCATCGACACGCTCAGTCCGCGCTCGGTCGCCAGTTCCTCGACCTGGGCGAGGAGTTCCGGCTCCAGCTCGAACTCGACGGTGTCGCCGCGGTGGCTGGCCACCGAGGGGCGGGTGCGGTCCAGGGGCAGCTGGAGCGGCTGGGCCAGGCCGGCCAGCTCGTCCTCCCAGTGGGCGAGCTGGCGGGAGACCAGGCTGTCGGGGTCGTTCTCGTCGCCGAGCAGCTCCCGCTGCCAGAGCGCGTAGTCGGCGTACTGGACGGGCAGTTCGGGGAACTCGGGGGCACGGCCCTCGCGGCGGGCCCGGTAGGCGAGGCTCAGGTCCCGCAGCAGCGGGGCGCCGGACTCGCCGTCGGCGGCGATGTGGTGGAAGAGCAGCAGCAGGACGTGCCGGTCCGGGGCCTGCCGCAGGATGCGGGCGCGCACCGGGATCTCGGCGTACAGGTCGAAGGTGTACGAGACGGCCTCGGCGATGGCCTCGGGGAGCCGCTCGGGCTCGACGTCCACGACGGGGATGTCGGGCCGGATCTCCTCCGGCGGAAGTATTCGCTGGTAGGGGACGCCGTCCTCGTCGTAGAGGATCGTGCGCAGGCTCTCGTGGCGGCCGATCACATCGCGGATCGAGGCGGCGAGGGCGCGGGTGTCGAGCTCTCCGGCGAGGTGGAGGGCGAGGGGCACGTTGTAGGTGGCAGAGGGGCCCTCGAAGCGGTCGATGAACCAGAGCCGACGCTGGGCAAACGACAACGGGATCACTTCGGACTACTCCTTGTTCATTCTGCGCAGACGGGGCCTGCTCGGGCTGGACGCGGGGGATCCGGCGGATCCGGCGGCCGCGGGGGCGGCCGCGATGTGGTCGGCGAGCTGGGCGAGGGTGGGGCTGGAGAAGATCGTTTTGATGGACACCTCGGTACCGAGCTGCTTGCGGATGCGGCTCTTGATCCGCGTCGCGAGCAGCGAGGTCACGCCCAGGTTGAAGAAGTTGTCGTGGACGCCGATCCGTTCGGGCTCGGTGCCGAGGACGTCCGCGAACAGGTCCCGCAGGGCCTGCTGGGCCGGGGGGAGGGGAGCGGAGTCGGCGGTGGCGGCCGTCGCGCTGTCCGCCGTGCTGGCGGTGGCGCCGTCCGCCGCGGGGTCCGCCTTGCCGCCCGTCGCGGTGTCCGCGGCGGTTTCCGTGGCGGTTTCCGTGGCGGTGGCGAGCGGCTCGCCCAGGTCCAGGGCGCCCACCGGGTGGGCCGGGTCGGCGGCCAGGGTGCGGAGCACGGTGTGGAGGCCGCCGGCGATCCGGTCGGCGGTGGCCTGGTCGAGGACGCCCCGCTGGTACTGGAAGGTGAGCCGCAGCCGGGGTTCGGCGTCGGCGATGAGGGTGAGCGGGTAGTTGGAGCCGCCCAGCGAGCGGGTCCCGTCGAGGGTGAGGCGGGCGGCGGCAGCGGCCTCGGCGAGCGCGGACTCGTCGGCGGGGAACGCCTGGTAGACGAGCAGCGTGTCGAAGAGGGCGCCGAGCCCGGTGGCCTCGTACAGGCCGCTCAGGGACTGGTGGTGGTGGTCGAGCAGCCCGGTCTGCCGCTCCTGGAGACCGGTCAGCACCGTCCCGAGACCGTCCTCGGGGGCGTACCGCACCCGTACGGGCAGGGTGTTGATGAACAGCCCGACCATCGACTCGACGCCGGGCAGTCCCGGCGGCCGGCCGGAGACGGTCGCGCCGAACACCACGTCGGCGCGTCCGGTGAGCCGGCCGAGGACGACGGCCCAGGCGCCCTGCACCAGGGTGTTGAGGGTGACGCCCAGCTCCCCGGCGCGCCGGCCCAGCAGTGCGGCCTCCTCGTCGGTCAGGGGGACGACCGCGGTGCCGACCTCGGAGCCGGAGGCCTCGTCGCGGGCGACGGCCGTGCCGGCGAGCAGCGTCGGGCGGTCCACGCCGTCGAGTTCGGCGGTCCAGGCCGCGGCCGCCTCGCCCTGGTCCTGCCGGGCCAGCCACGCGAGGTGGTCGCGGAAGCCGCGCACCGGCGGGAGGGGCGCCTGGTGGCCGTGCGAGGCGTACAGGCGGAGCAGGTCCCGGGCGAGGAGCGGCTCGGACCAGCCGTCGAGGAGCGCGTGGTGCAGGGTGAGGACGAGGGCGGCCTGTTCGGCGCCCAGCCGGATCAGCGTCATCCGCACCAGGGGCGGGGTGGCGAGGTCGAAGGGCACGGCCTGGTCGTCGGCGAGGAACCGCTCGAACGCCTCCTCCCGCT
This sequence comes from Streptomyces ossamyceticus, assembly GCF_001418475.1. GTDB lineage: Bacteria > Actinomycetota > Actinomycetes > Streptomycetales > Streptomycetaceae > Streptomyces > Streptomyces ossamyceticus. Next base: position 2,523 of record NZ_LIQX01000411.1, on the reverse strand, counting down.
CCTCGGGCACCAGGGTCCTCAGGTCCAGCTCCTGCCAGGGGAGCTGGACGCCGTCCACCACCAGCTGCACCAGATCGCCCTGGGTGTCCGGGGCGAAGGCGGCGCGCAGCGCGGGGTGCCGGTCGAGCAGGCCCTGCCCGGCCTCCCGCATCCGCGCGGGGTCGACCCGGCCGGAGAAGGTGAACACCGTCTGCATGCGGTACGCGTCGTAGCCGCTGTCGCTGAGCATCGACTCGAACAGCATCCCGGACTGCATCGGCGTCAGGGGCCACACGTCGGACAGGTTCGGGTGGCGCTCGCGGAAGGCGGCGAGGTCCTCGTCGCCCAGCTGGACGAGGGGGCCCGACACGTCGTCGTACGTCTCGGCGGGGGTGCCGGCGTGCGGGGCGAGCCGGGCCACCGTGCGGTGGGTGAGGAGCTGCCGCTGGGTGATCTCCAGGCCCCGGGCGCGGGCCTCGGCGACCACCTTGACGGAGCGCAGCGAGTCACCGCCGAGGGCGAGGAAGTCGTCGTCGGCGCCGACCCGGTCGAGGCCCAGCACCTGGGCGTAGACCTCGGCGAGGATCCGCTCCCGCTCGCCCTCGGGCTCCCGGTACTCCCCGCCGGTGAACACCGGCTCGGGCAGCGCCTTGCGGTCGAGCTTGCCGTTGGGCGACAGCGGGAGCGTGTCGAGGAACATGAAGGACGCCGGGACCATGAACTCGGGCAGCCGCCCGGCGGCGAGCGCCTTCAGCTCGTCGGCGGTGACGCCGGCGCCGGGCGCCCCGTCCACGGGTCCCGCGTCCGCGACCAGGTAGGCGACCAGCTGCCGTCCCTCGTGGGCGACGACCGCGGCCTGCCGTACGGCGGGGTGGGCGAGCAGCACGGACTCGATCTCGCCGAGTTCGATGCGCAGCCCGCGCAGCTTGACCTGGTGGTCGGTGCGTCCGAGGTACTCGACCTCGCCGTCCGCCGTCCACCGGGCGAGGTCGCCGGTGCGGTACATCCGCGTCCCGGCGGGCCCGTACGGGTCGGCGAGGAAGCGGTCGGCGGTGATCTCGGGGCGGCCCAGGTAGGCGCTCGCCAGCTGAACGCCCGCGAGGTACAGCTCGCCGGGCTCGCCGACCGCGACGGGCCGCAGCCCGGCGTCGAGGACGTACAGCCGGGTGTTCCACACCGGCTTCCCGATCGGTACGGGGCCGTCGGCGGCGGTGTCGCAGGGGTGGTACGTGACGTCGACGGCGGCCTCGGTCGGCCCGTACAGGTTGTGCAGCTCCACGCCCGGCAGCAGCCGGCCGAACTCCCGTACCGCCTCGCGGGGCAGGGCCTCGCCGGAGCAGAACACCTGGCGCAGCCCCGTGCAGCCGGACGCCTCGGGCCCGGCGAGAAACACCTGGAGCATCGACGGCACGAAGTGGCAGGTGGTGACGGACTGTTCGCGGATGGTCCGGGCCAGATAGGCGGGGTCCTTGTGGCCGCCGGGTTCCGCGACGACGATCGCCGCGCCCTCCCGCAGCGCCCAGAAGAACTCCCACACGGACACGTCGAACCCGGACGGCGTCTTCTGGAGCACCCGGTCGGCGGCGGTGAGCGGGTACTCCGCCTGCATCCACCGCAGCCGGTTGTCGATGGCCGAGTGCGGGACGACGACGCCCTTGGGGCGACCGGTGGAGCCCGAGGTGAAGATGATGTACGCCGGGTGGGCGGGGGTGACGGCCGGCGTGGGATCGGTGTCCGGCAGGCCGTCGAGGGTGGTGTCGTCGAGGGCGACGACGGGGATGCCGTCCGGCACCGGAACCCGCCCGGCGGTGTCCGCGACGACGCAGGCCGGGCCGGTGTGCTCCAGCATGTAGGCGAGCCGGTCGGCCGGGTAGTCGGGGTCCAGCGGCAGATAGGCGCCGCCCGCCTTCACCACGGCGACCAGGGTGACCAGCAGGTCCAGGGAGCGGGGTACGGCCACCGCGACCGGGGTTCCGGGGGTGACGCCGAGGGCGGCCAGGTGGTGGGCGAGCCGGTTGGCGCGGGCGTTGAACTCGGCGTACGTCAGGGTCTCGGAGCCGAAGACCAGGGCCGTCGCGTCCGGAGTGCGCCGGACCTGCTCCTCGATGGGGGCGACGAGTGTGGTGACCGGCAGCTCACGGCCGGTGTCGTTGAACTCCTCCAGAACCAGGGCGCGTTCGGCGCCGACTGCCTGACGGGCCGACTCCACCTCCGCGGAGCGCTGTTGGCCGGTCAATTTCCACACCTCTTCTCTCACTGGATTTTCCCGGACTCCGGGAATTGCGCGAATGCGGAACACGAGTCCGCGAATTGCGCGGAACAAAGGCGGAACAAAGACGGAACAAAGGGGGATTGCAACGACCCTAATCGGCCGCTTAATTGGCCAACAAGGTTGTTCAACCGACCAATTGAGCCGCTTGGACGGTGAATTCACCGGAGTGCGAGACGCCCGCCCGGGAATCGTTCGCGAGCCGTCGCAGGACGCCCGCGAGCCGGTCGGCGGTGTCCCGCGCGGCCTCGGTCCCGAACAGTCCGCGCCGGCCG
>NZ_LIQX01000410.1 GCF_001418475.1 Streptomyces ossamyceticus | reverse complement strand
CCGCGACGGCAGCCGACGCGGTGGACGTGACCGCGCTCCTGGAGCGCGGGCGGACCCTGGCCACGCCCGTGCTGCGGGCGGCGATCGAGCGGCTCGCGCCCCCCATGAACACCGTCGCGGCCTATCACTTCGGCTGGATCGACACCCACGGCAACCCGGCCGCCGGGGACGGTGGCAAGGCCGTACGCCCCGCGCTGGCCGTCATGTCCGCCGAGGTCACCGGCGCCGCCCCCGAGGTCGGCATCCCCGGCGCGGTCGCGGTGGAGCTGGTGCACAACTTCTCGCTGCTGCACGACGACCTCATGGACGGCGACGAACAGCGCCGCCACCGCGACACCGTCTGGAAGGCGTACGACCCCGCCCAGGCCATCCTCGTCGGCGACGCCCTGATGGTCCTCGCCAACGAGATCCTCCTCGAACTCGGCACCGCCGAGGCGGCCCGCGCCACCCGCCGTGTCACCACCGCGACCCGCGCGCTCATCGACGGACAGGCCCAGGACATCTCCTACGAGCACCGCGAGCGGGTCACCGTCGAGGAGTGCCTGGAGATGGAGGGCAACAAGACGGGCGCCCTGCTCGCCTGCGCCTGCTCCATCGGCGCGGTCCTCGGCGGCGCCGACGACCACACCGCCGACACGCTGGAGAAGTACGGCTACCACCTCGGGCTCGCCTTCCAGGCTGTCGACGACCTGCTGGGCATCTGGGGCGACCCGGTCTCCACGGGCAAGCAGACCTGGAGCGACCTGCGTCAGCGCAAGAAGTCCCTGCCCGTGGTGGCCGCGCTCGCGGCGGGCGGCCCCGCCTCGGAGCAGCTCGGTGAACTCCTCGCCGCCGACGCCAAGAGCAGCGACTTCGAGAACTTCTCCGAGGCGGAGTTCGCCGCCCGCGCCGCCCTCATCGAGGAGGCCGGTGGCCGGGAGTGGACCGCCGGGGAGGCGCGCCGCCAGCACGCCGTGGCCATCGAGGCACTGGACTCGATCCGGATGCCCGAGCACGTCCGGGACCAGTTCACGGCCCTCGCCGACTTCGTCGTCGTACGGAAGAGATGACCGCCATCGACCGACCGCCGGCCGCCATCGGTCGAATAGCGCTCGCGTAGTCGCCGGCCGGTGCCCGTTCACCGGACACGCACCGGCCGACGGCTGACCCACCGCAGAGATCCGTCCACTGCACGAAGGGGAAGCCATGACAGCGACGACCGACGGAAGCACCGGGGCCCTGCCGCCCCGCGCTGCCTCGGCCAGCGACACCGACACCCACACCCCGGTGGCGGCGGGGGTCCAGGACACCGCCGAACGCGCCCTGCGGCGTGCCACCGCGTTCCTCCTCGCGCGTCAGGACGCCCAGGGCTGGTGGAAGGGCGACCTGGAGACCAACGTCACCATGGACGCCGAGGACCTGCTGCTCCGTCAGTTCCTGGGCATCCGCGACGAGGAGACGACACGGGCCGCCGCCCTGTTCATCCGGGGCGAGCAGCGCGAGGACGGCACCTGGGCGACCTTCTTCGGCGGCCCACCCGAACTCTCCGCGACCGTCGAGGCGTATGTCGCGCTGCGGCTGGCCGGTGACGATCCGTCGGAGCCGCACATGGCGAAGGCGTCCGCGTGGATCCGGGGGCGCGGAGGGATCGCCGCGACCCGTGTCTTCACGCGGATCTGGCTCGCCCTGTTCGGCTGGTGGAAGTGGGACGACCTGCCGGAGATGCCGCCGGAGCTGATCTGGTTCCCGAAGTGGATGCCGCTGAACATCTACGACTTCGGGTGCTGGGCGCGGCAGACCATCGTGCCGCTCACCGTCGTCTCCGCGAAGCGCCCGGTGCGGCCCGCCCCGTTCCCGCTCGACGAACTGCACACCGACCCCGGCCGGCCCAACCCGCCCGCGCCCCTCGACCCGCTCGGCACCTGGGAGGGCGCCTTCCAGCGGCTCGACAAGGTGCTCCACGGCTACCACAAGGTCGCGCTGAAGCGCCTGCGCAAGGCGGCGATGAACAGCGCGGCCCGCTGGATCATCGAGCGGCAGGAGAACGACGGCTGCTGGGGAGGTATCCAGCCGCCGGCCGTGTACTCGATCATCGCGCTCCATCTGCTCGGCTACGACCTCCAGCACCCCGTGATGCGGGCGGGCCTGAAGTCCCTGGACCGGTTCGCCGTGTGGCGCGAGGACGGCGCCCGCATGATCGAGGCCTGCCAGTCACCGGTGTGGGACACCTGCCTCGCCACCATCGCCCTCGCCGACGCCGGCCTGCCCGCCGACCACCCCCAACTGGTCAGGGCCGCCGACTGGATGCTCGGCGAGGAGATCGTCCGCCCCGGCGACTGGTCGGTCAAGCGCCCCCAACTCCCGCCCGGCGGCTGGGCGTTCGAGTTCCACAACGACAACTACCCCGACATCGACGACACCGCCGAGGTCGTGCTGGCCCTGCGCAGGGTCAGGCACCCCGACCCCGAACGCGTCGAGAGGGCCATCGCCCGCGGTGTCCGCTGGAACCTCGGGATGCAGTCGAGGAACGGCGCCTGGGGGGCCTTCGACGTCGACAACACCAGCGTCTTCCCCAACAAGCTGCCCTTCTGCGACTTCGGTGAGGTCATCGACCCGCCGTCCGCCGACGTCACCGCCCACGTGGTGGAGATGCTCGCGGTCGAGGGACTCTCCCACGACCCGCGCACCCGGCGCGGCATCGCGTGGCTGCTCGCCGAACAGGAGCCGGGCGGCGCCTGGTTCGGCCGCTGGGGCGTCAACTACCTCTACGGAACGGGGTCCGTCGTCCCCGCGCTGGTCGCCGCCGGGCTCCCCGCCGCGCACCCGGCGATCCGCCGGGCCGTGGCCTGGCTGGAGACCGTCCAGAACGACGACGGCGGCTGGGGCGAGGACCTGCGCTCCTACCCCGACCCCGCCGAATGGGGCGGCAAGGGCGCTTCCACCGCCTCCCAGACCGCCTGGGCGCTCCTCGCGCTGCTGGCCGCGGGGGAGCGGGACTCCAAGGCCGTGGAACGCGGCGTCGCCTGGCTCGCGCAAGTCCAGCGCGACGACGGCGGCTGGGACGAGCCGCAGTTCACGGGGACCGGCTTCCCGTGGGACTTCTCCATCAACTACCACCTCTACCGTCAGGTGTTCCCGCTCACCGCGCTCGGCCGGTACGTCCACGGCGAACCGGCCGTCCTCAAGGCCGGGGCGAGCTGATGGACACGGCCGCCGTCCCCGCCCCGCTGCTGATCGCCTGCGCGCTCGGCATCGAGCAGTTCGCCCTGCGCAGCGGCGACCCGGGCGGCGCCGGGGGCCCGGTCACCGTCCTGCGGACCGGCATGGGGCCGAAGGCCGCCGAGCGCGCCGTCACCCGGCTGCTCGCCGACCGGGCACTGGAGGGGGCCGCCGTGCTGGCCACCGGATTCTGTGCCGGGCTCGCCCCCGGCATGCACCCCGGTGACCTCGTCGTCGCCGGGGAGACCCGGGGCCCGGACGGCGCCGTCACGCCCTGTGTGGGCGTCGAACGCCTGGTCAAGGAGCTGGGGCGGGCGGTGCCCGGACGCACGGTCCACACCGGACCGCTCACCGGATCCGATCACGTCGTCCGCGGTCAGGAACGGGCGGACCTCTTCGCCACCGGAGCGATCGCGGTCGACATGGAATCCGCGGTCACGCTCCACTGCGCCGTGCGAGCGGGCGCGCGCCCGGTTGCGGCCGTCCGGGTGGTCGTGGACGCTCCAGAACATGAACTGGTCCGAATCAGCACGGTACGCGGTGGAATATCGGCTTTCCGCGTTCTTCGTGCCGTCCTCCCCGCTTACTACGAATGGCACCGTTCCTTGCTGCTCCCCAGGAGGTGAGCCAGATGGCCATGCCGCTCCGCCAGTCCATCAAGGTGGCGACGTATCTCGCTGAACAGAAGCTCCGCAAGCGCGACAAGTTTCCGCTGATCGTCGAGCTGGAACCGCTCTACGCCTGCAATCTGAAGTGCGAGGGCTGCGGGAAGATCCAGCATCCGGCCGGGGTCCTCAAGCAGCGGATGCCGGTGGCGCAGGCCGTGGGCGCCGTCCTCGAATCCGGCGCCCCGATGGTGTCCATCGCCGGCGGCGAACCGTTGATGCACCCGCACATCGACGAGATCGTGCGGCAGTTGGTGGCCCGCCGGAAGTACGTCTTCCTGTGCACCAACGCGCTGCTGCTGCGCAAGAAGATGGACAAGTTCAAGCCCTCGCCGTACTTCGCGTTCGCCGTGCACATCGACGGGCTGCGGGAGCGGCACGACGAGTCGGTGGCCAAGGAAGGCGTGTTCGACGAGGCCGTCGCCGCCATCAAGGAGGCCAAGCGGCGCGGTTTCCGGGTGACCACCAACTCGACCTTCTTCAACACCGACACCCCGCAGACCATCATCGAGGTCCTCAACTTCCTCAACGACGACCTGAAGGTCGACGAGATGATGATCTCGCCCGCCTACGCCTACGAGAAGGCGCCCGACCAGGAGCACTTCCTCGGTGTGGAGCAGACCCGCGAACTGTTCAGGAAGGCCTTCGCGGGCGGCAACCGGCGCCGCTGGCGTCTGAACCACTCGCCCCTCTTCCTCGACTTCCTGGAGGGCAGGGTCGACTTCCCGTGCACCGCGTGGGCGATCCCCAACTACTCGCTGTTCGGCTGGCAGAAGCCCTGCTACCTGATGAGCGACGGCTACGTCCCGACCTACCGGGAACTGATCGAGGACACCGACTGGGACGCGTACGGCCGCGGCAAGGACCCGCGGTGCGCCAACTGCATGGCGCACTGCGGCTACGAGCCCACCGCCGTCCTCGCCACCATGGGATCGCTGAAGGAGTCACTGCGCGCTTTGCGTGAGACGGTCTCCGGGAACGGGGGGTGACGGCATGACCGCCGTGTCCCTCGGGCTGCCGGAGGTACCCGTCCGGCCGGTCGCCGAGCGCCGGGAGAGCCGACGGATCGACGTCGGGGCGGTGGCCGTCGGCGGCGGTGCGCCGGTGTCGGTGCAGTCGATGACGACGACCCGTACGTCGGACATCGGCGCCACCTTGCAACAGATCGCCGAGCTCACCGCGTCCGGCTGCCAGATCGTGCGGGTCGCCTGCCCCACGCAGGACGACGCGGACGCCCTCGCCACCATCGCCCGCAAGTCGCAGATCCCGGTGATCGCGGACATCCACTTCCAGCCGAAGTACGTCTTCGCCGCGATCGAGGCCGGGTGCGCGGCCGTGCGGGTCAACCCAGGCAACATCAAGCAGTTCGACGACAAGGTGAAGGAGATCGCGCGGGCCGCGAAGGACCACGGGACGCCGATCCGCATCGGGGTCAACGCCGGGTCCCTCGACCGGCGCCTGCTCCAGAAGTACGGCAGGGCGACACCCGAGGCGCTGGTGGAGTCCGCGCTGTGGGAGGCCTCGCTGTTCGAGGAGCACGACTTCCGGGACCTCAAGATCTCCGTCAAGCACAACGACCCGGTCGTGATGATCGAGGCGTACCGGCAGCTCGCCGCCCGCTGCGACTACCCGCTGCACCTGGGCGTCACCGAGGCCGGCCCGGCGTTCCAGGGCACGATCAAGTCGGCCGTGGCCTTCGGCGCGCTCCTGTCCGAGGGCATCGGCGACACGATCCGTGTCTCGCTGAGCGCGCCGCCGGCGGAGGAGGTCAAGGTCGGCATCCAGATCCTGGAGTCGCTGAACCTGAGGGCGCGGCGGCTGGAGATCGTGTCCTGCCCGTCGTGCGGGCGGGCGCAGGTCGACGTCTACCGGCTGGCGGACGAGGTGACCGCCGGGCTGGAGGGCATGGAGGTGCCGTTGCGTGTCGCGGTCATGGGCTGCGTCGTCAACGGTCCCGGGGAGGCGCGGGAGGCGGACCTCGGGGTCGCCTCCGGCAACGGCAAGGGTCAGATCTTCGTGAAGGGCGAGGTCATCAAGACCGTGCCCGAGTCGAAGATCGTGGAGACCCTCATCGAAGAGGCGATGAAGATCGCCGAGCAGATGGAGAAGGACGGCGTCGCGTCGGGGGAACCGGCGGTCACCGTGAGTTGACGACACGGGCTGTGGAGCACGGATCGAGAGGGGGCCCGACGTGACGATTCTGGAGAACATCCGGCAACCGCGTGATGTGAAGGCGCTGACCGAGGCGGAACTCGGTGCACTGGCCGAGGAGATCCGGGAGTTCCTGGTGCACGCCGTCGCCAGGACCGGCGGTCACTTGGGGCCCAACCTGGGGGTGGTGGAGCTGACCATCGCGCTCCACCGGGTCTTCGAGTCACCCACGGACCGGATTCTGTGGGACACCGGTCACCAGAGCTACGTCCACAAGCTACTGACGGGACGTCAGGACTTCTCCAGGCTGCGCGGCAAGGGCGGCCTGTCCGGCTACCCCTCGCGTGCGGAGTCCGAGCACGACGTCATCGAGAACAGCCACGCCTCCACCGCCCTCGGCTGGGCCGACGGCCTCGCCAAGGCCCGCCAGGTGCAGGGGGAGCGGGGGCATGTCGTCGCCGTCATCGGTGACGGCGCGCTCACCGGCGGAATGGCCTGGGAGGCGCTCAACAACATCGCGGCCGCCAAGGACCGGCCGCTGATCATCGTCGTCAACGACAACGAACGCTCCTACGCGCCGACCATCGGCGGCCTCGCGAACCATCTCGCCACCCTGCGCACCACCGACGGCTACGAGCAGTTCCTCGCCTGGGGCAAGGACGTCCTGCTGCGCACGCCCGTCGTCGGCCACCCGATCTACGAGGCGCTGCACGGGGCGAAGAAGGGCTTCAAGGACGCGTTCGCACCCCAGGGCATGTTCGAGGACCTGGGTCTGAAGTACGTCGGACCGATCGACGGGCACGACGTCCAGGCGGTCGAGTCGGCGCTGCGCCGGGCCAAACGGTTCCACGGGCCCGTCCTCGTCCACTGCCTGACCCAGAAGGGCCGGGGGTACGAGCCTGCTCTCGCCGACGAGGAGGACCACTTCCACACGGTCGGCGTGATGGACCCGCTCACCTGCGAGCCGCTCGGTCCCCCCGGTGGACCGTCCTGGACGTCGGTCTTCGGCGACGAGATCGTCCGGATCGCCGACGAGCGGGAGGACGTCGTCGCCCTCACGGCCGCCATGCTGCACCCGGTGGGCCTCGGCAAGTTCGCGGAGAAGTTCCCCGACCGGGTCTGGGACGTCGGGATCGCGGAGCAGCACGCGGCGGTGTCGGCGGCCGGCCTCGCCACCGGCGGCCTCCATCCCGTCGTCGCCGTCTACGCCACCTTCCTCAACCGGGCCTTCGACCAACTGCTGATGGATGTGGCCCTGCACCGGTGCGGGGTGACGTTCGTCCTGGACCGGGCCGGGGTCACGGGCGTCGACGGAGCCTCGCACAACGGCATGTGGGACATGTCCGTCCTCCAGGTCGTGCCGGGGCTGCGGATCGCCGCGCCGCGCGACGCCGAACAACTGCGGGCACAGCTACGGGAGGCGGTCGCCGTGGACGACGCGCCGACCCTGATCCGGTTCCCGAAGGAGTCGGTGGGGCCCGAGATCCCCTCCCTGGAACGGGTCGGCGGCATGGACGTCCTGCACCGTCCCCCGGTCCCCGCGGATCCGGAGGTGCTGCTGGTCGCCGTCGGCGTCATGGCGGGGGTGTGCCTCCAGGCCGCCGAGCTGCTTCAGGCGCGCGGCATCGGCTGCACCGTCGTCGACCCCCGCTGGGTCAAGCCGGTGGACCCGGCGCTGCCGCTGCTCGCCGCCGAGCACCGGCTGGTGGCGGTCGTGGAGGACAACAGCCGGGCGGCCGGGGTGGGCTCGGCGGTCGCCCTGGCCCTGGGGGACGCCGACGTGGACGTACCCGTACGACGGTTCGGCATCCCCGAGCAGTTCCTCTCGCACGCCAAGCGGGGCGAGGTGCTGGCGGACATCGGGCTGACACCGGTCGACATCGCCGGACGGATCAGCGCGTGCCTGGCGGGGAAGGCCGCGGTCGAGAAGGGGGCGCTCATGAGCGCTCAGGGGGCGTCGTCGACGGGTGCGTCGGCGTCGCAGGGGGATCCGATCGAGGCCGAGCCCGTCAAGGAGACACCGCAATGACCACCGGGGAACCCGCCGCCGGGAACGGGGAGTTCGACCTCGGCAGACTGCTCGCCGAGCGCGGTGCCGAGCGCTACGAACTCCACGCCCGCTACCTGAACCACCAACTCCCGCGCATGCTGCACACCATCGGCTTCGACAAGGTCTACGAGCGGGCCGAGGGCGCGTACTTCTGGGATGCCGCCGGGCAGGACCACCTGGACATGCTCGCCGGGTTCGGAGTGATGGGCCTCGGCCGCCACCACCCCGTCGTCCGCAAGGCGCTGCACGACGTCCTGGACGCGCACCTCGCCGATCTCACCCGCTTCGACTGCCAGCCCCTGCCCGGACTGCTCGCCGAACGGCTGCTCGCCCACAGCCCGCACCTGGACCGGGTGTTCTTCGGCAACAGCGGTACGGAGGCCGTCGAGACCGCGCTGAAGTTCGCCCGGTACGCCACCGGCCGGCCCCGCGTCCTCTACTGCGATCACGCCTTCCACGGGCTCACCACCGGCTCCCTCTCCGTCAACGGCGAGAGCGGCTTCCGGGACGGCTTCGCCCCGCTGCTGCCCGACACCGCCGTACCGCTCGGTGATCTCGACGCACTGGCGAGGGAGCTGAGGAAGGGCGACGTCGCCGCCCTGATCGTGGAACCCATCCAGGGCAAGGGGGTGCACGAGGCGCCGCCCGGCTATCTGCGCGCCGCCCAGGAACTCCTGCACGGGCACAGGGCGCTGCTCATCCTCGACGAGGTGCAGACCGGGCTCGGGCGGACCGGGGACTTCTACGCCTACCAGCACGAGGAGGGAGTGGAGCCGGACCTGGTGTGCGTCGCCAAGGCCCTCTCCGGCGGCTATGTACCGGTCGGCGCGACCCTCGGCAAGGAGTGGATCTTCAAGAAGGTCTACTCGTCGATGGACCGTGTCCTCGTCCACTCGGCGAGCTTCGGCTCCAACGCCCAGGCCATGGCCGCCGGGCTCGCCGTCCTGTCCGTGATGGAGAACGAGGAGATCGTGGCGAACGCCCGCGCCACGGGAGAGTTGCTCAAGAGCCGGCTGTCCGCGCTGGTCGACACGTACGAGCTGCTCAGCGAGGTGCGCGGACGGGGGCTGATGATCGGCATCGAGTTCGGCAGACCCAGGTCGCTGAAGCTGCGTGGCCGGTGGACGATGCTCCAGGCGGCGCGCAAGGGACTGTTCGCGCAGATGGTCGTCGTGCCGCTGCTGCAACGGCACCGCATCCTCACGCAGGTCTCGGGCGACCATCTGGAGGTGATCAAGCTGATCCCGCCGCTGATCATCGGGGAGCGAGAAGTGGACCGGTTCGTCGCGGCCTTCACCGAGGTGATGGACGACGCGCACAGCGGCGGCGGGCTGATGTGGGACTTCGGCAAGACCCTGGTGAAGCAGGCGGTGGCCAACCGATAGACGACGCTGCGAGCGGGCCGTGACTCCGGCGGCCGCCGCTTTGCCTCTGAGGCAAGAAATTTGCCCCGCAGGCAAAGCTGCGGCTGAATGGAGGGCATGAGCCCTTCCGAGGGTACGGACCCTCCCGAGCCCGCGGCGGACGCGGACCTGCCCGTCGTCGCCCCGCAGCTGCGTGCCCTGCGCCGCCGGGCCTCCCTCACGCTGGAGGCGGCGGCCCGGGCCGCCGGGCTGTCACCGGCGCACCTCTCCCGGCTGGAGACGGGGCAGCGCCAGCCCTCGCTGCCGATGCTGCTCGCGCTGGCCCGCGTCTACGGTACGACCGTCTCCGAACTGCTCGGCGAGACGGTCCCCGAACGGGACGCCGTCCTGCGTGCCGGTGACATGGAGCCCACCCGGGCCGGCGGCTGGACGTACTGGCAGGCGGGCGCCCCCGGACGCGGGATGCAGGCGCTGCGCGTCCATGTGCCGTACGGCTCTCAGGGCGACATCGTGCGCGTGCACCCCGGCGAGGAGTGGCTGTACGTCCTGAAGGGACGCCTGCGGCTGCGTCTCGGGGACGCCGCGCACCTGCTCGGGCCCGGGGACAGCGCGCACTTCGACTCGCTGACCCCGCACCGCATCGCCGCCGCCGATCACGACGGCGCCGACCTGCTGTTCGTCCACACCCTGCTGCAGAGCCCGACCGCCGCGCTGTGCCTCGGGCCGACCACTCCGGAGACCACCCATGGCTGACATGGAAGAGAAGTTCCCCCGCGCCCTGTGGGTGCGGCTCATCATCTACATCGCCGTCGGCCATGTCTTCGCGGCCTTCATCTACCTGTTGTTCGAGGTGGGCGCCAAGCAATGACCCAGGTGGGTGCCCGAGCGGTGACCGGGGCGGGCGCTGTGCGGTGACTAGTCGAGCAGGCGCTCGCGCAGCAGTTCCCGGCTCGTGGGGGTCAGCTTCAGGCCCTGCTCCAGGTAGGTGTCCACATCGCCCCAGGTCTCCTCGACCGTGTCGAAGGCCGCCTGGAGGTACTCGGCGCGGGCGTCGAACAGGGGGCTCAGCAGCTCCATGATCTCGGGGGAGTAGGCGTTCGGGGAGCTGCTGCTGCGGTGCACCTTGTAGCGGCGGTGCTTGGCGTTCGACTCCAGGTAGTCGGCCACGATGGCCTCGCGCTCCACACCGACGGCGAGGAGCGTCACCGCTATCGAGAGGCCCGCGCGGTCCTTGCCGGCCGCGCAGTGCATCAGCGCCGGCACGCTGTCCTCCGCCAGCGCGTGCAGCACATTGGAGTGCTCGGCCGTGCGGTGCTTGATGATCGTGCGGTAGGAGGCGATCATCCGGCCCGCCGCCTTGCCGTCGTCCAGCAGCGCGCGCAGCTGGTCCACATCGCCGTCGCGGACCATCTTCCAGAACTCGGCGCCGTCCGCCGGGTCGGACAGAGGCAGATTCACGTTCCGCACGCCGGGCAGCTCGACGTCCGGGCCCTCCAGCTTCTGATCGGCCGCATTGCGGAAGTCGAAGATCGTGTGCAGGCCGAGGGAGCTCAGGAACGCGGCGTCGTCGTCGGTGGCGTGCGCGAGATGCCCACTGCGGAACAGCACTCCGTGACGCACCCGGCGGCCGTCCACGGTCGGCAGGCCGCCCACATCACGGAAATTGCGCACCCCGGCCAACTCGGGCTCGGTCGACGGGATCTGCTGCGTCACGGGGGCTCCTCCCATCCGGCCGTCGGCGCCGATCGTCGACGGGCACGCCCTCGGCATCGAGGCGCCCCTCGACGATACGACATGGGTGCCTGACGCAATGAGTTGTCCACAGGCGCCCACGGCGTCGGCGTTCCGTTGTCCACAGGCGGCGGGGCGCTCCCGCGACGACCTGCAATGATGTTGAAGCACGATCGCACCTGTTCGAATTTGTGAGGCCATGATGTTGGACATCGCCACGGACGGCCGGACCTGGCTTCTCACGGGCCCCCGGAGCAGCTACGCCCTGCGGCTCACCGAGAACGACGAGCTGCTGCACCTCCACTGGGGCCCGAGGATCACCCTCGCCGACGCCGAGGAGCTGGCCGCCCGCCAGGAGTTGCCCTACTGGCCTTTCGAAGCTCCCGTCGACGGCCACGAGGAGTACCCCGTCGAGGGCGGGCCCCGCTTCACCCGCCCCGCCCTCTCGGTCCGCACCGAGGAGCGGCGCGGCACCGAGTGGACCTTCCAGGAGTACGAGGCGGACGGTGACGAGCTGCGCCTGCGCTTCCTCGACGACGGTCTGCGGATCACGCTCCACTACCGGATGCGCGACGACGTCGTGGAGCGCTGGGTGACCCTCGCCAACGAGGGGACCACCGTGGAACTGCTGCGGGCAGACTCCGCGACCTGGACGCTGCCCCGCCGCGAGGAGAGCTGGCGCCTGTCCCAGCTGCACGGCCGGTGGGCGGCCGAGTCCCGCCTGGCGCGCGGCGAGCTGACCTACGGCGAGAAGGTCATCGGCAGCCGCCGCGGGCACACCGGACACCAGCATCTGCCCTGGGTCGCCCTCGACACCGACGCCACCGAGGAGCACGGCGAGGTCTACGGCTGCGCCCTCGGCTGGTCGGGCTCCTGGCGGATCGCCGTGGCCCAGCTCCCGGACGCGCGGGTGCAGATCACCGGCGGTGCCGGGTACGACGAGTCGGGCCTGCTGCGACTGGAGGCGGGCGGAACGTTCACCACTCCCGTCTTCGCCGGACTGTGGTCCGACGGCGGCCACGGCGGGGCGAGCCGCGCCTGGCACGCCTACCAGCGGGCGTACGTCATCCCCGACGCCGACCGGGACCGTCCGGTGCTGTTCAACTCCTGGGAGGCCACCGAGTTCGACATCTCGGAGGAGCAGCAGCGGGCGCTCGCCGAGCGGGCGGCGGCCATCGGGGTCGAGCTGTTCGTGGTCGACGACGGCTGGTTCGGGGCGCGCACCAGCGACCGGGCCGGACTCGGCGACTGGACGCCCAACCCGGACCGCTTCCCCGAGGGGCTGAAGCCGCTCGCAGACCAGGTGCACGCCCTCGGCATGCAGTTCGGCATCTGGGTGGAGCCCGAGATGGTCAACCCGGACAGCGAGCTGTACCGGGCGCACCCCGACTGGGCACAGTTCCAACCGGGACGAAAGCGGACGGAACTCCGCAATCAGCTGGTGCTCAACCTCGCGCGGCCGGACGTCCAGGAGTACCTGTGGGAGAAGCTGGACACCCTGCTCTCCGGCGCCCCGATCGACTACGTGAAGTGGGACTTCAACCGCTGCTTCACGGACGCCGGCTGGCCCGGTGAGGAGTACCCGCAGAAGCTGTGGGTCGAGCACGTGCACGCCTACTACGCCCTGCTGGACCGGCTGCGGGCCGCGCACCCCGGCGTCGCCTTCGAGTCGTGCTCGGGCGGCGGCGGCCGGATCGACCTCGGGGTCATGTCGCGGACCGACCAGGTGTGGACCTCCGACAACACCGACCCGCTGGACCGGCTCGCCATCCAGCACGGGTTCAGTCACATCCACCCCGCGCGGGTCATGGCCGCCTGGGTCACCGACAGCCCGAACAACCAGCTCAACGGCCGGGTCAGCTCCCTGCGGTTCCGCTTCGTCAGTGCCATGGCGGGCGTGCTCGGCGTCGGCGGCGACCTCACGCGGTGGAGCGACGAGGAGCTGGCCGAGGCGCGGGAGTGGGTGGAGCTGTACAAGGAGATCAAGCCCGTCGTGCAGCGCGGCGATCTCTACCGGCTGCGTCCGCCGAGCGGAGGGATGAGCGCCGTGCAGTACGTCCACGGCGACGAGGTGGTCGTCCTCGCCTGCCTCCAGGCCCAGCACTACGGCGAGCCGCTCCCGCCGCTCCGGCTGCGCGGCCTCGACCCCGCGGCGACCTACGAATGCCGCGAAACGGGCGAACTGCACCGAGGGGCGGTGCTGTTGCATCACGGCTTGCGGACGGGGCTGCGCGGCGACTTCGACGCGAAGGTTGTCCGCTTGCGTCGCATGTGAGCGCTCTGTCCGAAATGGAACTGTTAATCCAACTGGCCCTGGAATAAAGACTACTGAGGCGTAGGTGCGTGAGCAGCGTCATATCCGTGACGCACCGTTGCCGCCATGTCCACGTAATCTTCACGCATTTCCAGGGCCATTGGAAAGGGATATCCGGCGCCTGTTTACGGAGCGTAATCGGGATTCGTTGTATGGATCACGTAGGAAGACGTACAGGAAATCCCGATGGTTGTCTCTGTGGGGACAAGTCGCTTACGTTCACCCTCGATCCGGACGGACGCCCAATCCTGCCGCCGACCGGAGCCGCGTACCGACCCGATCCATGGCAGGAGCGGGGGACCCACAGGTAGTACCGCCTGTTCCGGTCTCCGGAACGGCTAGGGGTAAAGCCGGGCACACGCCCGGCCGGACATCTCCAGTCCGCACCCGACAGCTCACCTCGCAGGCGCCGGAGAGGAATTCGCCATGCCCGCGAAGGGTAAGCACCGCCGTCCCAAGTCCCAGCGTCTCACCCGCTCCATCGCCGCCGCCGGAACCGGTGGCGCCGCGCTCGCACTGCCCCTGATGGGCGCCGCCGGCGCCCATGCCGCCACCCCCACGGCCGCCGTTTCCGGGGCCGCCGTTTCCGGGGCTTCGGAGAAGACGATCACGGCCACCCCCGAGAAGGGTGCCATCGAACAGGTCGCCGCCAAGAAGAAGGCGACGAGGACCTACACGGTGAAGGCCGGCGACTACCTCGCGAAGATCGCGGACGATCAGGACGTCCAGGGCGGCTGGAAGCGGCTCTACTCGGACAACCGTTCCGTGATCGGCTCCGACCCCTCGCTGATCCACCCCGGCCTGAAGCTCGCCATCGGCGGCAAGGCCGCGAAGGCCGGGCTGTCGCAGTCGTCGACGAAGGCCCCGTCGACGCAGTCGTCCAAGCCCTCCGAGGCGTCGAAGGCCTCCGCGTCCGCGACGCAGGACGTGGCCGACACGTCCGCGGGTCAGCCCGCTTCGTCGAACAGCTCCGGCTTCAGCCTGCCCATCGAGGGCGCGACCATCGGCACGGCGTACAAGACCGCCGGCAGCATGTGGTCCAGCGGCTACCACACCGGTGTCGACTTCGTGGCCCCGACCGGCACGAGCCTCAAGGCCGTGGGCGCGGGCACCGTCGTCTCCGCCGGCTGGGGCGGCGCGTACGGCAACCAGGTCGTCATCAAGCTCGCCGACGGCTACTACGCCCAGTACGCCCACCTCTCCTCGATCGGCGTCTCCGCGGGCCAGTCCGTGACCGGCGGCCAGCAGATCGGCCTGTCGGGCGCCACCGGCAACGTCACCGGCCCGCACCTGCACTTCGAGATCCGTACGACCCCCGACTACGGCTCGGACATCGATCCGCTGGCCTACCTCCGGTCGAAGGGCGTCACCGTCTGACGTCTCCGACGTCCCTGACGTGTCCGGCCTGTCCGACGTGTCGTCGATGGCCGGGTGGGCGCCGGTGAGGGCCGGACCCCGATGCCCGGGGTCCGGCCTTCGCCGTGTCTGGGGTCGGGTGGGGCCCGCTGCCGTGGATCGCGGTCCGGACGTTGCGCGCGTGATCGCCGCACGCTGGTGGAACAGCGGGCGGCTTGTCTTCGACCACGTCGACCCCGAGCCGTACACCAGTGGGCACTTCGGCTTCCGGACGACGTGGAGTCACTTCCGGATCCAGGACTTCAGAGTGTGGCGGCTGTCCCGACCTGGCGTATTCCCGGATTGATCGAATCTTGAAGCGTGGTCTATCTCACCGCCCGTCAACCCCTTATTACGGTCGCGTAGGTCACATCCGAAGGTGAATCATGGCCCGATGTGGCAGACGATTCGAAGAACAGCAGATCAGTGATCGGGTCGTACGTGGCGGTGGGGGACAGCTTCACCGAGGGCGTCGGCGACCTCGGCCCCGACGGGGCGTTCGTCGGTTGGGCGGACCGGTTCGCGGTGCTTCTCGCGGACCGGGTGCCCGAGGGCGACTTCAGGTACAACAATCTCGCGGTACGCGGAAAGCTCCTCGACCAGATCATCGAGGACCAGGTGCCGCGGGCTCTCGAACTCGCGCCGGACCTCATGTCCTTCTGCGCGGGCGGGAACGACATCATCCGTCCCGGCACCGACCCCGACGAGGTCGCCGAGCGGTTCGAGCGGGCGGTGGTCCGGCTCACCTCGGCGGTCGGCACGGTGATGGTGACCACCGGCTTCGACACGCGTGACGTACCGGTGCTCCGGCACTTGCGGGGGAAGATCGCGACGTACAACGGGCATGTGCGGGCCATCGCCGACCGGTACGGCTGTCCCGTGCTCGACCTGTGGTCGCTGAGGACCGTGCAGGACCGGCGGGCCTGGGACGACGACCGGTTGCACCTGTCGCCCGAGGGGCACACGCGGGTCGCGCTGCGGGCCGGGCAGGTGCTGGGCCTGGAGGTGCCGGCGGACCCCGAGCAGCCGTGGCCGCCACTGCCGCCGCGGGGGACGTTCGAGGTGCGGCGGGACAACATCCACTGGGCGCGGGAGTACCTCGTGCCGTGGATCGGGCGGCGGCTGCGCGGGGAGTCGTCCGGGGACCACGTGTCGGCCAAGGGGGCGTTGTCGCCCGACGACATCAAGATGCGGATCGCGTCCGTGGCCTGAACCGGTGGGGTTCGGCCGCTCGCGCGTGCGGTTCGCCGTGGGGCGGGGCCGTGCCGGTGCGTCAGCCCGGCGCTCGGTGCCCTACTGCTCGGGGTGAGTGGGGACGGGCTCTCCGGGCCGCTGTGGGCGACGGGCTTGACGCACCGGCACGGCTCCTTCCGTGCGTTGCCGGCCGGCCTCCGGCCCGGCCCCATCCGTGCGTGGGCAGCCTGCCCGTCGCCGTGGCACGTCGGCGGCCTCTGGGGTCAGCGCGTGGGTGACTCCGGCAGGTTGAGTTCGCGGGCCAGGGTGTCGTCCGCCCACTGTTGGGCCTTCGTGCGGGAGACCGCTCCGTCGTAGGACGTGAGTTGTACGGCCAGGCCGTCCAGGAGGGCGGTGAGGCGGAGGGCCGATGCCTGCGGGTCGGGGCAGTGGAACTCCGCGGCGGCCGTGCCCTCCTCGATGAGGCCGGTGAGCGCGGCCTTCCACTGGAGGTCCAGGTCACGGGTGACCTCGCGGAGGGCGGGGTCGCGGAGGGAGACCGCCCAGCCCTCGATCCACAGGCGCCAGCCCTTGGCCTGGCCGGTGGGCGCGTACCAGCGGACGGCCGCCCGGAGGCGGCGCAGCGCCGTCGTACGGCGGGCGATCAGCTTGCGGAGGTGGGCGAGGTCGCCCTCGGCGGCGTGGCGGAAAGCCTCGGCGACCAGCTTCTCCTTGGTCGAGAAGTGATAGAGCACCAAGGCGTTGCTCACACCGAGGGACGCGGCCACGTCGGCGATCCGTACCGCCGCCACGCCCCGCGCCTCGATCTGCTCGATGGCCGCCCGCAGCAGTTCCTCGCGCCGCTCGGCCACGCTCAACCTCACCCTGCCCACACGGCAACCTTACCTATGGGTCAGATCGGGCGGTGGCGCCCATAGCGCGCCTCGATGACCGGGAGACGGTCGGCGGCCAGCGCGTGGGCGGCAGCCCGGGGAGTCGTGCCGTCCCGCTCGGCGCGGGACAGCATCAGGTCCACGAGGGCACGCATGGAGCGGCGGGTGTGGTCGAAGGAGCCGCGCGCGTCCGGGGAGATGTCGCCGAACAGGGTCCACCACCACCAGGCGTTCGTGCCGGAGTTGACGACCACGTCGGGGAGGACCGTCACCCCGCGGGCGGTGAGCAGGTCCTCGGCCTCCGGGAGGACCGGCATGTTGGCCGCCTCGACGATCAGGCGGGCGGTGATCCGCCCCTGGTTGGCCGGGTCGATCGCGTACGAGACGGCCGCGGGGACCAGGACGTCGGCGTCGACGGCCAGCCAGGCGTCCGAGGAGGTCTCCCGGTCCTCCGGGCGCAGCGCGGAGCGGTCGACCGTGCCATGGGTGTCGCGGGCGGCGAGCAGGGCCTCGACGTCCAGGCCGACGGGGTTCGAGACGGTGCCCTTGATGTCGGCCACGGCGACGATCGTGAGGCCCGCCCGGGCGAGGAAGCGTGCGGTGGCGCCGCCCATCGTGCCCAGGCCCTGCACGGCGACCCGCGTCCCGGCGTACGGCGTGCCGGTCCGGTCCAGGGCCGTGAGCACGGATTCGGCGACCCCGCAGCCGCCCACCAGCTCGTCGAGCCCGATGCCGTCCACCTCGACGGCGAACGCGTCCGCCAGCCGACGCCGGGCGGCCCGCTCGTCGTCGAGCAGGGGGTAGACGGCCTGGATGGTCGAGACGAGGCCCGCCTCCGCGGCCGCCCGGTCCACCAGGTCCTGGGAGAGCCCCAGGTCCTCGCCGGTCGTCCAGAACGCCTCGATGTACGGGCGCGTCGCCCGCAGATAGCGCACCAGGAGGCCGTACGCCTCCGGGTCCCGAGGATCGCAGTCGATACCGCCCTTGGCGCCGCCCAGCGGGACGTAACGACCCTCCGGGTCGTAGTGCAGCGCCTCCTTCATGGTCATGCCGCGGGCCAGGCCGGCGACCTCGTCGAGGGTGCAGCCCGGCCGCATCCGCAGCCCGCCGCTGGCCACCCCGCGCACCAGCCGGTCCACCACGAGGAACCCACGACGGCCGGTGACGTGATCGGTCCAGGTCAGGGAGAGGTACGGGGCGGACATACGGGCTCCTGGGAGACGGCCGGAGGACGAGTGGCGGTGGCGGGCGGGAACGGATGGCGGGCGGAGCGGGTTGTAGAGAACAGGCGCCGGGTCCGCGGTAGCCGGGGAACAGATGGCACTACTGAACCGTTGGTCAGTATGTCACTGTGCCCCCCGGATCGGGCGCGGCGCTGTCGGCGGGGCGGACCATAATGGAATGCCTCAGCGAATCCACCAGGAGGTGCCGTGTCCGGTTCCCGTTCGCAGAGCTCGGGGCTGCGTGTCCAGCCAGCCGCCTTCGGTGCGGTTCCGACCGGCGCCAGGCTGGAGCGGATCCGCAGGTCCCCGCACTTCGCGAACGGCGCGTTCGTGAACCCGGAGGGTGCTCGCCTCGCACCCTCGCGCGGTGTCGCCCTGGAAATGGCCAAGGGGTACTTCCGCAAGGACGAGCGGGTTCGCCGGGCCCCCGCCGGTCTGATCCCCGTGCACTCCACGACCCTCGCCGACCTGGCCAGACCCCCGGCGAGCGGTCTGCGTATCACGTGGATGGGCCATTCCAGCGTGCTCGCCGAGATCGACGGGCACCGGGTGCTCCTCGACCCCGTCTGGGGTGAGCGCTGCTCCCCGTTCCCCTTCGCCGGACCCAAGCGGCTCCACCCGGCGCCGCTGCCGCTGGCCGCCCTCGGACCGGTCGACGTCGTCGTCATCTCGCACGACCACTACGACCACCTCGACATGCCCACGATCAAGGCGCTGGCCGGCACGGACACCGTCTTCGCGGTCCCCCTCGGCGTCGGTGCCCATCTGGAGCACTGGGGCGTCTCCGAGGGCCGTATCCGCGAGCTGGACTGGAACGAGGCGACGAAGGTCGGCGGCCTCACCCTGACCGCCACCCCCGCCCGGCACTTCTGTGGCCGCGGCCTGCGCAACGCCCAGCAGACGCTGTGGGCGTCCTGGGTCGTCGCCGGTGACGAGCACCGGATCTACCACAGCGGCGACACCGGCTACTTCCAGGGCTTCAAGGACATCGGTGCCGAACACGGCCCGTTCGACATCACCATGATCCAGATCGGCGCGTACAGCGAGTTCTGGCCCGACATCCACATGACGCCCGAGGAAGGGCTGCGGACCCACCTCGATCTCCAGGGCGGCGGAACCGGCGGTGTGCTCCTGCCGATCCACTGGGCGACGTTCAACCTCGCGATGCACTCCTGGGCGGAGCCCGGCGAGCGCTCGCTGTGGGCCGCGCACGAGGCGGGGGTCACCCTGGCCACGCCGCGGCCGGGCGAGCCGTTCGAGCCGCGGAACACGCCGCCGGCCGACCCGTGGTGGCGGTCCGTCGCCCGCCGACCGGCCGAGGGCTGGACCGCCTGGCCGCCGGTCGGGGAACAACTCGATCTGGTCGCCGAGAGCTGACCCTTCGGAAGTCGACCCTTCGGAAGTCGACCCGTCGGAAGTCGACCCGTCGGAAGTCGACCCTTCGAAATTCGCCCCTTCGGAAAGCGGCGACCGACATCGTCAACCTCTTGGGAATTCTCCCGACAGGGTGATTTTTCGATTGACGGCGAGGGCTGTGGAGCACATTGCTCCGCGGCCCTCGCTGTTTTTTGACGACCCGTTCCGACCAGCTCTGATCGAAATGGTGTCGCACAAAGAAAGCGACAGGAACGCCCGTCCGAAAAAAGGTCGGTCTGTCGTGCGAAGCCTCATACCAGAGCCGCGCGCTTTGCGGGGCTTTTTGTCAACTGCGCACCGCACATGACGCGTTGGCGACTACTGTGAGTTGCCGTCGGTCGACGCAGTGGCGAATTCTTCGACTCTCCCGACCGACACGCGATGGCGCACGCCCAAGTCGCCCAGATGCGGCACCCCCCACACCCAGACGGACCAGTACGAGGACGCTGATGTCTCACCTTCGCGCACCGGCCGCACGCGCAGACCGCCGTGAGGGCGGGCGGCACGGGCGATCGGCCACCCGTGCCGTCCCCGCGTTGCCCGAGATCCACATACGGCCACAACTGCTGCGTCTGGCGGTCCTGCCCCCCACCGCGGTGGCCCTCAGCGCCTGTGCCGCCGTGCTCTTCACCGTCCGCGCCGGCGCACACCGCCCCGGCCCCACCCTGTGGGCGGTACTCGCCGGCGCCGCCGCGGTCGCCCTCGCCGCCGTCCTGATCGCCTCCGTGGCCGCCGACCGCACCGCCAGATCCGTACGCGAACGCCTCGGCGTCCTGCGCGAGTCGAGCGCCAAAGGCGAGGAGGACCTGCGGGCCCTCGTCGAGGCGCTCCGGCGCGGCGAGCAGCCGCCCGCGCGCGGCCCACGCCCCAAGTCCGGCCCGGACACCGACGACTTCGGACTCCTCTCCGCCGAACTGACCCGCGCCCACGACAGCGCCGTCACCGCCGTGGTCCAGGCCTCCCAGCTCTCCAGTCACGCGGGCAGCGAGCAGAAGCTGGAGGTCTTCGTGAACCTCGCCCGGCGGCTGCAGTCGCTGGTGCAGCGCGAGATCTCCATCCTCGACGACCTGGAGAACGAGATAGAGGACCCCGACCTGCTCAAGGGCCTCTTCCACGTCGACCACCTCGCCACCCGCATCCGCCGCCACGCCGAGAACCTCGCCGTCCTCGGCGGCGCCGTCTCCCGCCGCCAGTGGAGCAACCCCGTCCCCATGACCGAGGTGCTGCGCTCCGCGATCGCCGAGGTCGAGCAGTACTCACGGGTCAAGCTGGTACCCCCCGTCGACGGCACCCTGCGCGGCCACGCCGTCGCCGACGTCATCCACCTGCTGGCCGAACTCGTCGAGAACGCCACGGTGTTCTCCGCCCCCCACACCCAGGTCCTGCTCCGCGCCAACCTCGTCACCTCCGGACTCGCCGTCGAGGTCGAGGACCGCGGTCTCGGCATGCCCGTCACCGAGCAGAACAAGATGAACGCCCTGCTCGCCGACCCCGACCAGGTGAACGTCGCGAGCCTCCTCCAGGACGGCCGCATCGGCCTCTTCGTCGTCTCCCAGCTCGCCCGCCGCCACGGCATCCAGGTCCGCCTCCAGAGCAACATCTACGGCGGCGTCCAGGCCGCCTTCGTCGTCCCCCAGGGACTGCTCGGCGCCGACCAGTCCGCCCCCGACGACGTACCACAGCCCCAGGCGGGGACCCGGCAGCCCACCGGCGTACCCCGACCGGGCACCGGCCCCCGTCACGCCCAGCATCCCTCCGGGCTGCGGCCGGCCGCGCCCGGACCGGCGGACGGTCCCGCCCCCGTCCAGCAGTTCCCCACCGGCCCGGCCGGCCGGCCGGCGCGGTCCGGGCGCCCCGACTCCGGCCCCGCCGCCCCGGGACCCACGCGTCCCTCCGTGCCCCGACAGCAGGGGCCGGGCCGCGGCAGCAGCCAGCAGGGCCATCAGGCGGGCCGCGGCGGCGGGCAGAACCAGGGCACAGGACGCGGCGGCCAGCAGGGCGGAGGCCGGACCGGGGGTATCACCCCGCTGCCGGTGCGCGGCGCGCGCGAGGACCGGCCCAACCCGTCCGAGGCAGTGCCGGGGATCCGTCCCGAGGACCGGCGCACCGTGGCCGACAACACCGGCACGCCCCCCACCCCGCGCCTCGGCGGCACGGTCCGCGGCACCATGGGCAAGCCCCAGCTGCCCCGGCGCCGCGCAGTTGGGGCACGATGTGCCGCTGTGCGCGGCGCCGGGGCAGCTGGGGCTTGCCCATGGTGCCGCGCACAGCAGCACATCGTGCCCCAAC
>NZ_LIQX01000041.1 GCF_001418475.1 Streptomyces ossamyceticus | reverse complement strand
CCGGCGGGGCCACGGCACCGCCTGCCGCCCCGCCGGTCAAGGCCCGTTCCCCGCACAGTGACGTGCTGGTCGGCTCGGGGCCGGCCTCCCCCTCCGCCCCCGACGACAAGCGGGTCGACTGAGTCGGCTGCGGACGAGGGCGGATGCCGGGGATCCGTGGTGGGCAGGTGCGCGTCGTTCATGGCCCCATGCAAGCCCATGCCTCGGACATCGCGGGACGAGCGGTGCGGATCTGTGGACAACTGCTGACGTGGTCATGGTCGGACTTATCCACAGGTCAAAGCGGAACTTCAAGATCCGCGAGATGGTCGCCACATGACGAATCGCAGCGAAGCGGCCGGGACCTCCGGCAACGGTGACATCAGCGGGCAGAACGGCTGGAGTGGGCGCGGGGAGACCACCGCGTACGAGGACCGCGAGCGGCGGCCTCTCCCGGATCGTGACGACCGGGAGCCACGATCCCGGTTGGAGCGTGACGAGTGGGGGCCACGGTCTGGGTCGGAGCGCGACGACCGGGCGCCGAGGCATCAGCCCGGGCACGAGGAGTCCACGGGGCACGGGGCGGTGCCTGACAGGGTGGTGCCGCTCATGGGGCACGCCTCGGCATCCGAGGGGACAGCCCCGCCCATGGGGCACGCCTCGGCGTCCGAGGGGACAGCCCCGCCCATGGGGCACGGTGAATGCGGGGCGTACGCGGGGCACGGCGCGGCTGCCGGACCCGGCGGCGAGCAGCAGGTCACTCTGCGGACCCCGGCCGAGCTCGCCGACGCCCTGCCGTATCTGCTCGGCTATCGCCCCGAGGACAGCATCGTCCTCGTCGCGCTGCACGACGGCGAGACGAAGGGGCGTTTCGGCGGGCGTGCCCGGCTCGGGATCCCGCCCCACACGGACGACTGGCCGTCCGTGGCGCAGCAACTGGCCCACGGGCTGGTGACCGGCAGCGAGCGCCGGGGCGCCAAACCGGAGAGCATGGTCGCCTTCCTTTGCGAGGACCCGGCGGGCGGCGAGTCGGCGCGCGACGTCATGGAGCGCCTGAGGCCACTGGCCCAACTCCTGCGCAGGGCCTGCGGCGCCCTCGACGTCCCGGTGGTCGAGGCCCTGTGCATCTCCGACGGCCGCTTCTGGTCGTACTGCTGCCCGGGCAACGGATGCTGCTCCCCGGACGGCGAGGCGATGGGGCTGCCCGGCACCTCCGTACTGGCCGCCGCCGCGACCTACGCGGGCCTTCAGGTGCGCGGCACGCTAAGGGAGTTGAGGGCGCGACTCATGCCCTGGGAGACCGCGGCGGCCTTGCAGCAGGAGGCCGCGCTCGACACCGCCCAGGCTGCCCTCGTCCCGCGCATCCTGGAAGCGGAGAGCCGCGCAGACGTGGCGGAGGAGACGCTCGCGGTGGTCCGGCGCGCCATGGAGCGCCTCGCGGCCGTTCCGACCATGGCCAGCACCCTCGACGCGGACCTGCGTGACGACGAGCTGATCGGTCATGACGACGCCGCGACCATGATCCTGGGCCTCCAGGACAGGGCGACCCGGGATCGGGCCGCGGAGTGGATGGAGGGTGACGAGGCGAGTCCCGCGCTCCGACTCTGGCGCGCTCTCGCCCGCCGCTGCGTGGGCCCCTACGGAGAACACGCCGCAGCCCCTCTCACCCTGGCCGGCTGGGTGGCGTGGTCCACGGGCGACGAGCTGGAAGCGCGCGAAGCCCTCGCCATGGCCCTCGCCGCCGACCGTGACTACCTCTTCGCCCGCCTCCTCCACCAGGCCTGCAACGACGGCCTCGACCCCGAGTCGATCCGCCGCTGCCTCCGAGCGGAACGCAGGGGGCGAGAGCTTCCGACGACCACGACGGAGGCAGATGCCGAGGCCGCACCGGACGTCGCGGAACAGCCGAGCGAGGTGACAACCGCAGTCGACGCCTCGCCCGGTGACATGGCATCCGTGGCATCCGCTGACAAGGCATGCGGCAACGGCTCTCGGCGACGGCGCCGATCACGACCGGAGCGGAGCCCGGACACCCGCGCCAGCCGGCGTTCACCCGGTGGCCCGGCCCAGCAACGCCGTCCGCGTTCCACCGACGGCGCCTCACCGGGAGGCCGACGCTCGGCACGCGCCGCCGACGGCCCCAGCGGCCGGGCACGGGCCCGCAGGGCCGTCGACGGCCAAGGAGCGAAGCCGGAGGGGACGCATGTCGATGAACAGCCGTGACATGGAAGGGACGCATGCCGATGAACGGCCATGGCCCGGAAGGGCGGTACGCCGACGGGCGGTCGTGCCCCGGATGGGACGTACGCGATGAGCGGTCGTGCCCCGGATGGGACGTGCGCCGATGAGCGGCCGTGACCCCGAGTGGAGCCGTTCCGTTCACCTGAGTGGCGGTATCCGTGGCTTGCCCTCGCTGCCACCCCGTCCCGTCATACCGTCACCGCTGCCCTCCATCAGGTGCCGAGCGCACCCACCGCGCGCCGAACGCAGAAGAAGCCACTCCATGTCCCTGCCCTCCTTGCCCGACGCCTACGACGACATCCCGTCGTTCGGCAGGCTCCGCCAGCCCACCCCTCGCACCCGGGGCCGGGACGGCATCCCGGCCCCGCGCCCGGAGATCCGCAACCCGTCGTCGCCCGTCATCGGCGTGCGCCCGAGGAACCCCGCCGGCACCAAGCCCTCCCCAACCGGCCTGGGCGCCTCCACCCCACCGACCGGCACGCGTACCGGAAACCAGGCCCGTACCCAACCGACGCTTCCGGGCCCCCGGCGCCCCACGGAACTGCCCCCCGCCCACACCACGTTGATCTGCGTCGCTCTGCCGGGCCTCGCGATCTCCGGCGAACACGGTCAGCTGACCGGCAAGGGGCTGGAAGGCTTCTACCGCGGGGGGCGGCGCATGCTCTCCCGCTGCCAGATCCGTGTGGCCGGACGGGAGCCCCTTCCCGTACAGGCACGGATGGTCACGGCCGACCGGGCCCGCTTCGTGGGAACGCTGCGTGTCTCCGCCGACGCCGGCCCCGACCCGGACGTGATGGTCGAACGCACCCGCCACGCCGACGGCACCGAGCGGATCACCCTGCACAGTACGGCCCGCCGCCCACTGCGCCTGCCCGTCGAGGTGTCTCTGGGCACGGACCTCGCGGAACTGGGCGCCGTCGCCTCCGGCAGCGCCGGGCCGGAGCTGCCCGCCAGCGTCCGTGACGCCGGCCTGCGCTGGTCCTGCGCCACCGGGCACTCGACCGTCACCGCTTCCCCGCCCCCCTCCGACGCCCTGGCCTCCGCCGGCCTGCTGCGCTGGGAGTTGGAACTGCCCTCCGGTGGCTCGCGCAGCGTGGAGCTACGGGTACGACCGGACGGGGCGGGCCCCATCAGACCGGTGGGACGCGGGGCCACGAGCCCGCTCGCCCAGGCGGAGGCCGCGGGCGACGACTCCCGGGCCGGGGCGCTGCTGCACACATGCCTGGAAGACCTGGAAGCTCTGCTGCTGCGCGACCCCGCCAACCCGTCCGACATCCACCTCGCGGCGGGCGCGCCCTGGCGCTGCGGCATGGCCCCGGCCGACGCCCTGATCGCGGCCCGCATGACGCTGCCCCTCGGTACGCGTCTCGCCGCGGGCACCCTGCGCACCCTGGCCCGCACCCAACTCGCGGGCCCGACGGCCCAGTCGGGCAAGATCCCCGGCCCACGGAGGGACGCGGGCCCTCATCTGCCGCCGGGCTGCACCGGCACCGAGGCCACCCTCCTCTTCCCCGTCCTCCTGGCCGAGGCCAGACGCTGGGGGTTGCCCGAGCAGGAGACAGAGGACCTGCTGCCAGCAGCCGAGCGCTGTCTGCGGTGGCTGCGGGCCACCGTCGGAGCCGGGACCTATCTGCCCGACCCGGACCCCGGCGGCCCGCTGCGCTGCGAGACCCAGGCACACGCCCACCGGGCCGCGTTGCTGGGCGCCGACCTGCTCGACGCGTACGGCCGACCCGGCGCGGACGAGCTGAGGGAATGGGCGATACGACTGCGCACCCGATTCCAGGCGGACTTCTGGGTGGAGGATCGCGGCGGCGGCCGACCCGCCGCCGCCCGCACCCCCGACGGGCGCCTCGTCCCGCATCTGGGCGCGGCCACCGCCCACCTCCTCGACACGGGCCTGCTCGGCGGGGGCCGCCAGGCCCCGGGCCTGCTCGACAAGGTGCAGACCGAGCAGCTCACGCGGTTGCTCGGAGGACCTGCCATGGACTCCGGGTGGGGGCTGCGCAGCCTCGGCGCGAAGGAGGTGGCGTACAACCCGTTCGGGCATCGCAGTGGTGCCGTGCGCGTGCAGGAGACGGCGATCGCGGTCGCCGGGCTCGTGGCGGCGGGCTACGAGAAGGAGGCGAGCGCTCTGATCCGGGGAGTGCTGGCGGCGGCCGAGAGCTTCGGCCACCGGCTGCCGGAGATGTACGCGGGGGAGCAGCGCACGGCGGGCGGCGCGCCGCTGCCGCATCCGGCCGCCTGCAGACCGGCCGCGACGGCAGCGGCCTCGGGTGTGCTGCTGCTCACCATCCTCGTGGGCATCCGGCCGGACACCCCGTCCGGCACGGTGACGCTGCGTCCGGTGAGCAGCGCACCGCTGGGCGAGATCGGCCTGACCGGCCTGCGCGTGGCCGGCGCCCCCTTCGCCGTGCGCGTCAGCAGACTGGGGCTCGCCATGGTCGAGGAAGCGGCCGACGGTCTGCAGCTGGGAGGGTGACCTCGGCGGACGCGTGATCGACCACGCCCTGTGCGGACCTCGCGAAGGCGCCGGGTGGATCATGAGCCAGGTGTTGGAGAGAAGCGGATCAAGAACGGAAGCGACCACGGAAGGGAGTGTTTATCGTCAGGAAGACGACTATGATCGCGGCATGCCCTACGACCCGTCGGACTACCCGCCCTTCGCCGTCACCGTCGACCTGGTCGTGCTGACCGTCCGCCGCCACGCGCTGTGCGCGCTGACCGTGCGGCGGGGCGAACAGCCCTTCCAGGGGCGGTGGGCGCTGCCCGGCGGTTTCGTACGGCCCGACGAGGATCTGGCGCAGGCCGCCGCACGCGAACTGTCCGAGGAGACCGGGCTGACCGCCCACGATCCGTCCGCCCCCGCGCAGGACAACGGCGCGCACCTGGAGCAGTTGGCGACCTACGGCGACCCGAAGCGGGACCCGCGGATGAGGGTCGTCAGCGTCGCTCACCTCGCGCTCGCCCCCGACCTGCCGGCACCCCGCCCGGGTGGCGACGCGAACAGCGCGCGCTGGGCGCCCGTCGAGGAGTTGCTGGCTCACGGGGGCTACGGGCACGACGGCGAGCCGGTGGCGCCGCTGGCCTTCGACCACGCGCAGATCCTGGCGGACGGTGTGGAACGTGCTCGCTCGAAGATCGAGTACTCCTCGCTGGCGACCGCCTTCTGCCCGCCGGAGTTCACCGTCGGTGAGCTGCGCCGCGTCTACGAGGCGGTGTGGGCCGTGGCGCTGGACCCGCGCAACTTCCACCGCAAGGTGACGGGCACGCCCGGCTTCCTGGTGCCGACCGGTGGCACCACCACCCGGCAGGGCGGCCGCCCCGCCCAGCTCTTCCGTGCCGGTGGCGCCACCCTCCTCAACCCGCCGATGCTCCGCCCCGAGGTCTGACGGGGCGCGGTCCAAGGAGCCGAGGTCTGCCCGGCGACGTCGCCCGGCGCTGCCCGCTGCCTCGAAGCGAGCCGCGAGGTGCCCAGAAAACCGGACATACCGCGCTATCTTGCTTCGGGTGATCCAGGCCATCGGACTGACCAGCACCCCTCGCAAGGAGCTTCCGCCCGCCGTCGACGACGTGTCGTTCGAGGCGCACGCCGGCCGTGTCACCGCACTCCTCGGAACGCCGGGGGCGGGCAGGACGACCGCGCTGAGGCTGATGCTCGAACTCCAAAAGGGCCGCGGCATCACCTATTTCAGAGGCCGGCCCCTGCACCGCGTCGCACACCCCAACCGCGAGGTGGGTGTTCTGCTCGGCGAAGTACCGGGGCACCCGGCCCGCACGGTGCGAGGTCATCTGCGGATGCTGTGCGCGGCCGCGGGGCTGCCCGCGCGGCGGGCCGACGAGGTCCTGGAGGTGGTGGGCCTGGTCGGTCTGCGCGAGGCCCGGTTGAGCACCCTCTCGCGGAGCATGGACCGCCGACTCGGCCTGGCCTGTGCGCTGCTGTCCGACCCGCACGCCCTCGTCCTCGACGAGCCCGCTCACGGGTTGTCCGTGCGCGAAGGGCGTTGGTTGCACGGGATCATGCGGGCGCACGCGGCCCAGGGGGGCACCGTCCTGTTCACCACCGGCGACCCCAAGGAGGCCGCACGGATCGCCGACCGAGTACTGACCCTCGAACAGGGCCGACTCGTGGCCGACCAGGACGTCGCCGACTTCTCCCGCACCCGCCTCCGCCCCCGGGTGGCCGTCCGCACCCCGCACGCTGCCCGCCTCGGCGCCCTGCTGACCAAGGAGGCCCGGACCGCACGACGTTCCGTGGAGATCGTCCGAGAGGGCGGCAACCGGCTCTCGGTGTACGGGAGTACATGCGCCGAGGTCGGCGAGACAGCGTTCCGCCACGGCATTCTCGTACACCAACTCGCCGACGAGATCGGTGACATGGGACCGACGGCGGCGGCAGTGGCGGCGACGGTCAGGGAGACGGCCGCCGCGACGCCGACACCGTCGTGGCCTGGT
Source organism: Streptomyces ossamyceticus (assembly GCF_001418475.1). Lineage (GTDB taxonomy): Bacteria > Actinomycetota > Actinomycetes > Streptomycetales > Streptomycetaceae > Streptomyces > Streptomyces ossamyceticus. Next base: position 30,107 of record NZ_LIQX01000041.1, on the reverse strand, counting down.
GAAGGGGAACCAGGGGAGGCGGAAACCGGCGGCTCCGTCGAGGATTCGCAGGGGGTGGGCGATGACTCCGAGGTGGCCACGAACGCGCGTCGGCTGTCACACGCAGACTCCTCCCCGCCCTCCACCCCTCCCGTCTCTCACCGAAGTCCCGTCAGTCGCGGAAACCTCGCAGACTCCGCCGACCTCGCTGATTTCATTAACCGCTCCAGCCCTACCAACCACACGGATCACATCAACACCACCGATGCTTCACAGCACCTCGACCCCCAGTCGCCCCACCTGGCCCGCCTGCCCCACTCGGTCGAAACCGGCGCACTGCCTCCGCTCCCGCCCCCCATCACCGTTCGCCCGGCGTCCAACCCCCTGCGTCCCGTGCTGTACGAGTTGCGCAGGGCCACGGGGGTCGCGACCGGTTATGTGACCGCGGTCGTCGTGATCGTCGTCTCCGCGGTCATGGCCGGGGCGCTGGCCAGGATGGGGCACACCTCGCAGCCACGGCTGCTGGCCGCGTGGCCGCGGGAGCTTCCGCTGCCGCCCGCGGCCGTCGGCGCGGGGCTGCTCGGCGCGATCTCCTTCGGAGACGAGTTCCGGTACCCGGCGCTGGCCGCGGACCGCGGCCCCGTGCCCCGTCGCCTGGGGCTGCTCGCTGCGAAACTCCTCGTCGCGGCAGCCACCGGGCTGCTGCTGGCCCTGATCGCCGTCGGCTGCGACCTGGAGGTGCTCTACCTGCTCCACGGACCGGAACTCACCTCGGTTCCCGGCGACTGGCTGCCGCTCGGTGCCAGTTGGCTCGGTCTCGTCGTGGGGTGCGCCTGGGCGGGAGTCCTCGCCGCGGGGGTCTTCCGTTCCACCAGTGCGGGACTTGCTGCCGTGGTCGCCGTCCCCCTCCTCGTCGTCCCCCTGGTGCAGAAGGTGCTGGAGGGGCCGACTGTGCGGCATGCGATCGGATTTCCGATGCGGCTGCGCGAGCTCGTGCTGACGCAGTGGCCGTTCGGAGGTGAGCGCTACGTGGAGGCGGCGGCGCAGGTGATCGTCCAACCCGAGGGAGGGGCGCTGCTGTTGTCGCTGACCGCGTTGCTGGGGGCCTATCTGCTCACGACGGTACGCAACAGGGTCCGATGATGATGGCCCTCACCCTCCGTGCTCTTCGGCCGCCGCAATGTGCACAACTCCTCGTGGAACGCCCATTTCTTTCCGATAAGGCGTCAATTGCGACGGGGTGAGCGATCACCCTTTCGTGTGCTTTTCACCAAAGACCTCAAGGGAGTTGAGAACACAGCCGACAAAGGATGCGTGAGTACCCTTGCGCACACCATGATGACCGCCGCCCGCTCCGCCGATTCCGGCCTCGCAGGACCGGGCGGACTCGACCGCTACCCCTACGCCGAGCACCCCGGCGTCGACCGTGTCGGCATCCCCTCCTGGGACGGCGCGGACCCCGAGCTGGGGCGCGTGGGCCGTCGCACCGCCGGGAGCCGTGGACGCGGGCTCCACGGCCAACTCGTCCAGCAGCTCGGCCAGATGATCGTCTCCGGCGACCTGGGTGCCGACCGCCCGCTCGTCCCCGAGGAGATCGGCCAGCGGTTCGAGGTCTCCCGCACCGTCGTCCGCGAGTCCCTCCGCGTACTGGAGGCGAAGGGGCTGGTCAGCGCCCGCCCGAACGTCGGCACGCGGGTCCGCCCGGTCAGCGACTGGAACCTGCTCGACCCGGACATCATCGAGTGGCGGGCCTTCGGCCCCCAGCGCGACGACCAGCGACGCGAGCTCAGCGAGCTGCGCTGGACGATCGAGCCGCTCGCCGCCCGCCTCGCCGCCGGGCACGGCCGCGACGACGTCCAGCAGCGGCTCGGCGACATGGTCGAGCTCATGGGGCACGCCATGGCCCAAGGTGACGCGCTGACCTTCTCCCGCGCGGACGCCGAGTTCCACTCGCTGCTCATCCAGGTCGCCGGCAACCGCATGCTGGAGCACCTCTCCGGCATCGTCTCGGCAGCGCTCCAGGTCTCCGGCGGCCCCGCCACCGGCTGTGACCGGCCGGGCGAGTCGACCCTCGTGCACCACGCCCGGATCGTCGACGCCCTCGCCGCGGGCGACGGAGGGGCGGCCGAGGCGGCCATGCGGCAGCTGCTGACCGTCCACCCCGAGGTGGAACGTGTGGTGCCCGCGCCGCGCGAGCACTGAGGGCCCGCAGAGCGCGACACGAGCGGCACGGTCGCGGTGTGAGCCCTCGACGGCCCTGATCGGCCGACGAGCCGTGTGCCGCCGGACCTCATCGGATCCTTCCGGGATTCGGCGGGGCCCGGCGGCTCGACGGGCCCGACGGGCCGCCGGTCGGGGCGCCGATGCCGGTAAGCGTGGCGTAGGCGTAGCCGTAGGCGTACGCGTCGGTGCCGGGCCGCCGTCCGTCCCGGATGTGCGGAACCCGCGCCGCGCCCGGGTTCCTGTCAGTCTCCGACTCGCCGGCGTCGATGCGATAGATGCGGCCGCCACCGGTATCGACTGGGGCTGGATCGCCCCGGCCGGTTGTCCCGCTCCCGCCCTCCGCACCCCGTCGGCCCTCAGAACGGGACCGTAACCCTCCGCAAATATGGCGGGCCTCTGCTGGGGAGTTCGTTCGGGAATCGTGTGGGTACACGAGGCAAGAGCACCGGTCGTGGCCCTGCTCGACTACCTCTGGCTATGTCTGACCGCTTTTGAGTGCTTACGGGGTGTGACTCGGGCCACGCAGATTGGGCGTAACGCTCGCGGGAACCACGCGATGACCTAAGAGGTGACAGCCGCGGAGGGAATACGGACGCCGTTCAGGGCGCTGTGCATCTTCCCGGCCCCCGCCCGCACCGTCGGCCCATCCCCAAGCCGGTGGTCGGCTCCTGTCCGCAGTGGACGGGGCCGGAAGCCGTTTTCCAACGTTCCGAGAGGTTGTTCGTGTCGGCCAGCACATCCCGTACGCTCCCGCCGGAGATCGCCGAGTCCGTCTCTGTCATGGCGCTCATTGAGCGGGGAAAGGCTGAGGGGCAGATCGCCGGCGACGATGTGCGTCGGGCCTTCGAAGCTGACCAGATCCCGGCCACTCAGTGGAAAAACGTACTGCGCAGCCTCAACCAGATCCTCGAGGAAGAGGGTGTGACGCTGATGGTCAGTGCCGCGGAGCCAAAGCGCACCCGAAAGAGCGTCGCAGCGAAGAGTCCGGCCAAGCGCACCGCCACCAAGACGGTCGCGGCGAAGACGGTGACCACCAAGAAGGCCACCGCCGCCGCGTCGGCGGCACCCGCGGTCGAAGCCTCCGCCGAGGACGCCCCCGCCACGAAGGCCGTCGCCAAGAAGGCGACTGCCAAGAAGGCGGCCCCTGCCAAGAAGACCGTCGCCGCCAAGAAGACGGCGGCGAAGAAGACCACTTCCAAGAAGGACGACGTCGAGCTCATCGAGGAGGAAGTCCTCGAGGAGACCCCGGGCGGCAAGCCCGGTGACGAGCCCGAGGGCACCGAGAGCGCCGGTTTCGTGCTCTCCGACGAGGACGAGGACGACGCGCCGGCCCAGCAGGTCGCCGCCGCCGGTGCCACCGCCGACCCCGTCAAGGACTACCTCAAGCAGATCGGCAAGGTCCCCCTGCTCAACGCCGAGCAGGAGGTCGAGCTCGCCAAGCGCATCGAGGCCGGTCTGTTCGCCGAGGACAAGCTGTCCAACGCCGACAAGCTGGCCCCCAAGCTCAAGCGCGAGCTGGAGATCATCGCCGAGGACGGCCGCCGCGCCAAGAACCACCTCCTGGAGGCCAACCTCCGTCTGGTGGTCTCCCTGGCCAAGCGCTACACCGGCCGCGGCATGCTCTTCCTGGACCTCATCCAGGAGGGCAACCTCGGTCTGATCCGTGCGGTCGAGAAGTTCGACTACACCAAGGGCTACAAGTTCTCCACGTACGCCACCTGGTGGATCCGTCAGGCGATCACCCGAGCCATGGCCGACCAGGCCCGCACCATCCGTATCCCGGTGCACATGGTCGAGGTCATCAACAAGCTCGCGCGCGTCCAGCGCCAGATGCTCCAGGACCTGGGCCGCGAGCCCACCCCGGAGGAGCTGGCCAAGGAACTCGACATGACCCCGGAGAAGGTCATCGAGGTCCAGAAGTACGGCCGCGAGCCGATCTCCCTGCACACTCCGCTGGGCGAGGACGGCGACAGCGAGTTCGGTGACCTCATCGAGGACTCCGAGGCCGTCGTCCCGGCCGACGCGGTCAGCTTCACGCTCCTCCAGGAGCAGCTGCACTCCGTCCTCGACACGCTCTCCGAGCGCGAGGCGGGCGTCGTCTCCATGCGCTTCGGTCTCACCGACGGTCAGCCGAAGACCCTCGACGAGATCGGCAAGGTGTACGGCGTCACGCGCGAGCGCATCCGCCAGATCGAGTCGAAGACGATGTCGAAGCTGCGCCACCCGTCCCGCTCGCAGGTCCTGCGCGACTACCTCGACTGAGCCCGTCGCGGCACCGTCCGCGCGGCTGGCTGGCCGAGACAGGCATCGAAGGCCCGGTTCCCTCGTAGGAGCCGGGCCTTCGGCGTGGGCGCGGCATGCGGGCGCCCGCCACGTGGATAACTCTGGGTGTGCCATCCATCTCCCGGAGTCAGGAGCGCGCATGCGTCCCACCATCGCCCGACTGCTGGCCCTCGCGGCCGCCACGGCCGTCATACCGCTGGCCGCACCGCCGACCGCGACCGCCGACGTCGTCATCGGCGGTCACCCCGTAGAGATCTCCCAGGCGCCCTGGACGGTGGCACTGTCCAGCCGTGACCGGTTCGGGGGTACGAGAGCCGGGCAGTTCTGCGGCGGCGTCGTGGTGGGTCCCTCCACGGTCATGACGGCCGCCCACTGCCTCAGCGAGGACGTGCTGGGCGGGCCCCCGGCAGGGCTCCCCGACCTGAAGGTCATCACGGACCGCGCCGATCTGCAGTCGAACGAGGGCCGTGAGATCCCGGTGAGCGACACCTGGGTCAATCCGCACTACGACGCCTATACGAATGTGGGGGACTTCGCCGTGGTCACCTTGGCGACGCCGCTGCCGGCGAGCTCCGTCCTCCCGTTGGCGGAAGCCGGCGATCCGGCGTACGAGGCGGACACGGCCGCGGCCGTCTACGGCTGGGGTGACACCACGGGCGCCGGGGACTACGCGCTGAGCCTGCGGGCCGCGTCGGTGCGGGTGCTGGCCGACTCCGTGTGCGAGACGGCCTACCCGGGCGGCGCGGAGGGCCGGTATCGGGCCGACTCCATGGTGTGCGCGGGAGAGCTGAACGGCGGCCGGGACGCCTGCCAGGGGGACAGCGGAGGGCCGCTCGTCGCCCAGGGCAAGCTGATCGGACTCGTGTCGTGGGGCAGCGGCTGCGGGCTGGCCGGGAGCCCGGGGGTGTACACCAGGGGCTCCTACGCGGCCCAGATGCTGGCGGAGAGCCTCTGAGAGGTCGTTGAACGCCGTACCGGCACATGAGCCGCACCCCCGACGCGGCACCGCCACGGTGCCGTACAGGGCCGCGAGAGCGGGCGCGCGGAACGAGAGCGGGCGGCCACCCCGTGTGTGCGGGAGTGGCCGCCCGGTCACCGGCCTCGAGCCGGTGTCGGCTCGTCGTTGGTGCGAAGCGTCAGCGTTCGTCGGTTTCCGCGGTGGCGGGAACGGACGTCAGCCGCTCCGTCTCGTCCTGTATCTCCGCGGCGATCTTCTTGAGCTCAGGCTCGAACTTACGCCCGTGGTGGGCGCAGAACAGCAGCTCTCCACCGCTCAGCAGGACGACGCGCAGATAGGCCTGGGCGCCGCAGCGGTCGCATCGGTCAGCGGCCGTCAGCGGGGTCGCGGGGGTCAGAACAGTAGTCACGTCGCCTCTTCTCTAGCTCGACGAGCTGTCGTACCAGGGTCAACATCCAACCAGGCCGAAAACGTTCCCGCTCGCGGCTTTTCCTCGAAAAAATCTTTCCAGGCCGGCTGTCTGTTGCCGGTTGGCGGCGAATGAGCCGTAGTGCGTGTCTTCGTGTCGTACGGGTTCGCGCTGTCTGTCGGTGGTTCTGGTGGTTGCTCTCTCGGTTGTACGGTCCTCCCGGCTGGGTTGCCGGTTGTTCATGAGGACGTGCCCGGAGCCTAAATGGTTCATGCCTCGAAGGGAACGTGATATGTACTTCACCCCATCGAGGGATCGAACACGCATGCGAGCCTGGACTACCCTGAGTTTCCAGCGAGGGTGGCGTTACAACGGCTCTACCAGGGCTCGGTACCCTCGGACCGGCAACCGAGCCGGGCCCCTTACCCAAAAGGGCCTCACCTGAAATTCAGCGAGGAGCGAACCGCGTGACCGCCGAGACGTCCGTGCCGTCCACAGCGCTGCTGACCGGAGCAGACCGGGACGGTTCCAACTACACCGCGCGGCACCTGCTCGTCCTCGAGGGGCTCGAGGCCGTGCGGAAGCGCCCCGGAATGTACATCGGCTCGACCGACAGTCGAGGCCTGATGCACTGCCTCTGGGAGATCATCGACAACTCCGTGGACGAGGCCCTCGGAGGCTACTGCGACCACATCGAGGTGATCCTCCACGACGACGCCTCCGTGGAGGTCCGGGACAACGGACGCGGCATCCCCGTGGACGTCGAGCCCAAGACCGGCCTGTCCGGCGTCGAGGTCGTCATGACCAAGCTGCACGCCGGCGGAAAGTTCGGAGGGGGCTCCTACGCGGCCTCCGGCGGTCTGCACGGCGTGGGCGCCTCCGTGGTGAACGCGCTCTCCGCCCGTCTGGACGTCGAGGTCGACCGCAACGGCGGCACCCACGCCATCAGCTTCCGGCGCGGTGTGCCGGGCGCCTTCGCGGGCAACGGCCCGGACGCGAAGTTCGAGGCCGCGAGCGGGCTGCGCAAGGCCAAGCGGATCCCCAAGACGCGCACCGGCACGCGCGTGCGCTACTGGGCCGACCGCCAGATCTTCCTCAAGGACGCCAAGCTCTCGCTGGAGAACCTCCACCAGCGTGCCCGCCAGACCGCGTTCCTGGTGCCCGGCCTGACCATCGTCGTCCGCGACGAGTACGGGCTCGGCGAGGGTGGGAGCAAGGGTGAGGAGTCCTTCCGCTTCGACGGCGGTATCAGCGAGTTCTGCGAGTACCTGGCCACCGACAAGGCCGTCTGCGACATCCTCCGCTTCACCGGCGAGGGCACCTTCAGGGAGACCGTCCCCGTGCTGGACGAGCACGGCCAGATGACCCCCACCCAGGTCACCCGGGAACTCGGCGTCGACGTCGCGCTGCGCTGGGGCACCGGCTACGACTCGACCCTCAAGTCGTTCGTGAACATCATCGCCACGCCCAAGGGCGGCACCCATGTCGCCGGCTTCGAGCAGGCCGTGGCGACCACGATGAACGAGGTGCTGCGCGCCAAGAAGATGCTCCGGGTCGCCGAGGACGACGTCGTCAAGGACGACGCCCTGGAGGGTCTGACCGCCGTTGTCACCGTGCGTCTGGCCGAGCCGCAGTTCGAGGGCCAGACCAAGGAGGTCCTCGGTACGTCCGCGGCCCGCCGGATCGTCGCACAGGTGATCTCCAAGGAGCTCAAGGCGTTCCTGACCTCCACCAAGCGGGACGCCGCCGCGCAGGCGCGGGTCGTCATGGAGAAGGTCGTCGCGGCCGCGCGTACGCGTATCGCCGCACGTCAGCACAAGGACGCGCAGCGGCGGAAGACCGCCCTGGAGTCGTCGTCGCTGCCCGCCAAGCTCGCCGACTGCCGCAGCGACGACGTCGACCGCAGCGAGCTGTTCATCGTCGAGGGCGACTCGGCGCTCGGTACGGCGAAGCTCGCCCGGAACTCCGAGTTCCAGGCGCTGCTGCCGATCCGCGGCAAGATCCTCAACGTTCAGAAGTCGTCCGTGACGGACATGCTCAAGAACGCCGAGTGCGGCGCGATCATCCAGGTCATAGGGGCCGGGTCCGGGCGTACGTTCGACATCGACGCGGCTCGGTACGGCAAGATCATCATGATGACCGACGCCGACGTGGACGGTTCCCACATCCGATGCCTGCTGCTGACGCTGTTCCAGCGGTACATGCGGCCGATGGTCCAGGCGGGCCGCGTCTTCGCCGCGGTGCCGCCGCTGCACCGGATCGAGCTGGTCCAGCCGAAGAAGGGCCAGGACAAGTACGTCTACACGTACTCCGACCGGGAGCTGCGGGACAAGCTGCTGGAGTTCCAGAGCAAGGGCGTCCGCTACAAGGACTCCATCCAGCGGTACAAGGGCCTCGGCGAGATGGACGCTGACCAGCTGGCGGAGACGACCATGGACCCGCGCCACCGGACGCTGCGGCGGATCAACCTGTCGGACCTGGAGGCGGCGGAACAGGTCTTCGACCTGCTGATGGGGAACGACGTCGCGCCGCGCAAGGAGTTCATCTCCAGCTCCGCGGCCACGTTGGACCGGTCCCGTATCGACGCGTGAGCGCCGCGCCCGTCCGACCGTCGGTCGGGCGGGCGCACTGTCTCAGGCACGAAGTCGGCCCGTGCTTCACCTGATGGGGTGAACAATGGCGAAGGGCCTCGGCGGGGATCACCGCGGTCTGTCCATGCTTGGGCATGCAGTCAAGTACCGGCCGGTCCCGCCGTCGCGCGGGTGGTTCCGAGAGTGCGGTCGTGGGGCAAGGGGCGGCCCCGGCGGACGTGCGGTTCGATGATCCCTGGTATGACGCGCTGGCCTCCGGCTGGGGAGAGGTGGACGGCACGGGAGGGGTGCCGCCCGTCGTGCCGCCCGCTCGGGAGGAGGGGCGGGCCGCGGGCGATGTGTATGTGGAGGTGCAGCGCAGCGCCGCCTTCCAGGAGGTCCGTCGCCGGTACCGAAGATTCGTGATCCCGGGAGTCGCGATCTTCTTCAGCTGGTACGTGGGATACGTGGTCACCGCCACCACCGCGCCGGGGCTGATGGCACGACCCGTGGCGGGCGCGGTCAACGTGGCGATGCTGGCGGGGCTCGGACAGTTCCTGACGACCTTCCTGTTCACCTGGGCCTATGCGCGCCACGCACGGCTGCGTCGGGACCGGGCGGCGCTCGATCTGCGGTGGGACACACAGGAGTTGACGCGCGGCATCGCAGGGGGCGAGCGGTGACCGAGAACCATCAGACACTGGCCCTGCTGCTGTTCAGCGTGTTCATCGCGATCACCCTGGGTATCACGACCTGGGTCAGTCGCAACCGGCATGGTTCGGCGGAGGAGTTCTACGCCGGCGGCCGGTTGTTCTCGCCGATGGAGAATGGTTTTGCCATCGCGGGCGACTACATGTCCGCCGCGTCCTTCCTCGGTATCTCCGGCCTCATCGCGCTCTTCGGGTACGACGGACTGCTGTACTCGGTGGGCTTCCTGGTGGCCTGGCTCGTGGTGCTGTTCCTGGTGGCCGAACTGGTGCGCAACTGCGGGCGGTTCACGCTCGCCGACGTGGTCGTGGCACGGATGAGCGAGCGCCCGGTCCGGATCGCGGCGGGAACCTCCTCGGTCACCGTGTCCGTTCTGTACCTGGTGGCGCAGATGGTGGGCGCGGGCACCCTCGTCGCGCTGCTGCTGGGCGGCGAGGGCGAGGCGGCGCGTGCCTGGACGGTCATCGGCGTCGGCGCGCTCATGGTCGTCTATGTGTCGCTGGGAGGGATGCGGGCGACCACCTGGATTCAGATCGTGAAGGCGGTCCTGCTGATGGGCGGGGCGATCGCGCTGACCGTGCTCGTCCTGATGCGGTTCCACGGAGACTTCGACCAGCTGCTGCGGACGGCCGCGGAGCGCAGCGGACACGGGGCGGCCTTCCTCGCACCGGGGCTGAAGTACGGCGGTGACTGGACCGCCCGCCTCGACTTCATCAGCCTCGGGATCGCCCTGGTGCTGGGCACGGCCGGGCTGCCGCACATCCTGTCCCGCTTCTACACGGTGCCGACGGCCCGCGCCGCGCGCCGCTCGGTCGTGTGGTCGATCGGCCTCATCGGCGGCTTCTACCTGATGACGATCGTGCTGGGCTTCGGCGCGGCCGCGATCGTCGGCCCCGCGGCCGTTCGAGCCTCGAACGCGGCCGGCAACACGGCCGTTCCGCTCCTCGCGCTCGATCTGGGCGGCGGAGCGGGCTCCACCGGTGGGACGGTTCTGTTCGCGGTCGTCGCCGCCATCGCCTTCGCGACGATCCTCGCGGTCGTCGCCGGCATCACCCTCGCCTCGTCCGCGTCGGTCGCCCACGACCTGTACGCGTCCCTGCGGCGGCGACGCTCGAGGCCGTACAGCGAGGTGGCCGTCGCGCGTACCGCCGCCGCCGGGATCGGGGCCGTCGCCATCGCGCTCGGGCTGCTCGCCCGCGACCTCAATGTGGCCTTCCTCGTCGGGCTGGCCTTCGCCGTCGCCGCCTCGGCCAATCTGCCCGTGCTGCTGTACTCGCTGTTCTGGCGCGGCTTCACCACCCGCGGCGCCGTGTGGTCCGTGTACGGCGGACTCGTCCCGGCCGTGGTGCTGGTGCTGCTGTCGCCGGTGGTGTCCGGCAGCCCCGAATCCCTGTTCCCCGGCGTCGACTTCCAGTACTTCCCGCTGCAGAACCCGGGCCTCGTCTCGGTGCCTCTGGGCTTCCTCGCCGGCTGGCTGGGCACGGTCACCTCCGCCGAACCGGCCGATGAGGCGAAGCACGCGGAGACCGAGGTGCGGTCACTGACGGGCGCCGGGGCGGTCTGACGGCCTTCCAGGGGCGCCCGTCGGCGGCGTTTCACCGCGCGCGTCCTGGAGTGCTGTCAGGGGTGGGTGAGGTCAGGGGCGGGTCGCCCACTCGTAGCGGTGCTCCGGGCGGCCCGCGTCGCCGTACTTGAGGGTCAGGCGGGCGCGTCCGGTGCGCTCCAGGAGCTTCAGGTAGCGCTGGGCGGTCTGGCGGCTCAGGCCGGTCCGATCGGCGATCTCCTGGGCGGACAGCGGGCCCTCGGCGGTCATCAGGGCCCGGCGCACGACCTCGGTGGTGGTGGCCGAGTGCCCCTTGGGCAGGTCCGGCTCGCCGCCCGCCGAGAGCGCGCCGAAGATCCGGTCCACCTCCGCCTGCTCGGCCTCGCCACCGCCGTCCAGGGTGCGCCGCAGCTCCGCGTACGCCTCCAGCTTGGCCCGCAGCCCCGCGAACGCGAACGGCTTCACCAGGTACTGCAGGGCGCCCTGCCGCATCGCCGCCTGGACCGTCGAGACGTCACGTGCCGCCGTCACCATGATCACATCGGTTTGGTGGCCGCGCCGGCGCATCTCCTGGACGACCATGAGGCCCGTGTCGTCCGGGAGGTAGTGGTCCAGGAGGACGAGGTCCACCCGGGGCAGCTTCTCCAACTGCTCCAGTGCGTCGGCCGCGTTGTGCGCCACGCCCGCCACTCGGAAACCGGCGACCTTCTCGACGTAGGCGGCGTTCACCCGGGCGACCCGCAGGTCGTCGTCCACGACCAGGACCTCGATCATCGTGACTCCTTATCGGCGGCTGGGACGGCGTCCTCCGGCTCGTGCGCCGTACCCGGTCGCGCCTCACGGCCCGCCGTCGGCTCGTCGTGCGGGCCGGCTCCCTCGTCGGGTGCCGTAGACGTAAGCGCCGACGCGGACGATTGCGTCACCAGCCCCGGCTCCGCCAGCGCCTCCGGCAGGACGACCATGAACTCGGCGCCTCCGCCGTCCGCCTCGGTGACCCGGGCGCTGCCTCCCTGCCGTTCGGCGAGCCGACGCACCAGGGAGAGCCCGATACCGCGCTCGCGGTGGGCCGGGGGCGTCTTGGTGGACCAGCCCTCCGTGAAGATCAACTCACGCTGTTCGGGCGGGACTCCGGGGCCGGTGTCGCGGACCCGGAGGATCGCCGTACGTCCCTCGGCCCGCAACTCGACCTCCACGCGCGCGTGCGGGGTCCCCGCGACGGCGTCGAGGGCGTTGTCGACGAGGTTGCCGACGATGGTGACCAGTCCACGCGGATCGATCAGCCTGTCCGGCAGCGGGGTCCCGCCGGTGACCGTCAGGGCCACGCCACGCTCGGCCGCGACGGTCGCCTTGCCGACCAGTACCGCGGCGAGCAGCGGATCGTGGATCTTCTCGGTGACCTGCTCGGCGGTAGCGCGATGGTCGCCGACCACTTCACCGACGAAGTCCACGGCCTCGTCGTACATCTCCAGTTCGAGCAGGCCGAGGAGGGTGTGCATCCGGTTGGCGTGCTCGTGGTCCTGGGCGCGCAGGGCGTCGATCAGACCGCGCGTGGAGTCCAGTTCGCGGCCCAGCTGCTCCAGCTCGGTACGGTCCCGCAGGGTGGCCACGGCGCCGCCGTCGTCGGTCGGCATTCGGTTGGCGACCAGGACGCGTCGGCCGCGGACGGTGAGCAGATCGGTGCCGGTGACCCGGCCGGCCAGCACATCGGTCGTACGACCCGCGCCGAGCGCCTCGTCGAGCGACCGGCCCACCACCTCGTCGCCGAGGCCCAGGAGGCGCTGCGCCTCGTCGTTCAGGAGGCGCACGCGGCCCGCGCGGTCCAGGGCGACCACACCCTCCCGGATGCCGTGCAGCATCGCCTCGCGCTCCGCGAGGAGCCCCGCGATGTCAGAGAAGGCCAGGTCACGGGTCTGCCGATGGACCCGTCGGGAGATCAGATACGCCGCCAGCGCGCCGACCGCCATCGCCCCGCCCGCGTACGCGAGGAGCCCGGGAATGGCGTGGATCAACCGGGCGCGCACATTGTCGTACTCGATACCGACCGAGACGGCCCCGACGATCCTCCCGTCGGCGTCGCGCAGCGGCACCTTGCCCCGGGCGGATCGCCCCAGGGTGCCCGAGTCGATCTCCATGACCTCGTTCCCGGCGAGGGCGCGGCGCGGGTCGGTCGAGACGAGGCCGCCGATCTCGGTGGGGTCCGGGTGGGACCAGCGCACCCCGCGGTCGTCCATCACCACGACGTACTCGGCGCCGCTGGCCCTGCGGATCCGCTCGGCCTCGACCTGCACCGGCCCCTTCACGGACGGTTCGGTCGTGACCAGGTCCTCGGCGATCTGTGGCTGGGCCGCCGTGGTCTGGGCGATCGCGAGGGCGCGGCGCATCGCCTGGTCGTCCAGCTGGTCGCTGAGCGGTGCGAGGAACAGCCCGGTCGCGAGGACGGCGACACCGGCGGCGATCGCCACCTGCATCAGCAGGACCTGCGAGAACACCCGCCGCGGCATCCCGAGACGCAGGCGACGTGCGGGGGGAGTGGGGCTCATACCCCTGACGGTACGTGGACGGCGTGCGCCGCACGTAGAGGGGTGTGGCGGGTATCTCAAGGAGGCGCGGGGGCGTGGCCGGGGAGCGAAGGGTGGGCCGGGCGCGGGCCGGTCCCTAACCGGCGAGCGCCGTCGGTACCAGTTCGCGTACGGCCGTCACGTCCATCCGCGCCGGTGAGCCCAGGGGAGAGCCGCAGCTCTCGGGACGGGGCGGCTGGGCCGCCCCCTGGGAGACGGTGACGCTCCAGCGGCGGCCGTCGACGTGGGTGACGGTGACCTCCCAGTGAGGGGCGGCGCCGTCGGTGCGCAGGACGGTGAGGGCGTCGGCCGCGTCCTCGCCCGTCGCCGCGCGCACCGCCAGTTCCGCCGCCTGCCCGGGTCGCTCCCAGGCGGAGTTCCCGCGGCAGCCCTCGGTGACGATCCGCCCCGCCCGCGCGGCGTGGAGGACCTCCTTGACATGGTGGGCCTCGGCGCGGCCGTAGACGTAGCCGGAGGGCAGGACGAGGAGCGTGGGCGAGAAGCGGTGCCCACCGAGATGGGTGACCTCCCAGGTGCCCTCGACACCGGAGGCGGCCAGCTCGGCGGCGAGCGGTCGGCCGAGAAGGGCGCAGCAGCGGTCGCGTTTGCCGTTGGTGCACACGAGCGCGAGGGGCCGGCCGGTGTGGGGGCGGCCCTGAAGGACCGCATGGAAGGAGCGGGGGTCGCCTTCGCCGAGCGCGGCGAAGTCGAGGTCGAGCAGGCGCTCCGGGGCGGTCGTGGTGGCGCGGTGCAGCCAGACGTTCCCAGGGACCGTGTGCGCCACGTACACCTGGCGCTCATGGACCTCGCGGCAGTCGGCGTGGCGGCCCGGCCGCCGGATGAGCGCGACGCGGACGCCGGTGCCCTCGATGGCGGCCTCGAGGGCGCGGCCCAGCGCGGGGTCCAGGTGGCTCGATGTGAGCGCCTGGGCGCCCCAGGGACCCGGCTGTTCCAGCAGCAGCCATGTCCTCGCCGTGGCGGCGGTCCCCGCGAGAGGCTCGGCGAGGTGTCGGGACGCGGAGGTGCACGTACTCACAGAGGTGAGCCTAACCTGACTTCGGCCGCGCGGCCTCCGGGCGGGCCGAAGGGGTGGACACCGGCGCGGCGAGCGGTGCGTTCCGCGTGCCTCGGCGGTGGCCGTTCCGGCCGGTCGCTCCGGCCTCCGACTGGTCACTCCGGCAGGTCACTCGGGCTCGGGCAGGTCACTCCGACCTCCGGCAGGTCACTCCAGCAGTGGTTGCGGCGGTCGTACCCCCACGTACTGGCCGCTCGGGCGCATCCGCAGGGGGCGCTCGCCGTACTCCTCCAGCGCGTGGGCGATCCAGCCCGCGGTGCGGGCGACGGCGAAGATCGTCTCGCCGGCGGTCGGGGGCATGCCGCTGGAGGCCGTGAGGACTGCCAGGGCCAGGTCGACGTTGGCGTGCAGGGGGGTGTGCCGGGCGGCGGTCGACACGATGTCGCGGGCGGCCGCCAGGGCGGGGGCCGCATGGGGCATGTCGGCCAGGAGCGCGAACAGGGCACGCGCGCGGGGGTCCTCGCCCGTGTAGAGACGGTGGCCGAGACCGGGGATGCCGCGGCCGGAGCGCAGTTCCTCCGCGATCACCGGGACGGCGCTGCCGTGGTCCAGCACATCGGTGAGCAGCCGGTGGGCGAGGGCGCTGGCCGAACCGTGCAGCGGGCCCTCCAGGGCACCCAGCCCCGCGGAGACCGCCGCGTACGCGTGCGCGCGCGCCGAGGCGGCGACGCGGACCGCCAGGGTGGAGGCGGCGAGGTCGTGGTCGGCGAGCAGCCCGAGCGCGGTGTCCAGCGCCCGCAGGGCGGCTTCGTCGGGCGCGCGTCCGCTGAGCCGGGCCCAGAGGCGGTGGGCGAGCGGGCCGGCGTCGCGATGGCCGCGCGAGGACAGCGGGAGGGCGGCGACGAGCGTGGGGATGAGGGTGCGCGCGGTGCCGAGCACCGCCTCCTCGGAGAGGTCGAAGCGCAGGGGGTCGGCGGCCGCCGCCGCGACGGCCGCGACCCGCAGCCGGTCGACGGGGCCGCTGTGCTCCGGCAGCGCGTCGACCGCGCGGCGGGCGGCGGACACGGACGTCTTCGGCGCGGTGAAGGTCGCGCCGGGGCGCGGCTCGCCGGTCCACAGCCACTCGGCGACCTCTTCGTAGGAGTGGCGCGCGGCCAGTTCCGCCGCGTCGACGCCGCGGAAGTAGTAGTGATCGTGCTCGATGAGGGTCAGCCGGGTGCGGACGGACAGCTCGCCCCCGCCGGACGAGGCAGTGCCGCTCTCCCGCCGGTTGCGGCGCGCGAGTGCAGCGACCTCCTCGGCGTCGAAGGTGCTGCCCCGGCCCGCCGTGTCCCGGCGGCTGCTGAGCTGGCCGCGGCTCACATAGGCGTAGACGGTCTCCGGCTTCACTCCGAGCAGTTCGGCGGTCTCCCTCGTGCTGAGCCGTCGCCCCGGGAGGGCGGAGGTGTTCGCCGGGTTCGTCGATGCGCGCGCGCCTTGCTCCGTCATGGGCGTCACCGTATCCGTTGAGCATGACATTGATTCAATCAATATTGACAGAGATCGAGTCAAGCATGGACAGTCGAATCAAGTTCAAGGAGGAGACATGCAGATCACCAGGGCCGCGACCGCCTCCGTCGACGTGCCGCGAGGACTCGCGGGCGTCGTCGTCACCGACACCGAATTGGGTGACGTCAGGGGGCAGGAGGGCTTCTACCACTACCGCCAGTACTCCGCCGTCGAGCTCGCGCAGACCCGCGGCTTCGAGGATGTCTGGCACCTGATGATCGACGGCGAACTGCCGGATGCCGCGCGGCGGGCCGCGTTCGCCGCTGAGGTCGGTCCCCTGCGCCGGCTGCCCGACGACGTGCGGGTCACCCTGCCCGCCATCGCGGCGGCGAGCGCGCACTCGGGGCCGCTCTCCGGTCTGCGTACCGCGCTGTCGTTGCTCGGCGCCGCGAAGGGCTTTTGCCCGGTGTACGACCTCGACGAGGGCCGGCGCCGCGCGGACGCCCTCGCCGCCTCGGCGGCCGTACCGACGCTGCTCGCCGCGCTGTACCGGCTCGGGCAGGGGCTCGACCCGATCGAGCCCCGCGACGATCTGCCGTACGCCGCGAACTACTTGTACATGTTGACGGGCACGGAACCCGATCTCTGGGCTGCGCGGGCGATCGAGCAATACTTGATCTCAACCATTGACCACGGATTCAATGCGTCAACCTTCACCGCCCGCGTGATCGCCTCGACGGGCGCCGACGTCGCGGCCTGTCTGGTGGGTGCGGTGGGCGCGCTCTCGGGGCCCCTCCACGGGGGCGCCCCCAGCCGGGCGCTGGACACGCTCGACGCGATCGGCACCCCGGACCGCATCGACGCGTGGATCCGGGAACGCGTCCTCGCCGGCGACCGCATCATGGGTTTCGGCCACCCCGTGTACCGCACTGAGGACCCCCGCTCCCGCATGCTGCGCGGCATCGCGCAGCAGTTCGGCGGACCGCGCGTCGCCTTCGCGACGGAGGTCGAGCGGCAGGTGGAGGCCATCCTCGCCGAACTGAAGCCGGGCCGTGAGCTGCACACCAATGTCGAGTTCTACGCGGGCGTCGTCATGGAGCTGTGCGGGTTGCCCCGCGAGATGTTCACCCCGACCTTCGCCGCCGCCCGCGTCGTCGGCTGGAGCGCCAACATCCTCGAACAGGCCCAGGACTCGAAGATCATCCGTCCGGCGGCACGCTATGTGGGACCGGTTCCCCCGGCGGCCGTACCGCTGGTCGCCTGACATTCCCCGTTCCCGTTTCACGGACGAAGCCCGGCACCACGGGGGAGGTGCCGGGCTCGTGCGACGCGCTCCGTCATATGAGCACGGTCGTCTCACGCATCGGGGATGTCGGCTTTGGCGCGGACCAGGGTCTCGCGCGAGATGATCACGATGCGTTCGTAGGGGGCGCGCGCCGCGTCGGGCGGCAGCTCACCGTCGAGGTCGGCGGTGGCTTCGGTGCCGATGACGGCGAAGTTGCCGTCGCTGAGTTCGAAGATGTCGGGGCAGGTCTGGCCCGTGGCGCTGCCGCGCTCCCTGGGCGAGGCGCCAACTCGACGCACGATCTTCAAGTCCGGTCCTAGAGGCATTGAGCGAGAGGGGCCTCAGCCGGGGCGCTGCGCGAGTGGATGACCCATGGTGCGTCCGGTCGGTTCATGAGCGGGCCCACGGATGCTCATGAACGGGCTGCTGCCTCGGGTGGGGATCTGCAGCCCTACGCCGCACATGCAAGGACCTGAGCAGGAGGTTCTTCCCGAGCAGGATGCGGAGAGATTACCGGTCCGGATGTCCCAACGTCTCGCCGCTTGACGGGACTTGAGAGTGAATCACTCGTCCGGCGGTTGCCCTGTGACCCACCACTCGTCTCCGTCGTCGGGGTCCTCGACCAGATGGTTCATCTCCTCGACGAGACCGTTCATCATGTCGCCCAGCGCCGCCTCCTCCGACGCGTCGGGCAGGCTGTCCCGGTGGTGACGCGTGGCCGCCCAGTACTCCCGGAAGATCGTGTTGCGCGCCATCACCCGCAGGTGCCCGTACAGCTCGCCCAGGCTGAGCGCACCGATGCGGTGGTAGTAGAGGGCGTTGACGTACAGGGCGTTCGCGAAGAGGTACTGGCGCTGCCGCTCCGGCGGGACATCGGTCTCGTAGGTGTCGAGCACGGCTGCCAGGGCCGGGTCCGCCATGGCCTTGCACAGCAGGTCGAAGTGGAGCCGGTGCTGTTCGGCGAGCGCGGCGTGCCTGCGCTGTCGGGCGCCTCTCTCCGTCAGGGCCTGCGCGGCCGAGGCGAGCCGGTCCCGGGCGGCGGAGCCCAGCCTCCGTATCCCAAAGTTCTGTGTGGCCATGTCAACCCCCGGTTCAGGCGTCCATCCGCCGGTCGTCGGACACGGGTCGACAGGATGGGGACCGGCGAGCGGTGGGCGGCGCGCTTGCCGTCTCCCAGTGTCGCCGAGCGGCCCTGGTCGGCTGGGAGGCGGAGAGGAGGCGCACGGAAGGATGTGCGGGTGTCAGAAACCGGCGCCATGCACATCGTGTGCCCCGCGGGCGCCGCTGACAATCGTTCCCTTCGTGTGGGCCGTGTGCCCACTCGTATCCTGGGGCAGCAGTACAAAGCCGTACGGGAGCTGCGGTGTTCCGGCGAACGCCGGTCCGTGAGCCGTCCCGGTACGGCGGCCGGCCGCGAGCCGGCGCACGCGACGGTGTGAGAGAGGGCGCGCGTTGAGCCAGTCGTCGAGTCCGGGCCCTGGGGGGCCGCAGCAGATCCCGGTAGTGGTCCTTGCCGGATTCCTGGGATCCGGCAAGACCACCCTCCTCAACCACCTCCTCCAACGCAGCGGCGGCACCCGCATCGGTGCCGTCGTCAACGACTTCGGGGCCATCGAGATCGACGCGATGGCGGTGGCCGGCGCCCTCGGCGACTCCACGGTGTCGCTGGGCAACGGGTGTCTGTGCTGTGCCGTCGACGCCGGCGAGCTGGATGTGTACCTGGAGCGGCTCGCCGACCCCGCCACCGGCATCGACGTCATCGTCATCGAGGCCAGCGGGCTCGCCGAGCCGCAGGAACTCGTGCGGATGGTGCTCGCCAGCGAGAATCCCCGGGTCGTGTACGGCGGATTGGTCGAGGTCGTCGACGCGGCCGAGTTCCTCGACACCAGGCAGCGGCACCCCGAGATCGACCGGCACCTCGCCATCGCCGACCTCGTCGTCGTCAACAAGGTCGACCGGGCCGAGGACGGCGAGCGTGTCCTCGCACTCGTCCGGTCGCTCAGCGAGGGCGCCGCCGTCGTGGCCGCGACGTACGGGCGCGTCGACCCCGCGTTCCTCTTCGACTGCCGCCCCAGCGAGGAACGTATCGGGCAGCTCTCCTTCGACGACCTCCACCGGCACGACGACCTCCACGGGAAGGACGGCGCCGACCCGCACGGCGGGGACGACGCCACCGGCGGCCACGGCGCCGACGCCCACGGTGAGGGCGGCGACACCCACGAGGATCACCTCGGGCATCTGCACACCGCGTACGACAGCGTCGCCTTCGTCTCCGACCTGCCGATGAACCCCCGGCGGCTGCTGGACTTCCTCGACAGCAGGTCGGACGGGCTGTACCGCATCAAGGGGTACGTCGACTTCGGGCCGCACGACACCCGCAACCGGTATGCCGTGCACGCGGTCGGGCGGTTCCTGCGGTTCTACCCCGAGCCGTGGGCGCCGGGCGACGAGCCGAGGCTCACCCAGCTCGTCCTCATCGGCACCGGTATCGACGCCGCCGCCCTCACCAAGGAGCTGGAGGCGTGCAAGGACGACGCCCCCCACGCCGACGAGCACAGCATGTGGGGCGTCCTGCGCTTCGTACCGGACAAGGAGCAGGAGACCGGCGAACCGGACCCCTCCTACGACACGCCCTGAAGCGACCGTCCCTGCGACGCCCTCCGGTGCGACCGTGGGGCCGCGACCTCCTCTGAAGTGACCGTGGAGCCGCGACCTCCTCCGGTGCGACCGTGGAGCCGCGACCCCCTCTGAAGTGACCGCTGGGCCGCGACACCCTTTGACGCAACGAGTCGGGCCGCGGCGCCCTCGGACGTCTTCCGTCCGAGGGTGCCGCGGCCCGCCGTCCGTCTAGATCAGAAGGGGCCCGCCACAAAGGCCACCGGCTTGCCCAGGGAGACGCCCGAGCCGTCGCGGCGCGGGTCCATCTCCGGCAGGTCGGCCGGAGTGCCGTTCTTCTGGGCGGCACGGGCCGGAGTCGGGCCCGCCCAGGCGAAGGACAGGCAGTCCTCGCCCTTCAGATACCGCTGGCAGCGGACACCGCCCGTGGCGCGGCCCTTGCGCGGGTACTGGTCGAACGGGGTGAGCTTGGCCGTGGTCTGGACGGAGTCGTCCAGCGTGCCGCGCGAGCCCGCCACCGTGAAGACCACCGCGTCCACGGCCGGGTCGACCGCCGTGAAGGAGATGACCTTCGCGCCCTCGGTGAGCTTGATGCCCGCCATACCGCCGGCCGGGCGGCCCTGCGGGCGGACCTGCGAGGCCTGGTAGCGCAGCAGCTGGGCGTCGTCCGTGATGAAGACCAGGTCCTCCTCGCCCGTGCGCAGCTCGATCGCGCCGACGATCCGGTCGCCCTCCTTGAGGGTGATGACCTCCAACTCCCCCTTGTTGGTGGGGTAGTCGGGCACCACCCGCTTGACCACACCCTGTTCGGTGCCGATGGCGAGGCCCGGCGACGACTCGTCGAGCGTCGTCAGACAGACCACCGTCTCGCCGTCCTGGAGGGACAGGAACTCCGCGAGCGGGGCGCCGCCCGCGAGGTTCGGGGCGGCCGCCGTGTCGGGCAGCTGGGGCAGGTCGATCACGTTCAGCCGCAGCAGACGGCCGGTGGACGTCACCGCGCCGATCTCGCCGCGGGCCGTCGCCGGGACCGCCGACACGATCACGTCGTGCTTGGTGCGCTTGGCGTCCGCGTCCGCCGCGAAGGGCTCGGCATGGGCCGTACGGGCGAGCAGCCCCGTCGAGGACAGCAGCACCCGGCACGGGTCGTCCGCGACCTGGAGCGGAACCGCCGCCACCGGGGCGCCCGACGACTCCAGCAGCACCGTACGGCGCTCGGTGCCGAACTTCTTCGCCACCGCGGCCAGTTCCCCGGAGACCAGCTTGCGCAGCTCGGCGTCCGACTCCAGGATGCGCGTCAGCTCCGCGATCTCCGCGTTGAGCCGGTCCTTCTCCGCCTCCAGCTCGATGCGGTCGTACTTGGTGAGCCGGCGCAGCGGGGTGTCGAGGATGTACTGCGTCTGGACGTCCGACAGGGAGAAGTGCTCCATCAGGCGCTCCTTGGCCTGCGCGGAATTCTCGCTGGAGCGGATCAGCCGGATGACCTCGTCGATGTCCAGCAGCGCCGTGAGCAGGCCCTCGACCAGGTGCAGCCGGTCGCGCTTCTTGCCGCGGCGGAACTCCGAGCGGCGGCGCACCACCTCGAAGCGGTGGTCGAGGTAGACCTCCAGGAGCTCCTTGAGACCCAGGGTGAGGGGCTGGCCGTCGACCAGCGCCACGTTGTTGATGCCGAAGGACTCCTCCATCGGCGTCAGCTTGTAGAGCTGCTCCAGGACCGCCTCCGGCACGAAGCCGTTCTTGATCTCGATCACGAGCCGCAGGCCGTGCTGGCGGTCTGTGAGGTCCTTGACGTCGGCGATGCCCTGGAGCTTCTTCGAGCCGACCAGGTCCTTGATCTTGGCGATCACCTTCTCGGGGCCGACGGTGAACGGCAGCTCCGTGACGATGAGGCCCTTGCGGCGCGCCGTCACGTTGTCCACGGCCACCGTGGCGCGGATCTTGAAGGTGCCGCGGCCCGTCTCGTACGCGTCCCTGACGCCGGTGAGTCCGACGATCCGCCCGCCCGTGGGCAGGTCGGGGCCCGGGACGTGCTTCATCAGGGCGTCCAGGTCCGCGTTCGGGTATCTGATCAGGTGGCGGGCGGCCGCGATGACCTCGCCCAGGTTGTGCGGCGGCATGTTGGTGGCCATACCGACGGCGATGCCCGAGGCGCCGTTGACCAGCAGGTTCGGGAAGGCGGCGGGCAGTGCGACCGGCTCCTGCTCCTGGCCGTCGTAGTTCGGGGCGAAGTCGACCGTGTTCTCCTCGATCGACTCCGTCATCAGGCTCGTCGCGGCGGCCTGACGGCACTCCGTGTACCGCATGGCCGCGGGCGGGTCGTCGTTGCCGAGGGAGCCGAAGTTGCCGTGGCCGTCGACCAGGGGGACCCGCATCGAGAAGGGCTGGGCCATGCGCACCAGGGCGTCGTAGATCGACGAGTCGCCGTGCGGGTGCAGCTTGCCCATGACCTCGCCGACCACGCGGGCGCACTTCACATAGCCGCGGTCGGGGCGCAGACCCATCTCGTTCATCTGGTAGACGATGCGGCGGTGCACCGGCTTCAGACCGTCACGGGCGTCGGGCAGGGCTCGGGAGTAGATGACCGAGTACGCGTACTCCAGGAAGGAGCCCTGCATCTCGTCGACGACGTCGATGTCGAGGATCCGCTCCTCGAACGCGTCGTCGGGCGGCGGGGTCTTCGTGCTGCGGCGGGCCATCGCTGCCGGCTCCTTGCTGCAAGTGAACGGACTCTGACGCGGACCATTGTGGACTGCCGCACTGACAACCCGGACACGACCCGGCATTCCCCGCCGGGGCGGGTGCCCGGCGCCGCCGTGTCAACCGCGTGCGCCGACCTTAACCACTGCCCGTCGGTGACCACCGGCGGTCCCGCTCCCGGCATCCGGGGTTCTCGCTCTCGGCGTAAGGCGTTCTCGCCGTCGGCGTACGCGTTACGGGAACTTCGCCGAGCGTCCGCACGCTTGCATACAGTGGCAGGACCGGCAGGACAACCGCGGTTCCAGCGACCGCGCTCGCCATCGAAGGGACGTACATGCCCATGGGTCACACGGCCACAGCCGAGGCAGGCTCCGAAGGCCTGACAGTGAAGGAGCACCGCCTGGACAACGGCCTGCGCGTGGTGCTCTCCGAGGACCACCTGACCCCGGTCGCCGCGGTGTGCCTCTGGTACGACGTCGGCTCCCGCCACGAGGTCGAGGGACGCACCGGCCTCGCCCACCTCTTCGAGCACCTGATGTTCCAGGGCTCCAAGCAGGTCTCGGGCAACGGCCACTTCGAGTTGGTCCAGGGCGCAGGCGGCTCGCTCAACGGCACCACCAGCTGGGAGCGCACCAACTACTTCGAGACGATGCCCGCCCACCAGCTGGAGCTCGCGCTGTGGCTGGAGGCCGACCGCATGGGCAGCCTGCTGTTCGCGCTCGACCAGAAGAACCTGGACAACCAGCGGGACGTCGTCAAGAACGAGCGCCGGCAGCGCTACGACAACGTGCCGTACGGCACCGCGTTCGAGCGGATCTTCCGGCTCGCATATCCGGAGGGCCACCCCTACCGGCACACCCCGATCGGCTCCATGGAGGACCTGGAGGCGGCCAGTCTGGAGGACGCCCGTCAGTTCTTCCGGACGTACTACGCCCCCAACAACGCGGTCCTCTCGATCGTCGGCGACATCGACCCGGAGCAGACCCTCGCCTGGGTCGAGAAGTACTTCGGCTCCATCCCGTCCTACGACGGCAAGCCGCAGCCGCGTGACGGCGGGCTGCCCGACGTCATCGGCGAGCAGCACCGCGAGGTCGTCGAGGAGAAGGTGCCCGCCCGTGCGCTGATGGCCGCCTACCGCCTCCCGGAGGACGGCACACGCGCGTGCGACGCGGCCGACCTGGCCCTCGCCATCCTCGGCGGAGGCGAGTCCTCCCGCCTCTACAACCGGCTCGTCCGCCGCGACCGCACGGCGGTGACCGCCGGGTTCGGTCTGCTGCGACTGGCCGGCTCCCCCTCCCTGGCCTGGATGGACGTCAAGACCTCCGGCGACGTCGAGGTGCCCGTCATCGAGGCCGCCGTCGACGAGGAGCTCGCCCGGTTCGCCGAGGAGGGCCCCACGGCCGAGGAGATGGAGCGCGCCCACGCCCAGTTGGAGCGCGAGTGGCTGGACCGGCTCGGCACGGTCGCGGGCCGCGCCGACGAACTGTGCCGCTTCGCGGTCCTGTTCGGCGACCCCAAGCTCGCCCTGACCGCCGTCGACCGGGTGCTCGACGTGACCGCCGAGGAGGTCCAGGAGGTCGCCAAGGCGCGCCTGCGGCCCGACAACCGCGCGGTGCTCGTCTACGAACCCGTCGACGACGACGCCGACGACGCGGCCGACGACGAGGCCGAGAGCGCGGCGACGGACGCCGACGCGACCACCGACGAGAACGAGGAGTCGGCGAAGTGACCGAGCTCGCGACCATGGACTTCCACCCGCAGCCCCAGGCCGGCGAGGCCAGGCCCTGGGCGTTCCCGGCACCCGAGCGCGGCACCCTGGACAACGGCCTGACGGTGCTCCGCTGCCACCGCCCCGGCCAGCAGGTCGTCGCCGTCGAGGTCCTCCTCGACGCCCCCCTGGACGCCGAGCCCGCCGGACTCGACGGCGTTGCCACGATCATGACGAGGGCCTTCTCCGAGGGCACCGACAAGCACTCCGCCGAGGAGTTCGCCGCCGAGCTGGAGCGCTGCGGCGCCACCCTCGACTCGCACGCCGACCACCCCGGCGTCCGCCTCTCCCTCGAAGTGCCCGTGTCGCGGCTCGGCAAGGCGCTCGGTCTGCTCGCCGACGCCCTGCGGGCCCCCGCGTTCGCGGACAGCGAGATCGAGCGGCTCGTGGCCAACCGGCTCGACGAGATCCCGCACGAGACCGCGAACCCGGGCCGCCGGGCCGCGAAGGAGCTCTCCAAGCAGCTGTTCCCGGCGGACTCCCGCATGTCCCGGCCTCGCCAGGGCACCGAGGAGACGGTGGCGAGCATCGACTCCGCTGCCGTACGCGCCTTCTACGAGCGGCACGTCCGCCCGGCGACGGCCACCGCCGTGATCGTCGGCGACCTCACCGGAGTCGACCTCGACGCGCTGCTCGGCGACACCCTGGGTGCCTGGACGGGCTCCCCGGCCAAGCCCCGCACCATGCCGGCGGTGAGCGCCGACGACACCGGGCGCGTCGTCATCGTCGACCGCCCCGGCGCCGTCCAGACGCAGCTGCTCATCGGCCGCGTCGGTGTCGACCGGCACGACCGGGTGTGGCCGGCCCAGGTGCTCGGCACCTACTGCCTCGGCGGCACCCTCACCTCCCGTCTGGACCGCGTCCTGCGTGAGGAGAAGGGCTACACCTACGGCGTGCGCGCGTTCGGCCAGGTGCTGCGCTCCGCGCCGGACGGCTCCGGTGTCTCGATGCTCGCCATCAGCGGTTCCGTGGACACACCGAACACCGGTCCGGCGCTCGACGACCTGTGGACGGTGCTGCGCACCCTCGCCGCCGGGGGCCTGACGGACGCCGAGCGGGACGTCGCCGTGCAGAACCTCGTCGGGGTCGCCCCCCTCAAGTTCGAGACGGCGGCGGCCGTGGCGAGCACGCTGGCCGACCAGGTCGAGCAGCATCTGCCGGACGACTACCAGTCGACGCTGTACCGACAGCTCGCCGCCACCGGCACCGTGGAGGCCACCGCGGCCGTCGTGAGCGCCTTCCCGGTGGACCGTCTGGTGACCGTCCTGGTCGGTGACGCCGCGCAGATCGAGGAGCCGGTCAGGGCCCTCGGGATCGGCGAAGTCACCGTCGTACCGGCCGAGTAGAGAAGGGCCGCGGACGAGCGGAACGAGAGGCCCCGGTGACGGAAGTGTCACCGGGGCCCCTGTTTGTCCGTATTGATGGCGGAGGTTGCCTGTCTGACCTGTGGCGTACGCCTCAAAACCCGTGATGCGTTTGTTATTTCGGAGGCGACCCGCTTAGCGTCGGTCCGGCTGTTCGCCAGCAGTTCGCCGCACCCGCGGCACCGGACAGTCATCGCCGAGTCCCCCCACGGCGCGAGCCAGGGGAGCCGGGGACCCAACCGCAGTCCCTGGGGTGAATCGGGTGCCCTTCGCGAGCTTCGCGAAACGAGGGGTGTCCGTAGGAGACCTTCCTGCTCCGAACCCGTCAGCTAACCCGGTAGGCGAGAGGGAAGGAAAGGATCAGCCACTCCATGGCGTTCACCCGCGCTCCCGGGAAGCACCGCCGTCCCGGCCGCGTGAAGCGCACGACCACGAGGACCGTGGGCGTCGCCGCTCTCACCACCACCGGTGTCGTCGGCACCGTCGCCGTCCCGGCGCTCGCCGCGGAGCCCGCCCCCGAGCAGACGGGGCTGAACCAGATCATCGTCCTCGGTGACACGGTCGCCGAGCAGGTCGACGCCCAGGCCGCCGCGCAGCAGCAGGCCGCCGAGGTGGCCGCCGTCAAGCAGCAGGCGCAGGAGGAGGCCCGCAAGGCCGCCGCCGAGAAGGCGAAGCAGGAGCGCGCCGCCGCCAAGGAGCGCGAGGAGATCAAGGCACGTGCCGCCCGCGCCGCCGAGCGCGAGCGCCTCAACACGTATGTCTCTCCCATCACCGGCTCCTACATCTCCACCGGCTACAAGGCCGGCGGCGCCGTCTGGTCCTCCGGCAGCCACACCGGTGTCGACTTCCACGCCGCCTCCGGCACGCCCGTCCATGCCGTGGGCGCCGGCACCGTCGTCGAGGCCGGCTGGGGCGGCGCGTACGGCAACAACGTCGTGATCAAGATGAACGACGGGACGTTCACCCAGTACGGCCACCTGTCGTCCATCGGCGTCTCCGTCGGCCAGACCGTCACCCCCGGCCAGCAGATCGGCCTCTCCGGGGCGACCGGCAACGTCACCGGCCCGCACCTGCACTTCGAGGCCCGCACGTCGGCCGAGTACGGCTCGGACATCGACCCCGTCGCGTACCTGCGCTCGCACGGTGTGAACGTCTGACGAAAGCTTCACCTTCAGGAGGCCCCGGCTCACCGAGCCGGGGCTTTCCTTGTTGTGGCGTACCCGCTGTCCAAAAAATATCCATGGATTCCGGACTGCCATCGGAAATTCCGGCCCGCTGCAATAGAGTCACCTGAACACGCGTCAATCAATGACGTTTCACGGGGATTAAGGCGGAGGTCGGTCATGCGTATTCCGGCGCACTCGGTATGCACGGCGATCCGTGATGACATCGTCGCGGGTGTCTACGAGCGGGGCAGCCGGCTCACCGAGGAACTGCTCGCCCGCCGGTACGGCGTGAGCCGCGTCCCCGTGCGCGAGGCGCTGCGCACGCTGGAGGCCGAGGGCTTCGTGGTGACGCGCCGGCACGCGGGCGCGTGCGTCGCCGAGCCGACCGAGCAGGAGGCCTCCGACCTGCTGGAGATGCGCATGCTGCTGGAGCCGCTGGGCGCCGCCCGTGCCGCCCAGCGCCGCACGGAGGCGCATCTGAAGGTCCTGCGCGGCCTGGTCAGGCTGGGCCAGGAGCGGGCCAGGCGGGGCAACAGCGAGGATCTGCGCTCGCTGGGCGGCTGGTTCCACGAGACGCTCGCCCAGGCCTCCGGGAGCCCCGCCCTGACCTCGACGCTCGCCCAGCTGCGGCACAAGATCGCCTGGATGTACGCGGTCGAGGCGCCGGCCAACCCCGTGGAGTCCTGGGCCGAGCACGGCGGCATCGTGGACGCCGTGGCCCGCGGCGACAGCGAGCGCGCGCGGACGATCACCGCTCTGCACACCGAGCGGGCGACCTCGGCGCATCGGCTGCGCTTTGCGGGTCGGCCCGCGGCGGCGGAGCGACCGGACCGTGTGAGGACTTCGCAACACCCCGTAAACACGCCGAGTCTGCGGCATTAACACGAGGGCCGTATACAAAGAAGG
Organism: Streptomyces ossamyceticus; assembly: GCF_001418475.1. GTDB lineage: Bacteria > Actinomycetota > Actinomycetes > Streptomycetales > Streptomycetaceae > Streptomyces > Streptomyces ossamyceticus. The sequence goes on along the minus strand of NZ_LIQX01000041.1, from coordinate 2,574 downwards.
CGTGAATTCGAGGGGTGTTATTTCTGCTGCCCGCGGACGGATTTCCCGACGCCGCAGACTAATTCACCCGACCCCTCTGCCCTGCGAAATGCGAAGGGCTCGCCCGATAAATCGGACGAGCCCTTCTGTGCTGCCGCGAGCGGCCTTCAGGCCGGTGTCGCGTGGGTCAGACCGTCTCGGGGAGCTCTTCGAGCCCCTCGGCGACGAGCTTCGCCAGACGGTCGAGCGCGGCGTCCGCGCCCTCGGCGTCGGAGGCGAGGACGATCTCCTCGCCGCCCTGGGCGCCCAGGCCCAGGACCGCCAGCATGGAAGCGGCGTTGACGGGGTTGCCGTCGGCCTTGGCGATCGTCACGGGGATACCGGCGGCCGTGGCGGCCCGGACGAAGATGGAAGCGGGGCGGGCGTGGAGGCCCTCGGCCCAGCCGACGTTGACGCGGCGCTCAGCCATGTGATGCTGCCCTTCAGGTGTGTCTCGGGTACCTCGAAGAGGTCTAGACCGGGTTGTCTAGACCAGTTTCCCATATCGTGAAGCGACGCCGGAACGGGCCCACGGCCTGACCGCGCACCGGCTGTTGTGTTTCCCCAGACTGCCCCGCGCCGTTGTCGGACGCGAGCCGTACTCTGGGGCCCATGCAGACCTCGTCGGACCGGCATGAGTACCCCGCCCACTGGGAGGCCGACGTGGTGCTGCGCGACGGCGGCACCGCACGCATCCGGCCCATCACCGTTGATGACGCCGAGCGTCTGGTCAGCTTCTACGAGCAGGTCTCCGACGAGTCGAAGTACTACCGCTTCTTCGCGCCGTACCCTCGCCTGTCCGCCAAGGACGTCCACCGCTTCACGCACCACGACTTCGTGGATCGGGTGGGTCTCGCCGCCACCGTCGGCGGCGAGTTCATCGCCACCGTACGCTATGACCGCATCGGCGCCGACGGAATGCCCGCCTCGGCCCCGGCCGACGAGGCCGAGGTCGCCTTCCTCGTCCAGGACGCCCACCAGGGCCGCGGCGTCGCCTCCGCCCTCCTCGAACACATCGCCGCCGTCGCCCGTGAGCGCGGCATCCGGCGCTTCGCCGCCGAGGTGCTGCCCGCCAACTCCAAGATGATCAAGGTGTTCACCGACGCCGGGTACCAGCAGAAGCGCAGCTTCGAGGACGGCGTCGTACGCCTGGAGTTCGGCCTGGAGCCCACCGACCGTTCCGTCGCCGTGCAGCGCGCGCGGGAGCAGCGGGCCGAGGCCAGGTCGGTGCAGCGGCTCCTCGCCCCCGGCTCGGTGGCTGTGATCGGCGCCGGGCGCACACCGGGCGGAGTGGGCCGCAGCGTGCTCGCCAACCTCCGGGACGCGGGCTTCGCGGGCCGGCTCTACGCGGTGAACAAGGCCGTGCGGGACAAGGAGCTGGACGGCGTCCCGGCGTACCCCTCCGTCCGTGACATCGAGGACCCCGTCGACCTCGCCGTCGTGGCCGTCCCCGCCGCGCAGGTCCCCGAGGTCGTCGCCGAGTGCGGTGAACACGGTGTGCAGGGCCTCGTGGTGGTCTCCGCCGGGTACGCCGAGAGCGGCCCCGAGGGGCACGACCGCCAGCGTGAACTCGTCCGCATGGCACGCGCGTACGGCATGCGCATCATCGGGCCGAACGCGTTCGGCGTCATCAACACCGCCCCCGACGTACGGCTCAACGCCTCGCTCGCCCCGCAGATGCCGCGCTCCGGGCGCATCGGCCTCTTCGCCCAGTCCGGCGCCATCGGCATCGCGCTGCTGTCCCGGCTGCACCGGCGCGGGGGAGGGGTGACCGGCGTGACGGGCGTGTCCACGTTCGTGTCGTCCGGCAACCGGGCGGACGTCTCCGGCAACGACGTCATCCAGTACTGGTACGAGGACCCCGACACCGATGTCGTGCTGATGTACCTGGAGTCCATCGGCAACCCGCGCAAGTTCACCCGCCTCGCCCGGCGGACCGCCGCGGTGAAACCGCTCGTCGTCGTCCAGGGAGCACGCCATGGGGCGGCCCCGCAGGGGCACGCGGTGCGCGCCACGCGGCTGCCGCACGCCACGGTGTCCGCGGTGCTGCGGCAGGCGGGGGTGATCCGGGTCGACACGATCACGGAGCTGGTGGACGCGGGGCTGCTGCTGGCCCGGCAGCCGCTCCCGGCGGGCCCGCGCGTGGCGATCCTCGGCAACTCGGAGTCGTTGGGGCTGCTCACCTATGACGCGTGCCTCGCGGAAGGGCTCCGTCCGCTGCCGCCGGTCGATCTGACGACCGCCGCCTCGGCGGACGACTTCCACCGGGTGCTGTCGGACGCCCTGGCCGACGACGCGTGCGACGCGGTCGTCGTGACGGCCATACCGGCACTGGGGGAGACGTCCCCCGACGACGCGGCCCTCGCCGATGCGTTGCGCTCCGCGGCGGCGGCGACCCCCTCGAAGCCGGTGCTCGTCGTGCACGTCGAGCTGGGTGGACTCGCCGAGGCACTGTCGGCCGCGGCGAGCACCGCACCCCAGGCCGGCGACCGGACCCCTGCCGCCACGAACGGTGTCACACAGCCCCCGGTAGTCCCCGCCGCCCCACCCCAGGGG
>NZ_LIQX01000409.1 GCF_001418475.1 Streptomyces ossamyceticus | reverse complement strand
CGACGGACAGGAAGACCTGGGCGTAGTAGCGGGTCTTGCGGGGGACGAACGCCTCGACCAGCACGCCGAGGACGGCCGCCCCGATGACGATCAAGGTGGGCGACAGCTGCCCGTATTCGATGTCCGGCGCGCCGATCTTGTCGATCGGTTCGGCCGCCGTTGTCCACAGGTTGTGGACGACTGATGCGCTCACTTGGACGCCTCCACCTCGGGCTGGGGGTCCTTCTTCTGTACGTCGGACAAGGTCTGCTTGACCGCCGGGTTGACGATGTCGGTGACGGGCTTCGGGTAGACGCCCAGGAAGATCAGCAGAACGATCAGCGGGGCGACCACGACGAGTTCCCGCACCCGCAGATCGGGCATGCCCTCGACCTCCGCCTTCACCGGGCCCGTCATCGTCCGCTGGTAGAGGACGAGGGTGTAGAGCGCGGCGAGGACGATGCCGACGGTGGCGATGATCCCGATGACCGGGTAGCGGGCGAACGTGCCCACCAGGACCAGGAACTCACTGACGAACGGGGCGAGCCCCGGCAGCGACAGGGTGGCGAGACCACCGATCAGGAAGGTACCGGCGAGCACCGGGGCGACCTTCTGGACGCCGCCGTAGTCGGCGATGAGCCGCGATCCGCGCCGGGAGATCAGGAACCCGGCGACCAGCATGAGGGCCGCGGTCGAGATGCCGTGGTTGACCATGTAGAGCGTCGCGCCCGACTGGCCCTGGCTGGTCATCGCGAAGATGCCCAGGACGATGAACCCGAAGTGGGAGATCGACGCGTAGGCGACCAGTCGCTTGATGTCGCGTTGGCCGACCGCGAGCAGCGCCCCGTAGATGATGCTGATCAGGGCGAGGACGAGGATCGCGGGCGTCGCCCATGTGCTGGCCTCCGGGAACAGCTGGAGGCAGAAGCGGAGCATCGCGAAGGTGCCGACCTTGTCGACGACCGCCGTGATCAGTACGGCGACCGGGGCCGTCGACTCCTGCATGGCGTTGGGCAGCCAGGTGTGCAGCGGCCACAGCGGCGCCTTCACCGCGAAGGCGAAGAAGAACCCGAGGAACAGCCACCGCTCGGTGCTGGTCGCCATGTCGAGGGTGCCGTTGGCGCGGGCCTCGGCGATCTGGGTGAGGGAGAAGTTCCCCGCGACCACGTACAGGCCGATGACCGCGGCCAGCATGATCAGACCG
>NZ_LIQX01000408.1 GCF_001418475.1 Streptomyces ossamyceticus | reverse complement strand
GCCGACGGCCGTCGGCCGGTACGCAGAACGGAGCGACACCGCGGGGGATCGGTGCCGCTCCTGGCTCCATTGTCCCTCCGACCCCACCTGTCCCGCACGTGCCGAAGGTCCCGACCTCGGGGACGGTCCCGGCGCCGTCCGCTTGCCCTTCACCGCAGGCGGGCCTGCCCGCCCGGTCCCCACCAGGTCGGCCTGATTCGCTACCGTGCCCTGTGGCCGACCATTACGTTGGCCACAGGGGCCGGACCGGTGGGGTCCGCGAACAGGGGACCGGAGGAACCGTCAGGTGGGAAGCTCGGAGGACGCCCGGGTACGGCTGCCGCAGCTGAGGCTGGACGAACTGCTGGAGGAGCTCCAGGCGCGCCTGGACGCCGCCCGCGGCACCCGGGACCGGGTGCACAGTCTGCTGGAGGCGGTGCTCTCGGTGGGCCGGGAGCTGGACCTGGAGCAGGCCCTGCGCAGCATCGTGGAGGCCGCCGCCGTGCTCGTCGACGCCGAGTACGCGGCCCTGGGGGTCATCGGCCCCGACGGCAAGCGTCTGTCCGCCTTCCACACCGTCGGTGTGAGCGAGGAGCAGATCGCCCGTATCGGCCCCTTCCCGGAGGGCCACGGCATCCTCGGAGAGCTGATCCGCCATCCCGAGCCCCTGCGCCTGGCGAAGCTCTCCGACCACCCGGCGTCGTACGGCTTCCCGCCCCACCATCCGCCGATGAACACCTTCCTCGGCGTCCCGATCCGGGTCCGCGACCAGGTCTTCGGGAACCTGTACCTGACCGAGAAGCGCGGCGGTGCCCAGTTCGACGAGGAGGACGTCTCGGTCACCCTCACCCTGGCCGTCGCGGCGGGCGTCGCGATCGACAACGCCCGGCTCTACGCGGAGTCCCGGCTCCGTGAGCGCTGGCTGCGGGCGAACGCCGAGATCGTGCACCGTCTGATGGCCGGCGGGGACCGCACCGAGGTCCTCGGCCTGATCGCCGACCGGGCCCGCGAGATCACCGGCGCCGCCCTCGCCGGGGTCGCGATGCCGATGGAGGAGACGGACTCGCTGTCCGTGGAACTCGCCCTCGGCCAGGAGGCGGAGATCCTGCACGGTCTGGTCCTGCCCGTGGAGGGCAGCCTCCTCGGCGAGGCCTTCACCGGGGCGACCGCCGTCACCAGCGCGGACGTCGTCCACGACGTGCGGGTCTCGGCGGGGGCACCGGGGTTCACCGGTCTCGGACCGGCCGTCGCCGTCCCCGTCGGCACCGGCGAGAGCGGCGTCCGCGGTGTGCTGCTCCTGGTGCGGGAGGCGGGGCGCACGGCGTTCACCGAGAAGGAGATCGACCTCCTGCGGGGCTTCGCCGCCCAGGCGGCCATCGCGATGGAGCTCGCGGAACGCAGGCTGGAGGCCGAGGAGGTCGCGGTCCTCAAGGACCGTGACCGGATCGCCCGTGACCTGCACGATCTGGCCATTCAGCGGCTGTTCGCCACCGGCATGACCCTGCAGAGCGCGGGCCGGTTCATCGAGCACACCGAGGCCTCCGAACGCGTCTCGCGGGCCGTGGACGACCTGGACGAGACCATCAAGATCATCAGGTCGACGATCTTCGGCCTGCGCACCCGCGAGGGAGCGGCGGGCACCGGCCTGCGGGCCCGCACCGTACGGGTGGTCGGGGACGCGGCGCCGGTCGTGGGCTTCGCCCCCAGCGTGCGCATGGAGGGCCTGCTCGACACCGAGGTGCCCAAGGAGATCGCCGACCACGCCGTGGCCGTCCTCTCCGAGGCCCTCACCAACATCGCCCGCCACGCCCGCGCCGACCGCGCCGAGGTCGTCCTCGCCACCGACGGGAACGAACTGCGTCTGTCGATCACCGACAACGGCGTGGGCGTCCCGTCCGGGGGCCGCCGCAGCGGACTGCGCAACATGGCCGAACGCGCCGAGCAGCTCGGCGCGTTCGGCCATGT
>NZ_LIQX01000407.1 GCF_001418475.1 Streptomyces ossamyceticus | reverse complement strand
CGGCTCTCCCCGCCGCGCCGAGGACCCGGCGCTGACCCCCGTGATCCGCAAGGCCGCCGCGGCCATCGAACGGCGACTGCTGGCGCAGAGTTCCGCCCGTGAGCGCTCGCTGCTCCAGGCGTACTCGGCGGCCGAGGCCAAGGCCGACAGCGACCTGCACCACAGTGTCCGGATGGACGCCCTGGCCCTCGAACTCCGCCCCGGCGACCGGGCGATCCTCATGGAGAAGGCGGCCGAGCTGATCTCCCGCGCCCAGCGGGCGCGGCGAGGGGGCCGAGGAGTTGCTCGAACTGGCGCGGGATGTCCGGGAGCGCCAGGGAGGGGCCGGGGAGGACGGCCTCGATGGCCATGCCCTCGACTCCCGAGGCGCTGGTCACGGGGCGGCTCACGAGGGTGATCCGCCGGCCGTCGGGCAGGGGCACGTCGACGGCCGCCCGCTGGGCGCGGGAGATCAGCTCGGCCGCCTTCTCCATGAGGATCGCCCGGTCGCCGGGGCGGAGTTCGAGGGCCAGGGCGTCCATCCGGACACTGTGGTGCAGGTCGCTGTCGGCCTTGGCCTCGGCCGCCGAGTACGCCTGGAGCAGCGAGCGCTCACGGGCGGAACTCTGCGCCAGCAGTCGCCGTTCGATGGCCGCGGCGGCCTTGCGGATCACGGGGGTCAGCGCCGGGTCCTCGGCACTGCGGGGATAGCCGAAGCACAGGACGCCCTCGATACGGCCGCTCAGCGGGTCCCGGACGGGGAGCGCCCGGCAGGCGCTGCCCTGGGAGCGTTCGGCGAAGTGCTCGGCGCCGTAGACGCCGATGAGCCGGCGTTCCGCCAGGGCGAGGCCGATGCCGTTGGTGCCGGCGAACCGCTCGGCGAAGACGAACCCCGGCACCGTCTGGATCGCCGGGAGGCTCCGGGCCATCGACGCCCGGCCGAACCGGCGCATCAGCACCGTCCCGTTCCCGTCGGCCAGGGAGATGTTCATGGCGCTGCCGGCGAACCTGGCCTGCAGCCGGTCGAGCACCGGCGTCGCCGCGCGGACGATGCGGCCGTCGGGGTCGAAGTCGTCACTGAAGGGCAGCTCGGACTGGTTCGGCGACAGTCCCAGGGACCGGGAGCGCCGCCAGGAGTGCAGGATCGACGTCCGCACCCCCGTCTCGACCGGTTCGCCCTGGAGAAAACGCTCACGAAAACGCGCGGGTCCCGTGCCTTGTGTCGCACGGCCCGTGAGGATCGGCTCGCCGTCGGACCTGACCACGCTCGCCTCACACGCGCCTTCGATAACCCGCTTATCGGAAGTATCCGGCATTGACGAGGATACGGGCATCCGCAACCCGAGTCACGGTCGGCCAGGGAGCGCGCACGGAGCCGGGCGGGCCTGAGGGGCCGCAGGCGCCGGAGCCGTCGCAGGCGCCGCAGGCGCCGCAAGGGTGGGCCGATCACAGGACCGCGACCGGGTTGACGGGCGATCCGGTGCCGCCGGGGACGTTCAGCGGGGCCACGACGAGCAGGAACGTGTACCGCCCCGCCTCCGCGGTGGCCGCGGCGAGCGCCTCCAGATCGAGGTTGTCCAGCAGGGGCACGCCCATCGCGGTCACGGCCAGGGCGTGGACCGGCGAGTGCACCCCAGGGACCGGCGAGGGCCGTACGTCGCTGTCGCCGTCACCGCCGAGCAGGCAGACACCGCGTTCGGCCAGCAGGGGCAGGGCGTCCACATGGAACCCGGCGCTCGCGGTGTCGGGGTCCCAGGCACCGAGTTCCGCGCGGCGGCGGACCTGACCGGAGCGCAGCAGCACCGCGTCGCCCGCCCCGATCGTCACCCCGAGCGCCTCCTCCGCCGCGAGGACGTCCTTCGCGCGTACGGCTCGGCCCGGCTCCAGCCAGCGGACGCCGAGGACGGCGGGGAGGTCGAGCAGCACACCCGTCGTGACGAGGGGGCCGAGCGCGGCCACCGTGCCGAAGCGGGCGCCGGCCGCGTCGACGGACTCGTGGGCCGCCCTGCCGTCGTAGAGCCGCCCCCGGTAGGCGATGTGGGACAGGGCGTCCAGATGGGTGACGCCCTTGCCGTGGTAGTCGGCGGCGAGGAAGTCCTTGTGGGTCGTGGGCTCCGGGCTCTCCACGTCCCCGAGGTCGGTCATGTGGTGCAGGGCGGGCTTGCGGTTGTCGGGGCCGGGCCGGGTGTTCCAGGGCAACGCCATCGGGACGACCAGCCCGGACCGCACGTGCCCGGTGGCCCGCCGCACATGCTCCTCGGTCACCCGGTTCCACGCGCCCCGGTCGGCGGGGTCCCAGCGCCCCCAGGTACGGACGGCCTCGAAGATCCGGTCGAACTCCTGCCGGGAGACGACGGGACCGTTCGGTTCGGCGTCGCCGTCGGGGCCGGACTGCTCGACGTGGGCCGCCCGACCGTGATCGGTGCGGGTCGCCCGAAGACGTTCGGCTCCGGCGGCCTCCGGGTGTTCGGCTTGGGCCGCCTGGCCGTCTTCGGCACAGGTCGCCCGACCACGGTCCGCAGGGGCCCCCTGCTGACGGGCGACCGCCCGTTCGGGGTCGACGGCCTGCTCCGGGCCCGCCGCTCGCTCCGGGTGCGGGGGCTCGGCGGATGTCGGGCTCATCGGCACTCCCCGCGGACGGTCACGCGCACTCTCCACGCGTCCACCGTGCACCTGTCAGAGCACCCGGCGCCACAGCACAGCCGGGGACCGGCCCGGACCAGGGCCCTGGGGCCGCCGAGGCCAGACCGAGCGCGGCGCCGACCGCCAGTCCCAGGGGTGGTGCGCGGCGCGGTGCACGCGTTCGACATCCACCGGCACCGCGAGCGCCCCCCAGGTCGCGTCGGGCGGGCGGCCGCACCGAGCCGACGGCGCCCGCGAGGCGAAGGCTGCGGCCGTGCCCGGAGGGGAAGGATGAACTCTCGGGGCGGGCCCTGTGCGCATCCGGCGGGACCCACTCCGAGGGCGGGCGGCGGCGCCGGTACAGCCTCTTCGTGACCAGGTTCGCCAGGAGCAGCACCGTCGTCATTCCCGCCACGCCGGTCACGACGGGCGGCGGCTGGGGCGGCACCGACGCGGCCACCGGCCGCGCCCTCCCGTGGCCGTCGGCATCACCGCCACGGCCCACCACGCCTTCGTGTGTTCGGCCGCCTCCGCGACCGCGGGCAGCACTCCCCGCGCCGACGCCGGCCCGAGTCGACGACCCGGCGGGGCCGACCGTCGGTCCGCGGCGCGCAGTTCCGCCATCACTCTCGCGGGCGGCGTTCTCCCGTCCCTGCCGCCCGGCGCCGGTGACCCGGCGCTCATGGGCGGCGCGGGGGCTCAGGTGCGAAGCCGTCGTCGGTCCTCGTCGGTCCACTTCCGTGTGTCGCGCGGCTGGACGTACGGCTCCTCGTCGACCGGATGGCCTCCGGCGACGGCCCGCTGTCGCGCCAGCTCCGCGTCGAACTCCAGGCCGAGAAGGATCGCGAGATTCGTGATCCACAGCCACACCAGGAAGACGATCACACCGGCGAGGGTGCCGTACGTCTTGTTGTACGAACCGAAGTTGGCCACGTACAGCGCGAACCCGGCCGAGGCGACCATCCAGATCAGCAGTGCCAGGAAGCTGCCGGGAGTCACCCAACGGAAGCCGCGCACCTTGGCGTTGGGGGTCGCCCAGTAGAGCAGCGCGATCATGACGGTGACCAGCGCCACCAGCACCGGCCACTTCGCGATCGACCACACCGTCAGGGCCGTGTCGCCCATGCCCAGCGCCGAGCCCACCTCACGGGCCAGGGCCCCGGTGAACACGACGATCAGCGCGCTGATCACCGCGAGGACCAGCAGGACGACCGTCACGGCGACCCGGATCGGCAGCACCTTCCAGACGGGGCGGCCCTCGGGGATGTCGTAGACGGCGTTGGCGGTGCGGATGAACGCGGCGACGTAGCCGGAGGTCGACCACACCGCCAGCACCAGACCGACGATCGCCATGACGGAGCCGATCCCGGCGTTGCCCTGGAGCTGCCGCACCGCGTCCTGGAGGATCTCCCGCGCCGAACCCGGGGCGAGGCTCTGGATGTTGTCCAGCACCTGCTGGGTCGCCGAGCGACCGGTGAGCCCCAGGAGGGACACGAGCACCAGCAGCGCGGGGAAGAGCGAGAGGATCCCGTAGTACGTCAGGGCGGCGGCCCGGTCGGTCAGTTCGTCGTCCTTGAACTCCTTCAGGGTCCCCTTCAGCACCGTCGACCAGGAGCGCCTCAGCACCTGCGTCGGCTGGTCCGGCGCCCGCCGCTCCACGTCCTCGTCGGGCCCGATGGACCGCTGGTCCTCGGGCGGGCCGATGGACCGCTCGTCCTCCTCCGGGCCGACGGGCCGCTCCTCGGGCGCTCGCTCCGTCCGGCCCTCGGGGCCGAGGGGCCGTTCCTCCGGCGCCCGCCGGTCCACCCGGTCCCCCCGTTCCTCCACGACATCGGCCTCGCGGTCGTGCGCGTGGTGTTCGCCATGCCTTCTGAGCCGTTTCCGTGTCAGCGCCATGCCGCACGCGTATCCGCACGCCGAGCACCTATGCGCTTGTTTGGGCAGAAATGTCGAGCACCGGGTGCCGGGGTTCCCGTCAGTCGCCCGGCTGAGGTCAGAGGGTGTCCGTCGCGGGCCGGGACGCGACCATGCGGCGCAGTTCGGCCTTGGCCAGCTTGCCGCTGGCGTTGCGCGGGAGTCGGTCGAGGAGCAGGAGCCGGGTGGGGAGCTTGTAGTCGGCGAGGTGGCGGCCGGCGAACACCCGGACCTCCTCCAGCGTGGGTTCCGCGCCGGGCGCGCAGGTGAGGACGGCGAGGACGGTCTCGCCCCAGGTGGGGTCGGGCACCCCGAGGGCGGCCGCCTCCAGGACACCGGGGCAGGCGGTGAGGACGCGTTCCACCTCGGCCGGGTAGATGTTCTCGCCCCCACTGATGATCATGTCCTTGAGGCGGTCGACGATGTAGTAGAAGCCGTCCTTGTCACGGTGGGCGATGTCCCCGGAGTGGAACCAGCCGGCGTCGTCGAAGGCGGCGGCGGTCGCCTCGGGGTTGTCCCAGTAGCCCGGCGTGACGTTGGGGCCGCGGACGCAGATCTCGCCGCGGGTGTCGGCCTCGTCGACCCCGTCCCCGGTGACCGGGTCGACGACGCGGATCTCGGTGTACGGCATGGGCGCGCCGGCGGAGCCGGTCTTCTCACGGGTCAGCGCGGCGGGCAGATACGTGGCGAAGGGGGCCGTCTCGGTGAGCCCCCACGCCTGCTGGAGGAGGACATCGCGCTCGGCCCAGTCGTGGATGAGCCGCGGCGGCACGGGTGCGCCCGCGACGATCGGGGACCGCAGCGCGCTCAGATCGGCCTCGGCGAAGCCCGGCTCGCGGGCGAGGGCGGCGTACATGGCGGGCACCGCGAAGAGACCGGTGACCCGGTGGCGTACGAGGTCGTCCAGGCACTGCGCGGGGTCGAAGGCGCGGCGTACGACGACGGTGCCGCCGCGCAGCAGGGTCCGCAGGGTGAGGGCGTTGAGGCCGCCGATGTGGAAGAGGGGGGCGCCGGCCAGGTTCACGTCGTCGGAGCGCGTGTCGACCATGCTGTCGACGTTCACCGCGTTCCACCAGATGTTGCCGTGGGTGAGCATGACGCCCTTGGGGCGGCCGGTGGTGCCCGAGGTGTACATCAGCACACCGAGGTCGTCCTCGTGCAGGGGCACCGGTGGCCGTTCGGCGCGGCCGGGGCCGAGCAGCAGCGACAGCGGGGTCCATCCGGCCGGAGGCGTCGCCGGGGCCGGGCAGGCGGGGTCGGTGTCGACCAGGACGCGACGGCGGGCCGGGAGGTCGTCGGCGATCGACTCGACGAGCGTGCGGTGCCCGTCCTCGACGACCAGGGTGTGGGCCCCGCTGTCGACGAGGATGTCGCGGACCTCCTCGGCGACGAGCCGGAAGTTGACGGGGATGAAGACGGCGCCGAGGTGGGCTGCGGCGAAGAGGGTGTGGAAGAAGGCGGCGCTGTTCAGGCCCAGGTAGGCGATCCGGTCGCCGCGGCGCAGCCCCTGCTCGGCGAGTCCCGCGGCCAGCTCGACCGCCGTCCGGCTGAGCCGGGCGGCGGAGAACTCCTGGCCCTCGTAGCGCAGGGCGGTCGGGGTGGGGTACTTCGCTCTGCGGTGCAGAGCCGCTGCGGGGCTGATGTCGACGGCGGCCATGGCGGCGGCTCCTTCGCTGGCTGTCGTACCGGCTTCGCCGAACGCTCCGGAGAACTCCTTGTCGTCCCACCGTCCCACCGGGTGGCCCCCGGTGAAACCGGACGGTGCGGCCCTACCGGACCGTCGTCTCGTCCGGCAGGGTCTGTTCGGCCCAGATGGTCTTGCCGGTGCGGGTGTGGCGGCTGCCCCAGCGCCGGCTGAGCTGGGCGACCAGGAGGAGGCCGCGGCCGCCCTCGTCGAAGGCGCGGGCCCGGCGCATGTGCGGGGCGGTGCTGCTGGAGTCCGACACCTCGCAGATGAGGGTGGCGTCGCGGATCAGCCGCAGCTGTACGGGGGCGTCGCCGTAGCGGATGGCGTTGGTGACCAGTTCGCTGACGATCAGTTCGGTGACGAAGGAGAGGTCGTGCAGCTGCCAGGCGGCGAGCTGGTCGCAGGCCAGCTTGCGGGCCCGGGCGACGAACGTGGGGTCGGCGGGGACGTCCCAGGTGGCGACCTGGTCGGCGGCCAGGCCGTGGGTGCGGGCCAGGAGCAGGGCGACGTCGTCCGCGGGCCGGTCCGTCAGCAGGCCGCGCAGGACGCCGTCGCAGGTCTCCTCCAGGGGCCGGTTCTTGCCGCCGAGGGCCTCCCGCAGCAGGGTGAGCCCGTCGTCCATGTCGTGGCCGACGGTCTGGACGAGGCCGTCCGTGTACAGGGCGAGCACGCTGCCCTCGGCGAGGTCGAACTCCGCCGTCTCGAACGGCAGGCCGCCCACGCCCAGCGGCGGCCCGGTCGGCAGGTCGAGGAACTCCACCTCGCCGTCCGGGGCGACCAGGGCGGGCGGCGGATGGCCGGCGCGGGCCATCGTGCACTGCTGCGTGGTGGGGTCGTAGACGGCGTACAGGCAGGTCGCGCCGATCTCGCCGGGGCTGTCGGCGTCGTCGTCGCCGTCCGCCGCCGTCTCGGTGTCCAGGCGCAGGACGATGTCGTCGAGCTGGGTGAGCAGCTCGTCCGGGGCGAGGTCCACGTCGGCCAGGGTGCGGACGGCGGTCCGCAGCCGCCCCATGGTCGCCGAGGCCTGCACCCCGTGGCCCACGACGTCGCCGACGACGAGCGCCACACGCGCCCCGGACAGCGCGATCACGTCGAACCAGTCGCCGCCGATCCCGGCCCGGGAGCTGGCCGGCTGGTAGCGGGAGGCGATCTCCACGGCGGCCTGCCGGGGCGCGTGATGGCGCAGCAGGCTGCGCTGGAGTCCGAGCGCGATGGCGTGCTCGCGGGTGTAGCGGCGGGCGTTGTCGACGCATACGGCGGCGCGGGCGGCCAGCTCCTCGGCGAGCAGCAGGTCGTCCTCGGTGAAGGGGTCCGGGGTGCGGTGGCGGGCGAGGAGCGACAGGCCGAGCGTGACGCCGCGGGCCCGCAGCGGCACCGCCATCAGCGAGTGGATGCCGTGGGCGTCGATGCTGCGGTCCCGCGCGGGCGTGTCCGCGGCCCAGAGCCGCCGGGTGCTGTCGTCGACGTCGTACAGCAGGGCGCGGCCGCTGGTCAGGGCCCGGCCCGGCGGTGAGTCCTCGTCGTAGGTGTGCCGGCTGCCGACGGGGATGACGGCTTCGGGGCAGCCCTCCAGCACGGACCGCTGGGCGGTGCGGCGGAACAGCAGGGGGCCGGCGCCGGGCAGGAGGGGCGCCTCCTCACCGGCCAGCACCGAGTCGAGCAGGTCCACCATGACGAAGTCGGCGAAGTAGTCGGTGCACACCTCCGCGAGTTCCTCCGCGGTGCGCGCCACGTCGAGGGTGGAGCCGATCCGGCCGCCGGACTCGTTGACCATGGTGAGGCGGCGGCGGGCCAGGAACTGCTCGGTGCTGTCGAGCGCCACCAGGCACATGCCGCGCACCGCGCCTGCGTCGTCCTTCAGCGGGCTGAGCGACACCAGCCAGGCGTGCTCGCGGGCCTCGCCGGGCGCGCGCAGCCAGGCCTCGTACGGCACCGGCTCGCCCGTGCGCAGGACGCGCTGCACCGCGGCGTCGAGCCCTTCGAAGCCGGGCAGCTTGCGCCTGCCGTCGACGGACTCCCCCACCCGGCGGCCGAGCAGGTCCTTCTCCGGCCGGCCCATCACGTCCTCCATGGCGGAGTTCGTGGCGACGGCGAGCCCGTCCTGGTCGAACAGAGCGATCGGTACGGGCAGCTGGTCCAGGGCCCAGCCCCGCAGCCGGGCCACGGGTTCCGGCACCGTGGCCGTCAGGAACCACCGGGCCTCCCCCGCCGCGTCCGTCAGGGGGTGGGCAACCAGTTCCAGCTCCACCCGGTGGCCGTCCCGGTGCCGGGCGTCGACGGGGCCGTGCCATTCGGTCCGCCGGTTGAGACGGCGCCGGGCCGGGGCGGGAAGGGGGCCGGTCAGCAGCTCGGCGGCCGGTCGGCCGAGGACGTCCTCGGGCCCGTAGCCGAGCAGGTCACGGGCGCCGGTGCTCCACGCGACGATCACCCCCCGGGCGTCCACCGCGGCCGAGGCGACACCGTGCTCGCCCATCGTTCCTTCTCTCCACGACCTCTCGACGACCGGAGCCGCCGTGGGCGGCTCCGTGAGATCGACTGCTCGCACTGCTTCCCGGGTTCATTGTGCGCCGGGCACTCCCCACGGCGCGCGACCGCGGAGCACCACGGTCCGCAAGGCGTCCGGTTCCGGGGGTGGCGTCCCACCGGTCGCCCGGCGAGGATGCCCCCTCGCGCGACACATCCTGCCGTGCGTCGTGGCGGTCGACATCCGCCCGGACGGGGAGGGGGTCCGCGATGGGGGCTCATGCGGCACCGGGTCGTGGCGGACGCGCGCTGTGGGCGCCGACGGTTCTCCTGCTCCTGGCCGTCCTCCTCGGTGTCCCCCGGGCCGAGGGGGCGCCCGTGGCGGCGGACGCCTGCCGCACCACGGGCACCGCGTTGCCGCTCGGGGACTGCGGGCCGTTCTGGCAGGTCCTCGCGGAGGACTTCAACGGTGACCGGGTGCCGCTGGGGTCGTTCGACGACTGCGCGCACGAGGTCGACACGTCCGCCGCGTACTGCGGGGGCCTGACCGGCGCGTACCGCGACAACTGGTGGGCCTATCCGACGGGCTGGCCCGACACGGCCGGAGAACGGGGCCGGGAGGTCGTCGGCGTCTACCACCCGGAGGACACCGTGAGCGTGGGTCCTGCGGAGAACGGCGACGGGCGGATGTTCATCCGGATGTGGCGACCCACCGACGGAGGTCCCGTGCACGCCGCCGCGGTGGTACCGCGTGCCGTCATGCAGATGAGGTACGGCAAGTACAGCGCCCGCATCAAGGTCACCGCGCTCGCTCCGGGCTACAAGTCCGCCTGGCTCCACTACGGGGGCGGCTGCGAGATGAACCATCCCGAGGGCGAGTGGACGGACGACCTCACCGCTTTCCATCATCCGTGCGGGGGTGGCGAGCAGGGCTACTTCCCGGGGGCCGACGACTGGACGCAGTGGCACACCGTGTCCACGGAGTGGACGCCCGGCGAGGTGCGGTTCTTCGTCGACGGCAGGCTGGTCGGGCACGACACGCGGCAGGTGCCGGACCGGCCCCTGTCGTGGGTGCTCCAGAACGAGAGCGCCCTGCGGGGCCCCGGCGCCGCCCCCGGCAGCAGCGCCCAGCTCGACATCACCTGGGTCGCGGCCTACGCGTACGACTGGGAGTAGACCGGCCCGCGGCCGATGCCGTCGAGCGTCGGCCTCCGCGCGCCCGAGCTGGCCGCGCCCGGCGCCGCGTGCCTCCGTGGCCGCCGGCCCGCGCGGGTCAGGGCGTGCGTACCGGGAGGAGGGCCCGGGTCTCCCAGCCGCGGCCGACGCGTGGGCCTGCGTACAGTTCGCCGCCCAGCGCGGTCACCCGTTCGTTCAGGCCGACCAGTCCGAAGCCCCCGCCGCGTGCGTCCTCCGGCAGCTGGGTGCCGCCCCGGCCGTCGTCGGCGACCGACACCTCCAGCCGGTCGCCCCGCTGGCGCAGCGCGACGGTGATCCGCTCGGCGTCGGCGGCATGCCGCCGCACATTGGTCAGGGCCTCCTGGACCACCCGGAAGGCGGCCGCCTGCACCTCGTGGGGCAGGTCGTCGGTCACGGACGGATCACGCAGCAGCGTGGCCTTCTGCGCCGGGCCGCCGAAGCCGTCGACCAGTCCGACGAGGCCCGCGAGATCGCCCACCGGGCGGCGCTGGGCCGCCTCGGTCTCCTCCGGCGCGCGCAGGACACCGACCGTGCGGCGCATCGACGCCAGCGCCTGCGTCGCCGCGCCTTCGATGCCCTCCAGGACGGGGTCCAGCCCGGCGGGCCGCGAGGCCGCCATCATGCGGGCCATCTGCGTCTGCACGAGGATCCCGGTGACGTGGTGGGCGACGAAGTCGTGGAGGTCGGCGGCGATGGCGAGCCGTTCGGCGCGGCGGGTCTCGCCGACCGCGGCGGTACGGCGGTGGTCCACGGAGCGCAGATAGGCGGCGACTCCGGCGACGAGCCCGATCAGGGCGAGCCCGACCACCAGCAGCGCCAGGGCGTCCCCCAGCGCGGGGCCGAAGAAGCGCGCCGGCACGGCGAGCAGCGCCACCCCGTCGAGCGTCCCGCACACCAGGGCCCACCGCGGCCGCGCATGGCGTACGGCGAGGAACAGCAGGCACAGCAGGACGACCGGCTCGCAGGGGCCGAACGGCTCCGTGCGGTGGGCCAGTACCGCGTCGACGCCGTACAGCAGGGAGAGCGCGGCGGGCACGCTCGTGCGCAGCGGTACCGTGAACCACGGCGGCCGTCGCCCGGCCGGCCAGAGCAGGGCGGCGAGCCCGGCGGCCAGTACGACGGCGACCGGCCCCATGCCGGAGCCGGTGCTGTTCGCGTAGGCCAGGTCGACGAGGGACACCGCCAGGGACGCGCCCAGGGCGAAACCCCGGACGCACCCCTGGGCGGAAGTGGATCTCATGAGGGTCACCGTATGTCCGGCCGGGCACCGGCAGGATCGGCCGATCGGCCGGGACACCGACGCCGCACCGGTCGCGGATCCCGGCCGATCGGCCGAGGCGCGCGGCCGTGTCCGCGGGCGAGAGTGGGCCCACCCTCGCTCGATGCCCGATCTGTCCGATGCCCGACCCGTCCGATGCCCGACTCGCCTGTGCCCGACCCGTCTGATGCCCGACCGTCCTCGACCAGGAGTCATGAGATGCAGCGCGGTTTCCTCGCCGGAACCGTCGGTGGCGTGGTCACCGTGGTGACGGTGGCCGGTGTCGCCACCTGGCTGCTCGCCGCCAGGAACGAGCAGCACACGACGGTCGACCCGACCGCCCGGGGCCCTCGGGTGGAGGTGGACGGCCGCCCGGCGGTGGACCGCTTCGTCCTGGAGGCCCGCATCCAGGGGTGGTACCACCCGCTCCCGTGGGTCGGCAGGAGCATCCACGACGTCTCCTGCTCGGCCCCGCTGAAGGCGGTGGTCGGCGCGACCGGGATGTGCACGGCGCGGTCGGACGGTGAGCGGGTCGCGATCCCCGTCCGGGTGCTCCGCGTCGAGGGAGACCCGGACAGGCCGCGGGTGACCTGGTTGTTCGAACGCTGACGGCGCGCTACGCGCCGAGGGCGGCCATCGCCCGGTCGAGCATCACCGGCAGCGGGACCTCGCCGTCACAGGACACCCAGCCGGTCGCGGCCGTGTCCAGGCAGGCCAGCGCGGCCGCGACCAGGGCCCTCGGCCGGGGGTCCCGGGCGTCGTCGGGCCCGGCTCCCAGGCGTCGGGCGATCTCCGGGACCATCAGTTCCTGCCAGTGCAGCTGCTTCTCGAAGTGCCGGGCGCGCAGCGACGGCGTCTCGTTGAGCATGCGGAGGTATCCGAGTGCCTGATCGGGGTGCTGGGCGTTCATGCGCATGACGACGTCGAACGCCCGGCGCAGCGCCTCCCAGGGCCGCTCGTCGTCGGGCCGGCCGGCGAGTTCCTCCGCGATCAGCCGTCCGGAG
The DNA here is from genome assembly GCF_001418475.1 of Streptomyces ossamyceticus. Taxonomy (GTDB): domain Bacteria; phylum Actinomycetota; class Actinomycetes; order Streptomycetales; family Streptomycetaceae; genus Streptomyces; species Streptomyces ossamyceticus. The sequence continues at coordinate 6,789 of NZ_LIQX01000407.1, read as the reverse complement.
TCCTCCAGGCGACCGAGGACGATGTCCTCCTTGGTGCCGAAGTATCGGAAGAGGGTGGCCCGCGAGACGCCCACCTCGGCGGCGATCTGGTCGACGGTCGTCCCGTCGAACCCCCGCTCGCTGAAGAGGCGGTGGGCCGCCTCCACCACTTCCGCGCGCACCGCCGCGCGCATCCGCTCCCGCAGACCGGGGGGTTTGGCTGCGGGCTGCGCGGACGTGCGAGCGGCTTCGGTCATGCGCGCAGAGTACAACAGAGGCTCATCATGAGACTGAGTCTCTATATGAGTCGCCGAATCATTGTTGTACGCTGCTCGGCATCTGCGAGGCCCGTTCGAACCTGAGGGACAGAGATGTCTTTGTCTGTGGCGCCCGGTGCGGAAGTGACGCCGGGTCTCGACCGGCGTACCGAGCTGAGGGAGTTCCTGCGTTCCCGCAGAGCCCGGCTGAGGCCGGCCGACGTGGGCCTGCTGTCCCACGGCCGCCGCAGGGTCCCCGGTCTGCGCCGCGAGGAGCTGGCGCAGCTGGCGGGGGTGTCGTACGCCTACTACGCCCGTCTGGAGCAGGGCTACGGCGAGTCCATGTCGGCGGAGGTGCTGGACGCCGTCGCCCGCGCCCTGCGCCTGACCGAGGAGGAGCGCGACCACCTGGTGCGGCTGGCCCAGCCCGGCCGCCGGGTCCAGGCACGGGAGGTGCCCGCGCCGCCTCGGCTCCGGCCCGGCGTCCAGAACCTGCTCGACGCGCTCGGTGTGCCCGCCTACGTGGTCAGCCGGCGCCTGGACATCCTGGGGTGGAACAGGCTCGCCGCCACGGTCTTCGGGGACTGGTCCGGCACTGCCCCCCGAGACGCGCAACACGGCCCGGCTGATCTTCCTGTCACCGGAGACGCGCGCCCGGTTCGCCGACCCCGACGACACGGCCCTGAGAATCGCCGGCGTCCTGCGCATCAACGCGGGCAAGAGCCCCGACGACCCGTACCTCGCCTCACTGATCCATGAACTGTCCCTGCGGAGCGAGGAGTTCCGGCGGTGCTGGGCCCGGCACGAGGTGAGCTGCGGAAGCATCGGCGACTCGGTGCGGATGCGGCATCCGCTGGTGGGGGAGTTCGACCTCGTGCGCGAACCCATGGTCCTGCCCGGCGGCGACCCCATGCGGCTGATCGCGTACCACGCCGAGCCGGACTCACCGTCCGAGGAGGCGCTCCGCCTGCTCGCCGACCCGCTGACGGCCCCGCGCTGAGCGTCCCTCTAGCGCGCTGAGCGTCCCTCTTCTTGGAGAGGCCCACTTACGGAAGGGTCCCTTCTCGGACCGGTCCCCTTGCGACCCGCCGAGTGGTCACGCGGCCGCCGGGGCGGGCGGCGGCAGGGTCACATGCGTGGGGTGGTGGATGGGACCGGGGAGGCGGGAAAGCGGCATGCCGGTGCCGTGGTGGGCGCGGGCGACGATCTCGGCGGTGATGGACACGGCCGTCTCCTCGGGAGTACGGCCACCGAGGTCGAGGCCGATCGGGGAGCGCAGGCGGGCCAGCCGCTCCTCGGGGACACCTGCCTCGCGCAGCAGTTCCAGCCGTCGCTCATGGGTGCGGCGGGAACCCATCGCCCCGACGTAGCCGAGAGGCAGGTCCAGGGCCAGGCGGAGCAGCGGGATGTCGAACCTGGTGTCGTGGGTGAGGAGGCACACCGCGGTGCGGGCATCCACGTCGGCTGTGGCGAGGTAGTGGTGCGGCCATGCGACGACGACCTCGTCGGCGTGCGGGAAGCGGGCGCGGGTGGCGAACACGGGGCGGGCGTCGCAGACGGTCACGTGGTACCCGAGGAACGATCCGGCCCGGCACAGCGCGCTCGCGAAGTCCACGGCGCCGAAGATCAGCATGCGGGGCCGGGTGGCATGGGTGTGGACCAGGACGGACAGGGGGTCGGGGCAGGTGTCGGCGTCTCCCCCGACGTCGACGCGATCGGTGCGGCCCGCCCGCAGCAGGGCCGAGGCCTGGGCCGCGACCGCCCGGTCCTCGCGGATGCCGCCCAGGGTTCCGTGGGCCTGGCCGCCCGCGAGGACGGACAGGGTGCGGCCGAGGAGGTCCTCCGGGCCGTCCACGATCTGCGCGACGGCGACGGAGCGGCCCGCCACCGCCTCGCCCAAGGCCGTCGCGAGGTGGGGCTCGTCGGCGGGGTCGACCCGCCGCACCAGGACCTCCAGCTCACCGCCGCAGGTCAGGCCGACGGCGAAGGCGTCGTCGTCGGAGTATCCGAACCGGGCCCGCTGCGGGGGTTCGCCCGGCTCCAGCACCTGCCGGCACAGCTCGTAGACGGAGCCCTCCACGCATCCTCCGGAGATGCTGCCGACCACGTCGCCGTCGGCGTCCACGGCGAGAGAGGTGCCCGGTGGGAGGGGTGCGCTGCCGCCGACCTCGACGACGGTGGCGAGGGCGAAGGGGCGGGCCTCGCGGCACCAGCGGTACAGCGTGTCCGCGATGTTCAGCATGGGGTGTGTCCTTGTGGAAGTGATCGGGGAGGCCCGCCGCCGCGCCGGAGGGGGGAAGTCGTGCGCGGCGGCGGGCGGACCGGGTCGTTACGGGCTCCTTCGGGGGGAGGTGGAGGGGCCCGTTGCCGCCCGGGGTCCGAAGAGGCGCCCCTCGGTCAGAGGCGTCCCCCGGTCAGAGGCGTCCCCCGGTCAGAGGAGGGCCTCGACGGTGATGGGGAGTTCACGGATCCGCCGCCCGGTGGCGTGGAAGACCGCGTTGGCGACGGCCGGTCCCACACCGATCGCCACGATCTCCCCGAGGCCCTTCACACCGATCGGATCGGCGTGGGCGTCTTCCCCGTCGAGGTAGACCGCCCGCAGGTCCGGGATGTCGGCGTTGACGGGCACGAGGTAGTCGGCGAGACCGGCGTTGAGGATCCGGCCGTCGCGGTGGTCGGTGACCGTGTGCTCCAGCAGGGCCCCGCCGATGCCGCCGACCATGCCGCCGAGGGCCTGGCTGTCGGCGAGCTTGGGGCTGATGATCCGTCCGACGTCGTAGACGCCGAGCATCCTCCGTATCCGCACCAGGCCGAGCCGCCGGTCGACGGCCACCTCCGCGAACACCGCGCCGTAGGCGTACATGGAGTACCGGTCGTCCCCGCTCGGGGCGAACGTCCCGGTCACCTCCAGGTGCGTACGGCCGTTGCGGGCCAGGAGCCGCCGGTAGGTCTCGCCGCGCGCGGGGTCGGCGGCCAGGTGCAGCCGGCCTCCGCGCACCACGACGTCGGCGGCGTCGACACCGTGCAGCGGTGATCGCTCGTCCGCGACAGCGAGTGCGATCGCCTGCCGCCGCAGATTGTCGCAGCCGTCCTGGACGGCGGACCCGACGCCGGCCATGGTCTGCGAGCCGCCGTGCGGCGGGGTCGGCGGGAAGGTGGAGTCGCCGAGTTCGAAGCGGACGGCGCGCAGGGTCAGCCCCAGGGCGTCGGCGGCGAGCTGGGTCATGGAGGTGTAGGTGCCGGGGCCATGTCGCTGGTCGCCGCCTGGACGAGGGCGGTGCCGTCGGCGTCCAGCCTGACGCGGGCCTGTGACCGCATACGGAGCGTGTCGTAGACGCCGCTGGCCATGCCCATGCCGATGAGCCGGTCGCCCTCTCGTCGGGAGCGGGGCCTCGGGTCGCGCCGGTGCCAGCCGAACTCGCGGGCGCCGGTCCGCAGGCATTCGCGCAGTCGCCGGGTGGAGAACGGCAGCCCGTTGGACGGGTCCTCATCCGGTTCGTTGCGCAGCCGCAGTTCGACCGGGTCGACGCCGATGTCGTGGGCGAGTTCGTCCAGCGCCGACTCGATGGCGAACACGGCGGTGGAATAGCCGGGCCCCCGCATGAACGTCGGCGTGTTCACGTCGAGCGGCACCGTCCGGTACGTCTGGCGCACATGGGGCGTGGCGTAGTGCATCTGCCCGGGGACCATGACGCCCTCGGTGAAGTGCTCGTACCTCGACGTCTCGGCCCGCACCCGGTGGTCCATCGCGGTCAGCCGACCGCCGCGGGTGCTGCCCAGCCGCAGCCTGTACTCGTAGGCGGGGCGGAACCCCACCCCGTAGTACAGCTGTTCGCGGGTGAGGACGAGCTTGACCGGGCGGCGGAACGTGCGGGCCGCGAGGGCCGCGAGGGTGGTGTGCGGCCAGGTGCGCAGCGCGTTGCCGAACGCGCCGCCGACGAACGGGGAGATGACACGGACATTCTCCGTCGGGATCCCGAGGACGGCGGCGAGTTCGGCCTGCGCGCCGAGCACCCACTGGGTCTTGTCCCAGACGGTGAGCCGGTCGCCGTCCCAGCGGGCGACGGTGGCGTGCGGTTCCATCGCGTTGTGGTGGTTGCGGGCGAGCCGGTAGGTGCGGTCCAGCGTGACCTCCGCCGAGGCCAGCGCCTTCTCTGGGTCGCCGCGCGTGTAGTTCTGCTGGGGCAGGGGGTCGTTCTCGGGGGTTCCGGGCGCCGTCAGGTCGGTCGAGGGCCGCTCGGCGTCGTAGGAGATCCTCACGAGGTCCGCCGCGTGCCGGGTGGTCTCCAGGGTGCGGGCGACGACCACGGCGACGGGCTGGCCGAAGAAGCGGACCCGGTCGTCCTGGAGGACGTGCAACCGTTCCCCGACGGCGGGGTCCAGCCATGCCCCCTGGTTGTCGCGGTAGGCCAGTTCGAGTCCGTCGAGGTGGCTGATGACGCCGAGGACGCCGGGCAGGGCGTCGGCGGCGCGGGTGTCGATGCCGGTGATACGGCCCCGGGCGACCCGGCTGTCGACGACGACCGCGTGGACGACGTCCCCCACGACGGGGGTGTCCTCGGACGCGGAGGTCCGGGCGCGGGGGACGTCGGCCGCGTACCGGGCCCGGCCGGTGACCTTCAGCCGCCCGTCCACCCGGGACAGCGGCGCTCCGACGGCTGCCTGCGGCTGCGAGCTCATTCGCCCCCTCCTACGACGCGCAGTTGCCGTTCGACGGTCCGTCGCAGCAACTCGACCTTGAAGCGGTTGTGTCGGAGCGGCCGGGCCCCGTCGGCGGCGTGCCGGGCAGCCCGCGCTCACAGGGCGGGGGACGGACGCTGCCCGATGAGGTGCCGCTCGACGGCGGGCAGCTTCCACGGCACGGTGCCCACTCCCCCGGCGGCGACCTTCGCCTCCCGGATCACCCCGCCTCGGATGTGGAGGGCGACGGCCGCCGAGGTGAGCGCGAACTCGTAGGACTGGCGGTCGCGCACCTTCAGATATCCGGACCTGAGCGGTCGAGGGTAGGCCGGTATCTCGACCGACGTGATCAACTCACCCTGCCTCAGAGCCTGTTCACGGTGCGGGGTACTGCCGGGCCGGAGCAGGAAGTCGGTGAAGGGCACGGCCCGCTCCCCCGTCGGGCCGAGCAGGTGAACCGTCGCCTCCAGCGCCGCGAAGGCCACGGCGACGTCGGAGGGGTGGGTGGCCACGCAGGAGTCGGAGGTGCCGAGGATGGCGTGGGCGCGGTGGTGCCCGTGCAGGGCTGCGCATCCGGAGCCCGGGTCGCGCTTGTTGCAGTCGGCGGTGACATCACGGAAGTACGCACAGCGGGTGCGCTGCATGATGTTGCCGCCGATGGTGGCCATGTTGCGCAGTTGCGCGGACGCGCTCAGTTCGAGTGCCTGGGACATGACCGGGTGGAGAGCGCGCACCTTCGGGTGGGCGGCGGCCTCGGCCATCCGGACCAGCGCGCCGACGCGCAGGCCCCCGCGTCCGGTGACCGTGACCTCGCGCAGGGGCAGGGCGCTGATGTCGACGAGGGTGCGGGGGCGTTCGACGGTCTCACGCATCAGGTCGACGAGCGTGGTCCCGCCCGCGAGGTAACGGCCGCCGTCCCGGCCCGCGGCGAGGGCCTGCCGGGTGTCGGAGGCCTTGGTGTAGACGAAGGGGTGCATGGGGACCGTGCCTCATTTCCCGTGCGCGGCCTGCTCGACCGCCCGCACGATCTTCACGTAGCAGCCGCAGCGGCAGATGTTGCCGCTCATCCACTCCCGGATCTCCTCCGGGGAGCCGGTGCGGCCTTCCTGGACGCAGGCGACGCCGGACATGATCTGGCCGGGGGTGCAGTAGCCGCACTGGAAGGCGTCCTGGTCGATGAACGCCTGCTGGAGCGGGTGGAGTTCGTCGCCCCGGGCGAGGCCCTCGACGGTGGTGACCTCGGTGCCGTCGAGTCCGACCGCCAGGGTCAGACAGGAGTTGACCCTGCGGCCGTCGACCAGCACGGTGCAGGCGCCGCAGGCACCGGCGTCGCAGCCCTTCTTGGAGCCGGTCAGGCCGAGGTGTTCGCGCAACAGGTCCAGCAGTGAGGTCCGGTTGTCGATCGTGACGGTGTGCCGGTCGCCGTTGACGGTGACGGAGACACGGCTGCCGGGCGCCGCCCCGCCGTCACCCGCGGCCTCTGCACCCCTGACGGGTGGCCCCGCGTACAGGCCGCCCACCACGACGGCGGCGCCGACGGCCGCGGTGGTGCTGGACGCGATGAAGGTACGTGCCGGGAGGGGGCGGGCGAGCCGTCGGAAGGGCTCTCGGGAGGGCTCTCGGGAAGGGAAGGGGCTGGTGTGGGGGGTTCGGTGGACATGCCCACTCTCTCGGTCGACGGAAGGCGGAGGTGGCGGCGGCGCACGGGCCGGGGTCGGCGGGTGTCTGTGTCGGCACGAGCCGAAGTCGGCACGAGCCGAAGTCGGCACGAGCCGGAGCCGGCGAAGGTCGAGGTCGGCGCAGGTCGGCGGCAGCGTTGGCGGGTGGCACACGAGCCGCCGGCCCGCCCAAGCCGCCGGCCCGCGCGGGCCGG
>NZ_LIQX01000406.1 GCF_001418475.1 Streptomyces ossamyceticus | reverse complement strand
GCCTGTCGCGGGCTGCCGCCCCGCAGAGCAAGGACACGGATGCCGTCGCGGACAGGGAAACCCGCATCGGTGAGGTGGTCCAGGGCGGCAGCCTCCTCGACGGTCCCGTCGAGGAGCATTCTCAGAAGCATGGCGTTCACGCGGTTCTGCTCGTCGCGCAGGCGCAGCGGCTTCTCCGCCTCCAGCGCGACCAGCGACGCGGCGTGGCCGAGCAGGAGGTGGTCGGCCGGCGTGAGCGTCCGGTCGGCGACCAACGCCAGACGGCCGTGGACGCGCGGCCCCACGCGGACCTGCTGCAGGGCCACCACGCCGTCCGGGCCGGCACTCACGGCGGACGCCGCCTCGTCCGTTGCACGGGCACCCGTCAGGGCGTCGGCGGGGATGCCGGTACCGGGCGGGTGTGCGGCGCGGGCCTTGCCCTCGTGGTCGAGGAAGACCACGCAGGCGCCGGTGGACACGGCCAGCTCCCGCACCACAGCCTGGGCCCCGCCGTGCAGGGCGGCCCGGGTCATGCGCGGCTGGATCCGTGACGCCTGGACGACGCCCTCGTACTGCTGCTCGGCCAGGCGTTCCATCACTGCCTTGGTCACGGCCACGAAGGGCGTGGGCAGCGGTACCTCCAGCAGAACGAGCCCGGTCTCCTCGGCCGCCTCCGCCAGTTCCGCGGGCACCTGCTCGTGCGTCAGGCCGATACCGAACCCGACGGCAGCGACTCCGGCCTCGGCCAGACGCCGTATGTAGTCGGCGCACGCCCCGGGCGACGTGGGCAGCCGCAGCCCGGTCGTGAGCACCAACTCGCCGCCGGCAAGCCACGGTGCCGGATCGGCGAGTTCGATGCTGTGGGCCCAGATCACTTCCCGGTGCAGCCCACTGCGGCCCGCCACCAGCCTCAGGTGCAGTTCCTGGCGCCGCAGCAGCCAGGTGAGGGGTACTCCCATCCATTTCACCGCCGACGTCGAGAGCTTGACCTTTAAAACTAGAGTTTACTATATTTCGTCGATCCGTACTGCCCAGGAGAGGTCTCTTCATGCCCAGCTCCGCCACCCGAGACAGCTTTGCCGACCAGGCCCGAAAGATCTCACCGCCGTCCGACGCTTTCATCGGGGGCCGCTTCGTGCCGGCCGTCTCAGGGCAGCGGTTCTCCTGCCTCTCCCCCCGCGACGGAGCCCTTCTGGCCGAGGTGGCCGAGTGCGGGCCCGAGGACGTCGACCGCGCCGTGCGGGCCGCCCGTGAGGCGTTCGAGGCAGGTCCCTGGCCTCGTCTGTCCCCCCAGGGACGTCGCAAGGTCCTCCTGCGCTTCGCGCGCCTGATCGACGAGAACAGCCACGAGTTGGCGTTGCTGGAATCGCTGGACATGGGCAAGCCGGTCATGGACGCGCTCCACGTCGACGTGCCGCTGACCGTGCGCTGTTTCGAGTTCTACGCCGAGGCCGTCGACAAGCTGTACGACGAGGTGGCGCCCACCGGCCACGACGTGGTGGCCACCATCACCCGGGAGCCGCTCGGAGTCGTCGGCGCCGTGGTCCCGTGGAACTTCCCCCTGATGCTGGCGGCATGGAAGATCGCCCCCGCGCTGGCAGCGGGCAACTGCGTCGTGCTGAAGCCCGCCGAACAGTCCCCGCTCACCGCCCTGCGGATCGCCGAACTCGCGGATGAGGCCGGATTCCCGCCGGGCGTCCTCAACGTCGTCCCCGGTTTCGGCCCGACGGCCGGAGCGGCGCTGGGACGCCACCCCGAGGTGGACCTCATCGCCTTCACCGGGTCCGGGCCGGTGGGCCGCCTGTTCCTGCGGTACGCCGCCGAGTCCAACCTGAAGCAGGTGGCGCTGGAGCTCGGCGGGAAGAGCCCGCAGCTCGTCTTCCCCGACGCGGACCTGGACCAGGCCGCACAGGCCGTGGCGGGCGGCGTGATGTTCAACCAGGGCGAGGTGTGCGCGGCCGGTTCACGACTGCTGGTGCACGAGTCCATCCGTGAGGAGTTCGTGGCCAAGGTGGTCGATGCCGCCAAGGCGTGGACGGTCGGCGATCCGCTGGACCCCGCGACCCGGGTCGGCGCACTCGTCGAGGAGAAGCACCTTCAGCGGGTGCTCGGCCACGTGGAAGCCGCACACGCCGACGGCGCCAGGCTCCTGCTCGGGGGCAACCGCGCGCGGGTCTCCTCGGGCGGCTGGTATCTGGAGCCCACGGTCTTCGACGAGGTGCGTCCCGACGCCCGGCTGGCTCAGGAGGAGGTCTTCGGCCCGGTCCTGGCCGTCCTCGGCTTCCGCACCACCGAGGAGGCCGTGGCCCTCGCCAACGGCACGCGGTTCGGCCTGGCGGCCGCGGTGTGGACGCAGCACCTCACCACCGCCCACCAGGTGTCCCGCGCCCTGAAGGCGGGTTCGGTCTGGGTGAACAACTTCAACGACAGTGACATCACCACCCCCTTCGGCGGCTACAAGGAGTCCGGCAACGGACGCGACCGGTCCCTGCACGCGCTGGACAAGTACACCCAGCTGAAGACCACCTGGATTCAGCTCTGACCACCGGGGCGGACCATCGCCGTCCCCCTTCTTGTTCGCCGCCAGGAGGCATAGTGACCGGCTCCCGCCGTTGTGTCGTCGTCGTCCACGATCCGCAGGACAGCATCGGCGTCCTCCCGGACATCGCCGCCGAGCTGGACCTGGAACCCTTCGTGGTCTCGGTCGAGGACGCTCTGCCGGCCCCTTCCGAGGTCGACTGCGCGATCGTCCTGGGCTCGCCCGAGTCGGTGTACGACAACCGCCTGCCCTGGCTCGCCGCCGAACAGCTCTGGCTCCGCGCGCTGATCAGTGCCTCCCTACCGGTGTTCGGGGTCTGCTTCGGGAGTCAGGCGCTGGCCCGGGCCCTCGGCGGCAGCGTCCACCGCAACCACACCCCCGAGATCGGCTGGACGTCGGTCGACACCGCGGACCCGGCGCTCCTCGCCCCGGGCCCCTGGCTGAACTTCCACTTCGACGCCTTCACCGTGCCCCCGCGCGCGACGGAGATCGCTCGCACGGCGCTGGCACCTCAGGCGTACATCGAGGGCCGCTGCATGGGCGTCCAGTTCCACCCCGAGATCAGTGAGGAGATGTACGAGGGCTGGCAGCGGCACTGGCGCGACTCCCCCACGGGGGCGCGGATGCTCGCCGGTCTCGGCGAGCTGCCGGAGCGGCTGCGGGACGAGCTGCGGCAGCGGGGCGACCTGAACGCCAAGATGTGCGCGGACCTGCTCGGCGCCTTCCTGGAGCGCACCGCCACGGTCGGCGAGTAGCCTGCTGACAGGGGGCGAAAGGCATGGGCAGGCCCCGATGACGACAATCCACAGCACAGGACGGACCGCCGACGGCCTACCCGGCGGCGGCAACCCGTACAGTCCGCTGACGGCCGCCACCGCGGTGCTCGACCAGGGCGGCAGGGTCACCGGCTGGACCGGTGCCGCGGAGGATCAGTACGGCTTCACCGCGGCGGAGGTCCTCGGGCGTCCCTTCCGCGAAGTTCTGGAGCACGCGCAGGACAGCCCCTCGCCGACGCCCTGCCCGGACGGACATCCGCGGGGCGGCCGGTGTGAGAGCCGTACCCTCCGCCACCGCGACGGTCGGCCGGTGCCCAGTTTGTTGCACCTGAGTCCGATGACCGCGGACAGCTCCGGTGCCGCCTGGCTGGTGGTTCTCGTTCCCGCCGATCACCTGCAGCGGTGGGCCACCGACCAGGCCATGCTGAGCGGACTGTTCGCCCAGTCCCCCGTCGCACTGACGGTGTACGGGCCCGACACCCGTGTGGCGTGGGTGAACGACGCGCTGGAGGTGCAGTTCGGAATACGGCCCGAGGACTGGGTCGGGCGCTACATCAAGGACGTACTGCCGCAGGGCGAGATCGTCACATCCGAACACCAGGGCCGCCCGCTCGAGGACGTCATCGCCCGGGTGCTCACCACCGGTGCCCCCGTGCTCAACCTGCACTATCGCAGCCCGACCGCCGCGGACCCCTCCCATCTGCGCGTCTGGTCGTGTTCGTATTTCCGGCTGCAGGACGCGGACGGGCGTCCGCTGGGCGTCTGCGAGTCGGCCTTCGACATCACCGACCGCTACGAGGCACGCCGCCGCCTGGCCCTCCTCGGTCGGGCCAGCACCATCGGCCGGAGCCTGGACGCCTCCCGGACGGCCGGGGAACTGGCGACGGTCGTCGTGCCCGAGTTCGCCGACGTGGTGAGGGTCGAACTCGCCGAGCATGTCCTGGCGGGAGAGGAACCGCCCGCGGCGACGGCGAGCGGGCCGAATCCGCTGCGCTGTGTCGTGGAGCGAACAGCCGACGGAGGCACGGCTGTCAGGGGATACCCCTCGGAATCGGCCGAAGGACGACTGCGCCTCGTACTGCCCCTGCAGGTGGGGGGAGTGCCTCTGGGGCGGGTGACGCTGGCGCGGTTCGCCGCGCGCGACCCGTTCAGCGACGAGGACCACGCCCTGGCCGTGGAACTGGTGTCGCGTACGGCGGTGTGCGTGGACAACGCCCGCCGCTACGCCCGCGAACACGCCACCGCACTCACGCTCCAGCGCAATCTGCTGCCCGCCACACTGCCGGAGCGGACCGGCGTCGAAATCGCTCACCACTACGCCCCCGCGGCCGGCCCGAAGGGCGTGGGCGGCGACTGGTACGACGTGATCCCGCTGTCCGGGGCCCGGGTCGGACTGGTGGTGGGCGATGTGGTCGGTCACGGGCTGAACGCGGCCGTCACCATGGGCCGGCTGCGTACGACGGTGCGTGCCCTGGCCGCGCTCGATCTCGATCCCGGTGAGCTGCTCACCCGACTCGACGACCTGGTCGCGCAGGCGCGGATCGGCATCCATCCCGCCGAGGGCGACCTCAACGAGGACCGGGCGATCGGGACGCGCTGTCTCTACGCCGTGTACGACCCGGCCTCCGGGCGCTGCACGGCGGCCAGCGCCGGCCATCTGCCGCCGGTCGTGGCCCTGCCGGACGGGACCGCCGAACTCCTGGACATGACGATCGGCCCGCCGTTGGGCATCGGCGCGCTGCCCTTCGAGTGCACGGACCTCACCCTGCCGGAGGGAAGCGTCCTCGCCCTGCTCACCGACGGGCTCGTGCAGGCCTCGGACGGCGATCTCGACTCCGGCCTGGCGCAACTGTGCCGTGTGCTGAGCCGGCGGGAGCTGGCACCCGCGGACGCGTGTTCCGCGATCATCGCGTCGCCGACGATCGGCGCCACCCGCGACGACGCGGCACTTCTGCTGGTTCGCGTCCACCGCCTGGCCGAACCCCACATGGCGAGCTGGGCCATCAGCGCGGACCCCTCGGAGGTGGCCAGGGCCCGGAACATGGCCGCACGGCAGCTGACCGACTGGGGGCTCGACAATGTGGCGTTCATCGTGGAGCTGGTCGTCAGCGAGCTGGTGACCAACGCCATCCGCTACGGCGGTGCTCCCGTCTGCCTCCGTCTCCTGCGGGATCGGGACCGCACACTGATCTGCGAGGTCTCGGACGGCGGCCACACCTCACCGCACCTTCGGCGGGCCGGCCTGGACGACGAAGGCGGCCGTGGGCTGTTCCTGGTGGCCCAGCTCACCGAGCGTTGGGGCACCCGTTACACACGTGACGGAAAGACGATCTGGACCGAGATACCGCTCGTCGCCACAGGCAAGGAGCCCGGAATGCTCGCCTTCGACCTTCTTTGACGCACGGCGGGCTCCTCGACACACGGAGGGTGGGCTCCCGGCCTGCTTGAGGTCGGGAGCCCACCCGTCGTGCGTCGAGGAGCCGGCGTCAGACAGAGGCAGTCGGCGAGGACGACTCGGCCACCGAACCACCCGGCCGCGTCGCCACGGCGTCCCCGGCCGGCGCGTCACCGCGCAGGTGCGGCTTCGCCAGGACCATGTACAGTCCGCCGATTCCGACCACGACCACGCCGCTGACCAGCACGATGTAGTTGTCGTACCACGGCGCGCCCGGCGTGCGCGGCCAGCAGATGTTGACCAGCGCCACGATGCCGTAGACGAGGCCGCCGACCGCGACCGGCAGTCCCCAGCGTCCGAGCCGGTAGTCGCCGGAGGGTGCCCACCCCCGCATCCGCGCCCGCAGTGCCGCGAAGACCACCATCTGGAAGGCCAGGTAGATACCGAGCGTCGAGAAGGAAATGATCTTGACGAGGGCGTCGGCGGAGAACGCGGACCCCACGATGATGAGCGCGGGCAGGACGGCGGCGAGCAGCAGCGCGTTCGGCGGCACATGCAGCCGCTCGGAGAAGGTCGCCAGCACGCGACTGCCGACGATCATCCGGTCGCGGGCGAACGAGTAGGTGAGCCGGCTGGCCGCCGCCTGCAGGCTCATGGCGCAGGAGAGGAAGGACAGCAGCACGACGACGAGGACGGCACGGGCTCCACCACTACCGAACGCCTCGGTGAGCACGGAGGTCACCGGGTCGGCGTCCTTGCCGCTGATCACGGCGCCGAAGTCGGTGACGGCGAGGATCAGGGCAAGACACACGCCCATTGAGGCGGCGCCGCCGATGTAGATGGTGCGTCGCATGGACGTCGGGATGCGCCTGCCGGGGTTGGGGACCTCCTCGGCCACGTCACCGCACGCCTCGAAGCCGTAGTACTGGAAGACACCGATGAGCGCCGCCGCCGAGAAGGCGTAGAGGTAGGAGTGGTCGCCCTGGGCGCCGAAACTGTCGAACAGCACGCTCAGCCCATGGTGCCGGTGGGCGATGAGCAGCCACGCGCCCACCGCTATGGCGCCGATGATCTCGGCCACGAAGCCGAAGACGGCCGCCGCCGAGAGCACCTTCGTACCGCCGAAGTTGATCAGGGTGGCGAGAAGGAGCAGACCGAGGGCGCAGGCGATGGTCGTCTTCGTGTCCGACGTGAACCCGAAGACCGCGGCCACGTAGGGGCCCGCACCGTAGGCGACCGCCGAGATGGTGGAGAGGAGGGCCAGCAGGTAGATCCACCCCGTCATCCACCCCCACTTGCGCCCCCACAGGCGTCTGGCCCACGGGTAGACCCCTCCGGCCACCGGGAACTGCGCCACGACCTCGCTGAACACCAGAGCCACCAGCAGCTGCCCCACGCCGGCGATGACGAACGCCCAGATCATGGGCGGGCCGCCGGCCATCAGCGAGGCGGCGAAGAGGGTGTACACACCGACGACGGGCGAGAGGTAGGTGAACCCGAGCGAGAAGTTCGCCCACAGGCTCATGTCCCGTTTGAACTCGGACTCGTAGCCCAGCGCGGCGAGACGCTGGGAGTCGGCGTCGGCCGGGGGTGGCGGGGTGGGTGTGGCGTCGCGCATGGACGAACTCCTTGAGGCAACACGCTACTGGGTCGAGGTCGACGGGGCAGTGGGAAGCGGCGTCGACGAGGCCAGCAGATGGCTGGCGTGTGAGGTGACCGAAAACCTACGACATTGAAGGTCATAGGAC
>NZ_LIQX01000405.1 GCF_001418475.1 Streptomyces ossamyceticus | reverse complement strand
CCTACGGCCCCGTGCTTTTCATCTGAAGGGCGGGCCGCAGGCCCAACCCTTCAGGGGCGCGGGGAACTGCGCGAGAAACCACAACGGACCCGCACCCGCCAACGAACCGCGCACCCCCGAGCTATGAGGCGCCCGGCCCCCATCCTCACGTGTCGAAGTCGACCGTCAGCGTCTCCGACACCGGATACGTCTGGCACGTCAGCACATACCCCGCCGCCACCTCCGCCGATTCCAGCGCGTAGTTGCGGCGCATGTCCGCCTTGCCCTCGGGGACGAGCGCGCGGCAGGTGCCGCAGACGCCGCCCTTGCAGGCGAAGGGCAGGTCGGGGCGGGTGCGCTGCGCCCCGTCGAGGATCGTCCGGTCGCGCGGCAGGGGCGCGGTCGTGGTGCGGCCGTCGAGCGTGATGGTGACCTCGCTGACGGGGCCCTCGGCGGCGGCCTCCTCGTGACGGACCTCGCGGACGGGTTCGTCGTCGGCGTAGAAGAGTTCCTGGTGGACTCGGTCGGCGGGGACGGCGAGGCCGGTGAGGACCTGCTGGGCGTCGCGGACCATGCCGTGCGGGCCGCACAGCCACCAGTGGTCGGCGGTGTCGACGTCGACGAGGGAGCCGATGAGCGCCGAGAGCCGTCCGGCGTCCAGGCGGCCCGAGAGCAGCTCGGCCTCGCGCGGCTCGCGGGACAGTACGTGGGCCAGTTGGAAGCGGGCCGGGTACAGGTCTTTCAGGTCGGCGAGTTCGTCGGCGAACATCACGGTGCCGGTGCGCCGGTTGCCGTAGAAGAGGGTCACCGTGGAGCGGGGGTCGGCGGCCAGGACCGACTCGGCGATGGAGATCATCGGGGTGATGCCGGAGCCGGCCGCGATCAGCACATGGTGGCCGGGGGCGGTGAGGTCCGGGGTGAAGAAGCCGGTGGGCGGCATGACCTCGACGGTGTCGCCGGGGCGTACGTCGTTGACGAGCCAGGAGGAGAACAGGCCGCCCGGCACGACCCGTACGCCGATGCGCGGCGGCGAACCCGCCGATGAGCAGATCGAGTAGGAGCGGCGTTCGTCCCGTCCGTCGATCTCGCGCCGCAGCGTCAGCGACTGGCCGGGCGCGAACGTGAACTCCTCGGCCAGCTCGTCCGGGATCTCGAACCCGACCGCGACCGCGTCCTCGCACAGGGGCCGCACCTCGGCGACGCGCAGGGCGTGGAAGACGGGTCGGCGCCGGGCACGCGGGCGTACGGCCGGCGCGCCGCCGTCGCCGTCGGCCGGACCGGGCACGGTGGAGGTGATCGGTCCCCCGACCGCACCCGCGGACTCCGCCACCGGTCCCCCGCGAAGGCCCCCCGTCGGCCCTTCCGTGAAGCCCTTCATTCAGATCTCCTTGACGTACTCGAA
>NZ_LIQX01000404.1 GCF_001418475.1 Streptomyces ossamyceticus | reverse complement strand
CTGTTGGTGGTGGCGCCGCGCAGGTTCCCGGTCCTGAAGGACTGAAGGAAGCGGCTGGCGGCGACGCGCGGCGCCACCACCAACAGCACCAGCAGCGCGACCGTCGCCGCGCACGCCGCTCCCAGGTAGACCGCGTGGACGGCCTCCGCGACCGCACGGCGGACCGGCTCCGCCGTCGTGCCCGCGTCCAGGCCGTGGGTGACCGCGTCGAGGTCGCCCGCGCCGCCCAGACGGGAGGCCAGCACGCCGTTCGCGACCGCGCCGAAGACCGCGGCCCCCAGGGTCTGGCCCGTCTGGCGGCAGAAGAGGATCGACGCCGTCGCCGTGCCCCGCTCCTCCCACTCCACCGTCGACTGGACGCCCACGATCAGGGGGAGCTGGAACAGGCCCAGCGCGGCGCCCAGCAGCAGCATCAGAAGGGTCGGCTGCCAGGCCTCGCCCGGGTAGGGGAGGAACGGGAACGCGAACAGCAGCAGGGCCGCCGCCGTGATGCCCAGGATCGCCGTGTCCCGGAAGCCGATGCGGCGGTAGACGTGCTGGCTCAGGGCCGCCGACACCGGCCAGCTCAGCGTCCAGATGGAGACGACGAAGCCGGCGGCCACCGGGGCCAGGCCCAGGACCGACTGGGCGTAGGTCGCCAGGAACACCGTCGGCGCCACCATCAGCAGGCCCAGCGCGGCCAGCGCCAGGTTCACGGCCGCGATCGTGCGGCGGCGCCACACCCAGCCGGGGATGACCGGTTCCGCGGCGCGGCGTTCGATGAGGACCAGCACCACGACGAGGGCGACCCCCGTGCCCAGCAGGGTCAGGGAGGGCCAGGACAGCCACGCCCAGGCCACCCCGCCCTGCACCAGCGCCGTCAGCAGGGCGCCTCCGCAGGCGAAGATCGTCAGGGCGCCGGCCCAGTCCACCCGGGGCCGCGTGGTCCGCTCCCGGACCGGCTCGTGCAGATGCCGGACCAGGAGCCACAGGGCCGCCGCGCCGAGCGGGAGGTTGATCAGGAAGATCCAGCGCCAGTCCGCGTAGGCGGCGAGGACCCCGCCCACTCCGGGGCCGGCCACCGCCGACACCGCCCACACCGTGGACAGCTTGGACTGGATCTTGGGGCGCTCCTCCAGGGGGTAGAGGTCGGCCGCCAGCGTCTGCACCGTGCCCTGGAGCGCTCCGCCGCCCAGGCCCTGGACGACCCGGAAGGCGATCAGCGCGCCCATGTTCCAGGCCAGCGCGCACAGCAGCGAGCCCAGCAGGAACAGGGCGGCGCCCGCGATCAGCACCGGCTTGCGGCCGAAGGTGTCGGAGAGCTTGCCGTAGACGGGGAGGGTGACGGTGACGGCGAGCAGATAACCCGAGAACAGCCAGGAGAAGACGGAGAAGCCGCCGAGGTCGGCGACGATCTGCGGGACGGCGGTCGAGACGATCGTGGAGTCCAGCGCGGCCAGGCCCATGGCCAGCATCAGCGCGGCGGTGACCGCCCCTCGTCTGCCGGATCCGGTGTGCTGTGCCGTGTCGCGTAGCGCGGGTCGTGTCTCGCCCACCGGATTCCTTCCCCCTGCATCTATCTGCCGGGGACCACCATGCCACTTGTCCCTCACGTCACGGCAGGGTGCAGCCCGAGTGCGCCGGAAGGTGGAGCCGAACCCTGAGGCCGGCTCCACCCCTCGGTGGAGGTCCCCTAGGGGTATCTCCGTACTACGGCCAGGGGCGGGTTCGTACCGCCGGAGGAAGAGACGGGACGGTACCCGTCCTTAACCTGGCTTTACGCCGCTGGGGGGCGGTGGACCGGACCCGCGGGGGTGGGGTTTTCCCCAGCAGAAGACTGCGCCGAGCACCAGCGCGCGGGACCCCCTTGGGCCACCAGACTCAAGGCACCACCGAGCGACAGCACCACCGACCGAGCAACAGCACCCGCTGTTGACCGACTTAGGAGACATACCGTGACATCGGCTGTGACCATCACCAGGCACGGGGGCACTGGAGGGCGTACGGCCGTTGCCGCGCGGGCGCGGCAGGTCGTGAAGGCGTACGGGTCCGGCGAGACCCGTGTCGTCGCCCTCGACCATGTGGACGTGGACATCGCGCGGGGCCGGTTCACCGCGATCATGGGGCCCTCGGGGTCCGGCAAGTCCACGCTCATGCACTGCCTCGCCGGACTCGACACCGTGACGAGCGGTCAGATCTACCTCGACGAGACCGAGATCACCGGCCTGAAGGACAAGAAGCTCACGCAGCTGCGCCGGGACCGGATCGGGTTCATCTTCCAGGCGTTCAACCTGCTGCCCACGCTGAACGCGATCGAGAACATCACGCTCCCCATGGACATCGCAGGGCGCAAGCCCGACAAGGAGTGGCTCGGCCGGGTCGTGGAGACCGTCGGGCTCGCCCAGCGGCTGAAGCACCGGCCGACCCAGCTCTCCGGCGGCCAGCAGCAGCGCGTCGCCGTGGCCCGGGCCCTGGCCGCGCGCCCCGAGATCATCTTCGGGGACGAGCCGACCGGCAACCTCGACTCGCGGGCCGGCGCCGAGGTGCTGGGCTTCCTGCGGCGCTCCGTCGACGAACTGGGCCAGACCATCGTCATGGTCACCCACGACCCGGTGGCCGCCTCCTACGCCGACCGCGTGCTGTACCTGGCGGACGGGCGCATCGTCGACGAGATGCACCAGCCGACGGCCGACCAGGTCCTGGACCGCATGAAGGACTTCGACGCCCGGGGGCGCACGTCATGAGCGTGATGAAGACATCGATGCGCAACTTCTTCGCGCACAAGGGACGGATGGCGCTGTCGGCCATCGCGGTCATGCTGTCAGTGGCGTTCGTGACGGGCACTCTCGTCTTCACCGACACCATGGGCACCACCTTCGACAAGCTGTTCGCGGCCACCTCCTCCGACGTCACGGTCTCCGCGGACGGCGGCGAGCCCGACGAGGTGTCCCGGACCGGCCGCCCCGACTCCCTGCCCGCCTCCCTGGTGAAGAAGGTGGCCGCGGTCGAGGGCGCCAAGTCGGCCGAGGGCGCCGTCTCCTCGATGGACGTGACCGTCGTCGACCGCGACAACAAGAACATGGGGTCCTCCACCGGCGCCCCCACCATCGCGGGCAACTGGACGAAGAACGACCTCCGTTCCATGGAGATCACCTCCGGACACGCCCCGCGCGGCCCGACCCAGGTGATGGTCGACGCCGACACCGCCGACAAGCACGGCCTGAAGCTCGGTGACGAGCTGCGCACCATCACCGTCAGCGGGGACATCACCGCCCGGATCGTCGGCATCGCCTCGTTCAAGGTGACCAACCCCGGTGCCGCCGTCGTCTTCTTCGACACCGCCACCGCCCAGCGCGGACTCCTCGGCGCCATCGGCCGGTTCACCCAGGTGAACGTCACCGCCGAGGCGGGCGTCAGCGACACGCGGCTGAAGCGGAACGTCAGCTCGGCCCTGGCGGCGCTCACGGCGCGGACCGAGCAGGGCGGGCAGGGCGCGAAGGGCGAGCAGCAGACGGCGTACAAGGTCCGCACGCAGCAGGAGACCGCGGACGCCAACCGCAGCGACGTCGACGAGTTCATGAACGTCATCAAGTACGGCATGCTCGGCTTCGCCGGGATCGCGTTCCTCGTCGGGGTCTTCCTGATCATCAACACGTTCTCGATGCTCGTCGCCCAGCGCACCCGCGAGATCGGTCTGATGCGGGCCGTCGGATCCTCCCGCGGACAGGTCAACCGGTCGGTGCTCGTCGAGGCGACACTGCTCGGCGTCCTCGGCTCGCTGATCGGTGTCGGCGCGGGCGTCGGCCTCGCGGTCGGCCTGATGAAGCTCATGTCGGCCGTCGGCATGGAACTGTCCACCCGCGACCTGACGGTGAGCTGGACCACCCCGGCCATCGGCATGCTGCTGGGCATCGTGGTCACCGTCCTCGCGTCCTATCTGCCCGCCCGCCGCGCGGGCAAGGTCTCCCCGATGGCCGCGCTGCGCGACGCCGGCACCCCGGCGGACGGCAGGGCCGGACTCGTACGGGGCCTGGTCGGCCTGGTGCTCACCGGCGCCGGCGCCTTCGCGCTCTACCTTGCGGCCACCGCCGACCAGGCGAAGCAGGGCTCGATGATCCTCGGCGTGGGCATCGTCCTCAGCCTCATCGGCTTCGTCGTGATCGGCCCGCTCCTCGCGGGCGGTGTCGTACGGGTGCTCAGCGCGGTGCTGCTGCGGGCCTTCGGCCCCGTCGGCCGGATGGCCGAGCGCAACGCGCTGCGCAACCCCCGCCGCACCGGCGCCACCGGCGCGGCCCTCATGATCGGCCTGGCCCTGGTCGCCTGCCTCTCCGTGGTCGGCTCCTCCATGGTGACCTCCGCCACCGCCGAGCTGGACAAGTCGGTCGGCGCCGACTTCATCATCACCGCGGGCAACGGCGGCAAGCCCCTCAACCCCGCCACCGTCAAGGCGGTCGAAGGGGTCGAGGGACTCGGCCACGTCACCCGGATGAAGGAGACACCGGCCAAGGTGACCGCGCCCGACGGCACCTCCGAGTCGGGGCAGCTGCTCGCCGCCGAGGCCACCTACGCCGAGGACCTGCGCCGGGAGACGGTCTCCGGTGACCTCGCGGCCGCGTACGGCGCCGACGCGATGTCCGTCGGCTCCGAGTTCGCCGAGAAGGCGGGCGTGAAGGTCGGGGACACCCTGACCGTGGCCTTCGAGGGGGGCCGCACCGCGAAGCTGCGGCTCGCGGCCATCACCTCCGACGACACGGGCCTCGACCAGGGCGCGATGTACACCAACCTCACGACCGTCGAACGCTATGTGCCGGCCGAGCGGCTGCCGCTGGACACGGCCCTGCTCGCCAAGGCGGACGAGGGCAGCAAGGACCAGGCGTACGCCGCGCTCAAGACGGCCGTCGCCAAGGACCCCACGGTCAAGGTCATGGACCAGACCGACTACAAGCAGGCCCTGCAGGACCAGGTCGGCCAGCTGCTCAACATGGTGTACGGCCTGCTGGCCCTGGCGATCGTCGTCGCGATCCTCGGTGTCGTGAACACCCTCGCCCTGTCGGTGGTCGAACGCACCAGGGAGATCGGCCTCATGCGGGCCATCGGCCTCTCCCGCCGCCAGCTGCGCCGCATGATCCGCCTGGAGTCCGTGGTGATCGCCCTGTTCGGCGCGCTGCTGGGCCTGGGCCTGGGGATGGGCTGGGGCGCGACGGCCCAGCGGCTCCTCGCCCTGGAGGGCCTGGAGGTCCTGGACATCCCGTGGCCGACCATCATCGGAGTCTTCATCGGCTCGGCGTTCGTGGGCCTGTTCGCCGCCCTCGTCCCGGCGTTCAGGGCGGGACGGATGAACGTCCTCAACGCGATCGCGACGGACTGACGCCGGCGAGGAAGGGACCGGGGACGGGCTGGGCGGACCGGCCCCTCGGACCGGCCCCTCGGACCGGTACGGGGGTCCCGCCCGAGGGGCTGTGAGGACAGGGAGACGGCGGGGCGTGGGGAATGATCCCCACGCCCCGCCGTTCTCGTGCCGCCGGTCCCGCTGCGGCGGCTTCAGCCGGCGGCGCGGACGGCCTGGTAGTACTTCTTCGCCGTCTTCAGGCACGCGGCCTTGGCCTTCTTGCGGACGGGCGGCGTCAGCGGATCGGCCCAGAACTTCTGTCCGCAGACCCGGTTCATGTCGCCCAGCATTGCCTGGTCGATCCGGAGTTTGTGGGACCGCTTCCATGCGGCCTTGCCCGCGATCGTCTTGTAGTTGCGGTATCCGAAGTCGTGCCGGTAGCAGGCGAACGAGAAGTCGTAGCCGCCCCAGATCTTGTCCGGTGACGAATTGCAGTAGTTGGTGCTCCAGTTGAACTTGTACTTCGTGATCGCCGGCTTGTGACTCCGGTACTGCCCGAGCGCCGTGAACCAGTTGGTCTGGGAGCCGGACGAGTTCCCCGTCAGGGTGCCCAGTTTCGAGAGCTTCTGCGCCTTGGTGACGCCGGCGACCGCCTGCGTGGACGCCCCGCCGTCCGCCGTGGCGGGACCGGCGAGGGCGGGTGCGGCGCCGGTCAGCAGAAGAACCGCCGAAAGAGTCGCGCCGGGAATTACTCTGCGTAACGTGGTCATGGTTTTCCCCGTTTCTGGTGGGCCGATGCTCGGGAAGCGATCGCCACGGTGCCATGTCCACGCAGGGGCGCCAATTGTCCCTTGGTGCAGTGCGCGGAATTGCGGAAGGTGTTCCGTATTCCCGTGGAATGGGATACGGAGGAGGGGCGCAAGGCCCTCTGGGTGCTGGGCGCAGGGCCCCCTGGGTGCTGGGTGCTGGGCACCGGGTGTCAGACGCGGCGCAGCAGTACGTATCCCTGGACGAGGCCGTCGAGTTCGTAGCGGTGGCGGGGATGCAGCTGACGGGCGTACCGGGGAACGTCCTCAACCCACCGCGAGGAGTTGGTGAAGACGATGTAGTCCGGGGCGAGGTCCTTGGTCCTTCCGATCCAGAAGACGCGGCAGCGTGACGTCAGACGGCTGATCGGGCCGACGTTGGACTCGACGGTGGCGCCGTCCGGAATCGTGGCCAGCAGCTTCTCCACGGCCACCACACGCTCCGGCACCCGGTAGGCGTCGGCCTCGGTGAGCGTCGACAGCGGCAGTGAGGTCGTCAGCGCCAGCGCCGCCGAGGCGACCCCCGCGGGCAGATGGAACGCGTACGAGCGCAGCCACCGCCGGGGGCTGCGGTGCGCGGCGGGCAGCGCGTCGACGAGGGCGAGGAACACGATCGGCATCAGCACGGCGCTGTAGTGCCACGCCGTGCCCCAGTAGTGCTCGTCCGACGACAGGAAACGCCAGCCCAGGGTGGGCAGGGCGGCGATCAGGAGCGGTGACCGCAGGGCGAGCAGCCCGGTGGTGGGGACCAGCAGCCACAGCAGCGTGCGGACCTTGGTGTCGAGGCCGTCGAAGGGGCCGGCCCCGCCGACCTTGCTCCAGTAGTCGTAGCCCCCGGAGGTGTTGAACGCCGGGATGATCATGGTGAAGGTGACCAGCGCCGCGACCGCCCCGAACGACGCGACGGCGACGCCGAGGGCGACGTCGCGCTGCGCACCGTGCCGCCCCGCGCGGACCATGACGAGGAGCGCGAGCGCGGCCACCGTGACCCCCAGGTCCTCCTTGACCAGCACCAGCGGCAGGGCCCACAGCAGCGCCGCCCGCCATCGCCGGGCGAGCAGCGCCTCCAGGGAGAAGCCGATCAGCGGCACGGCGAAGCAGACCTCGTGGAAGTCGAAGTCCACGGCCCGCTGGAGCCCCCACGACAGCCCGTACGCCACGCCGATCGCCAGCCCCCGCGACCGCCCCAGCCGCCGGGTCGCCGCCCGTGTCACCGGCACCGCCGACAGGGCGAACAGCGCGGCCTGCGCGACGAGCAGCGTCACGGGCGAGGGGAAGACCCGGTAGACCGGCGCGAGCAGCGCGGTGACGGGGCTGAAGTGATCGCCGAGCACATGGAACCCCGGCCCCTTGAGATCGACGACCGGCGCCCGCAGATGCGCGTACGCCCGCACCGCCTGCTCGAATATCCCCAGGTCCCACGAGCGTGTCCCCATGTACCGGTACCGGCAGACCGACTCCGTCGCGTACGCCACGAACAGCCCCAGGGCCAGCAGATGGGGGGCGCGCCGAGCGAGGGACGAGCGCCGGTCGAGCGGCCGCGACGGCGCGACCGTGACCGGCTCGGATATGACAGGCGGTACGGAGGACACCGGTGGTGACACGGTCGAGGACATCGGGACTCACGTTCATCGCGGGACAGGCGCACCGGGCGCCCTACAGAGTAGGCGGACACCCTCCGGAGGAGGGGGAGAGGCCCGAGCCGGTGGTCGAAGGCCGACCGCAGCCACCGACAGGGGCGCGGGGAGCTGCGCGAGAAACCACGACGAGCCGGTGAGTCAATAGCGGCCCGCAGCCACCGATAGGGGCGCGGGGAACTGCGCGAACGACCACGACGAAGCGGTCAGCCAAGATCCGACCGCAGCCACCCCAAGGGGCGCGGGGAACTGCGCGAGAAACCACGATGAAGCGGTGAGCCAGAGCCGACCGTGGGCACCTCAAGGGGCGCGGGGAACTGCGCGAGAAACCACAGCGCACCCGCAGTCGCCCTGCGACAGTGGCCCCCGAGCTACTGGGCGCCCCTCACACAGCCCGGGTCACGAGTGACCCAG
>NZ_LIQX01000403.1 GCF_001418475.1 Streptomyces ossamyceticus | reverse complement strand
CTGGCCTTCCGGCCCTCGGCGCCCACGAGCGGCGGCCCGCTGCTGCCGTTCGCCTGGCGCGGCGTCACCGACCACGCGCTCGGGGCGACCGCGTTGCGCGTCCACGTCCGTGACGAGGCCGAGGACCGGGTGGCGGTGGAGCTCACCGACCCGTCCGGGCGGCCCGTCGCCTCCGTGGCCGCCCTCCACATGCGGGCCGCGTCCACCGGCGGTTTCGAGACCACGCGTGTCCGCCCCGAGTGGCTGCTGCGCACCGAGTGGCTCCCCCTCGACACGACGGCGCCCGGCGGGCGGCCCCCGACCCGGTTCGCGGTGCTCGGCGACCCCACCGCGTACACCCACGTCGAACCCCTGCTGAGGACGGCCGGGTCCGTCGAACTCCACGCCGACCTGGACGCCCTGAGCGGCGCGGGCACCCCGCCCGACGTGGTCGTCGTGCCGCTGCCGCCGGCCGAACCGACGGCGGCAGCCGCCCGCGACGCCGTGCACCGGGTGCTCGGCCTTCTCCAGCGGTGGACCACGGACCCGGCCTTCGCCGCGTCCCAGTTGGTGCTGTGCACCTCCGGCGCGGTCCGCGCCTCGGCCGACGAGACCCTCACCGACCCGGCGGGCGCCGCCGTCTGGGCCCTCGCCCGCTCCGCCCAACTGGAGAACCCCGGCAGCGTCCTGCTCATCGACCACGGCCCCGACGCCACCACCCCGCTGCCGCGGGCAGTGGCCCACGCCCTGCACCTCGACGAACCCCAACTCGCCCTCCGCGCGGACGGAACACACGTGCCGCGCCTGACCCGGCTCGCCCCGACCGGGGCCGCGACCGGCCCCTGGCCGACCACCGGCACCGTCCTGGTCACCGGCGCCACCGGCACACTCGGCCGTCTCGTCGCCCGGCATCTGGTCGTCCGGCACGGCGTGCGCGACCTGCTGCTCGCCGCGCGGCGCGGCGGCGAGGCGCCCGGCATGGAGGACCTGCTCGCCGAACTCACCGACCTCGGCGCCACGGTCCGCCTCGCAGCGTGCGACGTCACCGACCGCGCCGCGCTGGCCGCGCTGCTGGAGACGGCCCCCGAGCTGAAGGCCGTGGTGCACACCGCGGGCACCGTCGACGACGCCACCCTCACCGCCCTCACCCCCGAGCAGGTCGACGCGGTCCTCCCCGTCAAGACGGCAGCTGTGGAACATCTGCACGAGCTGACCGCCGACCGCGACCTGGACGCCTTCGTCGTCTTCTCCTCGCTGGCCGGCACCATGGGCGGCGCCGGACAGGCCAACTACGCCGCGGCCAACGCCTTCGCGGACGCCGTGTGCGCACGCAGGGCCGCCGCCGGACTGCCCGCGCTCTCCCTGGCCTGGGGCCCCTGGCAGCGCGGCGAGGGCATGACCGCGGGCGTCGCCGACAGCGACCTGAAACGCATCGCCCGCGTGGGCCTGCGCCAGCTCGACCCCCGCGAGGGCATGGCCCTGTTCGACGCGGCCCTCACCACCGGTGAGAGCCTCGCCGTCCCCGTACGGCTGGACACCTCGGCCCTCGATCCCGGCTCACCCACGACGCCGGTTCTGCTGCGCGGTCTCGCCGCCGGACCACGCGCGGACGGCACCGACCGGGCCGTACCGGCGGCCGGGCTGCGCGAGCGGCTGCTGCCGCTGTCCGCACCGGACCGCGCCACCGCCCTGGTGGAGCTGGTACGGGCGGAGGCCGCGACCGCCGCCGGACTGCCCACGGCGGACGCCGTGCCCGCCGGCAAGCCCTTCCAGAACCTCGGCTTCGACTCCCTCATGGCCGTGGACCTGCGCAACCGCCTGTCCGCCCTCACCGGATTGCGGCTGCCCGCCACCCTCGTCTTCGACCACCCC
>NZ_LIQX01000402.1 GCF_001418475.1 Streptomyces ossamyceticus | reverse complement strand
GAACAGACGGGCACCTCGGAGGACCGTACTCCGAGGTGCCCGTCTGTTCGTGGGCCTGCCGGGGGCTACAGGCTCGCTATGGGGTTCCTCAGGTCGCCGACCAGTTGGAGTGCGCCTGACGGGTCCGACAGGTCGACCATCTGGCGGTTGTCGCGCAGCTGGAGCCGGTTGAGGCAGGACAGCGCGAACTCGGGGGCGAACATGTCGTACTGGGCGAACTTGTCGGCGAGTTCGGGCGTCGCGTGCTGGTAGTCGCGGACCGTGTCGGCGACCGTCCGCCAGAAGTCCTCCTCCTCCAGTACGCCCTCCTCGGCCAGATCGGCGGCGAGGAAGCGGAAGAAGCAGTCGAAGACGTCCGTGAAGATCGACAGGAGTTTCTTGTCGTCGGGGACGTCCACGCGCAGCCGCTCGACCGCCGGTGGGAGCACCGCCTGCGGGTCCATGACCGCGATCTCCTCGGCGATGTCCTTGTAGATCGCCCGCTCGACCACGCCGCCCTTCAGGACCAGGATGACGTTCTCGCCGTGCGGCATGAAGACCAGGTCGTAGGCGTAGAAGCTGTGCAGGAGCGGGGTGAGGTAGGCCTCCAGGTAGCGGCGCAGCCACTCCGTCGGGGTGAGGCCCGAGCGGGCGATCAGGGCCGCCGCGAAGCCGTGGCCCTCGTGGTCGACGTGGAGCAGGGAGGCCATCGTCGCCAGCGACTCGCCCTCCTGGAGCCCGGGGACGGGGCTCTCCCGCCATAGCGCGGCCAGCATCTTGCGGTACGGGGAGTACCGGTCGGTGGCGGCCTCGTACTCCAGGTGCCGGTAGCCGACGGCGGCGCGCTCGCGGATGATCGACAGGCCCGTCGACTTCAGCACCGGGTCGTTCTCGATCAGCCCGGCCAGCCAGTCGTTGATCGCCGGGGTCGCCTCCATGTAGGCCGCGGACAGGCCGCGCATGAAGCCCATGTTGAGGACGGACAGGGCCGTCTTGACGTAGTGCTTCGCGGGGTTGGAGGTGTTGAAGAAGGTCCGGATGGACTGCTGGGCCAGGTACTCGTCGTCGCCCTCGCCGAGCAGCACGAGGTGGCGCTGGGCGACCTCGGCGGCGAAGGTGACGGAGAGCTTGTTCCACCACTGCCAGGGGTGGACGGGGATGAACAGGTAGTCGGCCGGGTCGAGTTCCAGGTCGGTGAGGACGGAGGTGAAGCGGGCGACGGTCTCCGCGCCCAGCTCGTCCCGCAGGAACGCCTCGTACTCGATGCCGACGCCCGCCGTGAACGCCGCCCGGGAGCGGTGCGCGGCCAGCCAGACCAGGCGGACGGGGCTTGCCGTCTCGGGGGCGTACGCCAGGTACTCGTGGACGCCGAAGCCGAGGCGGCCGTTGTTGGCGACGAAGCAGGGGTGGCCCTCGGTCATCCCCGTCTCGATGGCCTGGAAACCGGCGTCCACCAGCTCGGC
Source organism: Streptomyces ossamyceticus (assembly GCF_001418475.1). Lineage (GTDB taxonomy): Bacteria > Actinomycetota > Actinomycetes > Streptomycetales > Streptomycetaceae > Streptomyces > Streptomyces ossamyceticus. Next base: position 4,748 of record NZ_LIQX01000402.1, on the reverse strand, counting down.
GACCGGGATCTGCGGTTTGGTCAGCTTGTAGCAGGTGCCGGAGAGGGTGGAGGAGATCTCCTCCAGGTAGACCGGGAGGATCTCGTCGCTCAGCCCCAGGGACCCCTTCAGTTCGATGAAGAAGTCCAGGGCGGCGAGGGGCAGGTCGACGCCGTCCCGGTGACGGGTGATCGAGTCGGCGTCGACCTGCCAGTGGTCGAGGGCGTAGCGCCGCGCGGTGAACCCGTAGCGGGTCTGTCCGTCGTCGCCGCGGACCTCGAAGCGGCCGTCGGTGGTGGCCTCCGGCGTGATGAGCCGCTCATGGGCGAACTCGGCGAGGGCTTTGCGGATGAGCAGGCGGTTGGCCCGTGCCCAGCGGTGGGGGGACAGATGCGCCACGGCGTCGGACAGGGTCATACGGGGACTCCTCGGGCGGCGAGGGGGCGACGGGCGAGGAACTGCTCGCGGGTGCAGAAGCTGAGCAGGGCGCGCTTCTCGGGCTTGTCGATCTCACGGTCGGGGACGAAACCGACGAACGCGTTGAGCGCGTGCACCGCCGTGTTGGACACGTCCGGCTCGACGACGACACGGCGGGTCGCCGGGTCCTCGAAGAGGTGCGCCATCACGGCGGTGATCACGGACCGGGTGAACCCGTGCACGGGGGTGTCCGTCGGTGGCACCAGGAAGTGCATGCCGACGTCGCCGGGCTCCGGCTCGTACAGGCCCACCAGCTCGCGGTGGGCCGGGTCGTACTTCTCCATGAGGAACGCGGGCTCGCCGTCTCCGAGGCCCAGCAGGGCGTGGTGGTGGGGGTCGGCCGCGATCTCCGTATAGGCGCGCTCGACGTCCTCCAGCCGGGCGTCCTGCATCATCCAGTACGCGGCCTTCGGATGCGTGACCCAGCCGTGCAGCAGTTCGGCGTCCGCCGGCGGGTCCAGGGGGCGGAAGGCGAAGGTCATACGGCGAACTCCTGGAAGGCGATGGTCTTCTCGACCGGGTAGTACTCGGTGCCCAGCAGCTCGCGGATGATGGACGCGTTGCGGTAGGCGCCCATGCCCAGGTCGGGCGAGGTGACGCTGTGGGTGTGGACGCCCGCGTTCTGGAGGAAGATCCCGCGGCCGGTGGTGTCGATGGCGTAGTTGCGGGCCACGTCGAAGCGGCCGTGGCCGTCGAAGACGAGCCGGTCGCGGATCGGGGCGAGGAACGCCGGCGGCCGGTAGTGGTAGCCGGTGGCCAGGACCAGGCCCTCGGTCTCGATCTCGAAGTCCTTGCCCTGCTCGTCCTGGCGGAAGCCGAGGGTGTACCGCCCGTCCTCGTGGGTGGCGCTGTTCAGGGTCGAGTTGGTGAGCAGCCGGGTGGGGACCGGGCGGCCGCCGGCGGTCACGTTCTTCTGGTAGAGCAGGTCGAAGATCGAGTCGATCAGATCCCCGTTGATGCCCTTGAACAGGCCCTTCTGCTGCTTCTCCAGCCGGTAGCGGGTGTTCTCGGGCAGCGCGCGGAAGTAGTCGATGTAGTCCGGGGACGTCATCTCCAGCGTCAGCTTGGTGTATTCGAGGGGGAAGAACCGCGGGGAGCGGGTGACCCAGTTGAGCTGGTAGCCGTGGACGTCGATCTCGGACAGCAGCTCGTGGTAGATCTCCGCGGCGCTCTGCCCGCTGCCGATGATCGTGATCGACTTCTTCTTCAGCAGCTCCGCCTTGCGGTGCATGTACCGCGCGTTGTGGAAGAAGTCGCCGCCGAGGCCCTCGCATGCCTCGGGGAGGTAGGGGACGGTGCCGGTGCCGAGGACCAGCCGACGGGCGTACAGGACGTCGCCGCCGGCCGTCCGCACGGCGTACACGTCGTCCTCGTACGTGACCTCGGTGACCGTCGTGCCGAAGCGGACGTTGCTCAGTCGGCTCGCGGCCCAGCGGCAGTAGTCGTCGTACTCGACGCGCAGGGGGTAGAAGTTCTCCCGGATGTAGAACGAGTACAGCCGGCCGGAGTCCTTCAGATAGTTGAGGAAGGAGTACGGCGACGTCGGGTCGGCGAGGGTGACCAGGTCCGACATAAACGGGGTCTGGAGGTGGGCGCCGTCGAGGAACATCCCCGAGTGCCACTCGAAGTGCGGCTTCGCGTCCAGGAAGATCCCGTCGAGTTCGGCGATGGGCTCGGTGAGGCAGGCCAGGCCGAGGTTGAAGGGTCCCAGGCCGATGCCGACGAAGTCGTGGACGTGCACGGCGGATTCAGGAAGCGACGCGGTCAAGGGATTCTCCCAGGTACTGCTCGGCGTGGCCGGCGATCAGATCGAGCACGGCGGCGATGTCGGCGACCGTGGTCTCGGGGTTGAGCAGGGTGAACTTCAGGTAGTGGCGGCCGCCCACCTTGGTGCCCGCGACCACGGCGTCGCCGGAGGCGAACAGGGCCTTGCGGGCGTACAGGTTGGCGCGGTCGATCTCGGCCGGGTCGGTGACGGCCTCGGGGATGTAGCGGTAGACCAGCGTGGACAGCCGGGGCTCCACCACCACGTCGTAGCGCGGGTCGGCGGCGAGCAGCCGCCAGCCCTCCTCCGCCAGGTCGCACACCTCGTCGAACAGCTCCCCGACGCCGTCGGCACCCATCGTGCGCAGTGTCATCCACAGCTTCAGCGCGTCGAAGCGGCGTGTGGTCTGGAGGGACTTGTCCACCTGGTTGGGGATGCGCTCGGTGACCATACGGCGCGGGTTGAGGTACTCCGCGTGGTACGTGGCGTGGCGCAGGGCCGCCCCGTCCCGGACCAGGACGGCGGACGAACTCACCGGCTGGAAGAAGGACTTGTGGTAGTCGACGGTGACCGAGTCGGCCCGCTCGATCCCGTCGAGCAGGGCGCGCCGCCTGCGGGAGACGAGCAGTCCGCAGCCGTAGGCGGCGTCGACATGCATCCACGCCCCGTACTGGGCGCACAGCTCGGCTGTCTCGGCCAGCGGGTCGATGGACCCGAAGTCGGTGGTTCCGGCGGTGGCGACGACGGCCATGGGGACGAGGCCCTCGGCCTTGCACCGTTCCAGCTCACGGGCGAGTGCCATGGTCTGCATCCGCTTGTCGGCGTCGACCGGGACGGAGACCACCGCGTCCTGTCCGAGACCCAGCAGCTTCGCGGACTTCTTCACGCTGAAGTGGCTGACCTCGGAGGCGAAGATCCGCAGTCGGGCGTGGTCGGCCGGCCCCTGCCACCCGCCGGGCCCCGGCTTTGCCTCCTCCCGGGCGAGGAGCAGGGCCTGGAGGTTGGACTGCGAGCCGCCGGAGGTGAACACGCCGTCGGCGGCGGGGCCGAACCCGACGCGCTCGTTGGTCCAGTCGATGAGTTTCCGCTCGATCAGCGTGCCGCCCGCGGACTGGTCCCAGGTGTCCAGCGAGGAGTTGACGGCGGACAGGACGGCCTCGCCGAGCACGGCCGGGATGACGACCGGGCAGTTGAGGTGGGCGAGGTAGCGGGGGTGGTGGAAGTAGATCGCGTCCCGGAGGTAGACGTCCTCGAGTTCGTCGAGGACGGCGGCCGTGTCGTGCAGCGGCTTGTCGAGGTCGATCCGCTCGATGGCGGGAGCGAGGGCGTCGACGCCGACGCCGGTGAACGGTCGGTCGGTGGTGGCGAGTTTGGCCGCCACCCGCTCCACGCCTTCGGTCACGGTGCGGCGGTACCGCTCCGCGGTCGTGTCATTGAGCAGGTGCGAGCGCATGGGGAGGTCCTCCGAGCGGGGGCGGTCCGGGTGGGACGGTGCGGCGGGAGTGGGGGCCGAGGAGCGAGGAGAGGGGCGGAATCACTCGTTTAACTTAGGTAAGCCTAGCCTAAGTAGACTGGCTGGAGTCATGCCCCGTCCGTGACCGTCATCACGTCAGTAATGCCTGGACGGTGGGCAGTTGGCGCGTCGGGTCTACTCGCCGCGCTCGCGCAGCTGTTCCTCCGTCAGGCCCTCACGCCAGTACCCGACGAAGGTCACGCGCCGCTTGTCGATCCCGCGCTCCCGCACGAGATGCCGGCGCAGCTCCTTGACCCGGCCGGACTCACCGGCGATCCATGCGTACGGAAGCTCGCCGGGCGGCAGCGGGGCGGCGCGGACGGCGTCCGGCGCGGACGGCGCGCCCTCGCCGCGCACCAGCCAGGTGATCTCGGCGTCGGCCTCGGTGGCCAGGTCCTGGATGTCCCCTGCGTGGCGGACCTCCAGCCAGACCCGTGCCGGCATCCCGGCGGGCAGCGACTCCAGGATCGCCGAGGCGGCGGGCAGCGCCGTCTCGTCCGCCCAGATCACCACCAGACCGGTGTCGGCCGGGGGCCGGAACCGGATCGCCCGGTTGTCGGCGACCGCCGGCCCGAGCAGCACGACCCGGTCCCCGGCCGACGCCTGCGACGCCCACCGCGACGCGGGCCCGGCGGGTACGGCGGCCCCCGGCTCCACCCCGTGCAGCACGAAGTCGATGTCGATGCCGACGGTCTCCCCGTGCACGTCGGTCCGCAGCCCCCGCAGCGTGTACGAGCGCATCACCGCCCGCACGTCGTCCGGCAGCTCCCGCCATGCCTGCCACCAGCCGTCGCCCAGCTCGTAGGGAACGACGGGGGCGTCCTGCCCCGGCTGCGGCAGGAACAGCGACAGCGACTGGTCCCTCCCGTCCGACAGGAAGAACCGCAGGTCGTCCCCCGCGAAGGAGACACGCACGACAGACGGCCCCAGCCGCTCCGTCCGCACGACCTGAAGAGAGAAGAAACGGAAGGGGGCGGCTACGGCCGTCGTCATGGGGGGGCTCCTGGATAGGGG
>NZ_LIQX01000401.1 GCF_001418475.1 Streptomyces ossamyceticus | reverse complement strand
AGCACCAGCACCATCAGCACGGTCTGCCCTTCCGGCGGCCCCACCTGACGCGCCCCCGGCGCGGCCCGAGCCGCTCGCCCCCTCCGCGCCCGGCGCCTCCCCGGGACGACCCTGCGCCCCCACGCCACCGCCGGTCGCCGCATCCCCGCTGGTCGGCGTCGGTGTAGCCGCGGTCTCCCCTTGGTCCTCGCCGCGCAGGGCCCGTTCGCGGGCCGCGCGCAGTGCCTGGCGGGCCGCGTCCGCGGGGCGGGGGGCGGGGTGGTCGGAGGCGCTCATGTCGACCTCCGCAGCGAGACGAGGTCGGTCAGTTCGCGGTCGGTCAGCTCCGTGAGGGCTGCCTCGCCGGAGCCGAGGATGGCGTCGGAGAGGGCCCGCTTCGCTTCGAGCATCTCGGCGATGCGGTCCTCGATGGTGCCCTCGGTGATGAGGCGGTGGACCTGGACGGGCTGGGTCTGGCCGATGCGGTAGGCCCGGTCGGTGGCCTGTTCCTCGACCGCCGGGTTCCACCAGCGGTCGAAGTGGATGACATGGCCGGCCCGGGTGAGGTTCAGGCCGGTGCCGGCCGCCTTGAGGGACAGGACGAGGACGGGGGTCGCCCCGCTCTGGAAGCGGTCCACCATGTCCTCGCGGTCCTTGACGGGGGTGCCGCCGTGGAGCAGTTCGACGGGGATCGCGCGGGCGGCGAGGTGCGCGGTGATCAGGCGGGCCATGCCGACGTACTGGGTGAAGACCAGGGCCGAGCCGTCCTCGGAGAGCAGGGTGTCCACCAGTTCGTCGAGGAGGGCGAGTTTGCCGGAGCGGGCCGACAGGCGGTCGCCGTGGCCGGCCGCCTCCTCCTTCAGATACAGCGCCGGGTGGTCGCAGATCTGTTTGAGGGCGCCCAGCAGTTTCAGGACCAGGCCCCGGCGGGCGATGCCCTCCGCCGTCTCGATGGCCAGCAGCGACTCGCGGACGACGGCCTCGTAGAGCGCGGCCTGTTCACGGGTGAGGGGGACGGGGTGGTCGGTCTCGGTCTTGGGCGGGAGTTCGGGGACGATACCGGGGTCGGACTTCTTGCGGCGGAGCAGGAAGGGGCGGACCAGCCGGGCGAGTCGGGTCACGGCCTCCTCGTCCTCGCCGTTCTCCACGGCGCGGGCGTGGCGGGCGCGGAAGGACTTGAGGGGGCCGAGGAGGCCGGGGGTGGTCCAGTCGAGGAGCGCCCACAGCTCGGAGAGGTTGTTCTCCACGGGGGTGCCGGTGAGGGCGACCCGGGCGGGCGTGGGGATGGTGCGCAGGGCCTTCGCGGTCGCCGAGTAGGGGTTCTTGACGTGCTGGGCCTCGTCGGCGACGACCATCCCCCATCGCTGCTCGGCGAGTTGGGGTGCCGTCGAGCGCATCGTGCCGTACGTGGTGAGGACGAAGCCGGGGCCGAGGTCGTCCAGGGAGCGGTCGGGGCCGTGGAAGCGGCGGACGGGCACGCCGGGGGCGAAGCGGGTGATCTCGCGCTGCCAGTTGCCCAGCAGGGAGGCGGGGCAGACGACGAGCGTGGGCTCGGGGCGGGCCCGGCGCAGATGAAGGGCGATGACGGTGATGGTCTTGCCGAGGCCCATGTCGTCGGCGAGGCAGCCGCCGAGGCCGAGGGAGGTCATGAGGTCCAGCCAGGCCAGGCCCCGGAGTTGGTAGTCGCGGAGGGTGGCCGCGAGGCCCGGGGGCGGGTCGACCGGGCCGACGCCGGCCGTCAGTCGGTCCCGGAGCGCGGCCAGCGCGCCCACCGGGACCGCCTCCACGGTCTCGCCGTCCACGTCGGCCGTGCCGGTCAGGGCCGCGGACAGGGCGTCCACCGGGTCGAGCAGGCCCAGTTCGCGTCGGCGGGCCTTGCGGACGAGAGCCGGGTCCACGAGGACCCACTGGTCGCGCAGACGGACGACCGGGCGGTGGGCCTCGGCCAGGGCGTCCATCTCGGCGTCGGTGAGCGGGTCGCCGCCGAGCGCCAACTGCCAGCGGAAGCTGAGCAGTTCCTCGCTCTCGAAGAAGCCCGTGCCGTCCGTGGCCGAGCCGGGCGCCGGGCGCACCTCGGCGCGGGCGCTCAGGTCCTGGGCGAGGTCGCGGGGCCAGTGCACGGCGACCCCGGCCGCGGCCAGCCGGGTCGCGGCCACACCGAGGAGGTCGGACAGCTCGTCCTCGGAGAGCGCGAGGACGCCGGGGACGTCCTGGTCGGCGAGCCGGTCCAGGGGCGGCCAGACGCGGGCCGCGCGGCGCACGGCGAGGGCGGCGTCCACCCGGGCGCGGGGCCCGAACGCCTCGTCCGCGTCGCCCGCCCACAGCGCCGCCGCGTCGACGACCAGCGTGGGGTCGGCGAGGCTGTGCACCTGGACGACGGCCGCGCCGGCCCGGCGGCCCCCTTCGCTGTCGTCGAACAGGTCGTAC
>NZ_LIQX01000400.1 GCF_001418475.1 Streptomyces ossamyceticus | reverse complement strand
TGGTCGGTGCCCGGCACCTCGTGGTGGCCGATGATGTGGTCGCGGTCCTTGGGGATGCCGTACCTGTCGCAGACCTCCGAGGCGAGGGCCGCCGACTGCTCGTACATGGCACCGGTGAAGTACTCGGGGCGCTCGACCCAGCCCTCGTGCTCGATGCCGATGCTGCGTGCGTTGTAGTCCCAGTTGCCCGCGTGCCAGGCGATGTCCCGCTCACGGACGCACTGGGTGACTCTGCCGTCGGCCGATCGCAGGACATAGTGCGCGGAGACTTGCTTCGCCGGGTTCCAGAAGACGGGCATCGTGTTCTTGTAGGTCGTCTGCGTCACATGAATGATCACCAGGTCGACGAGGTGGCTCGTCGGGCGGTCCGCCGCCGTGTAGTTGGCTTCGCTCGCCGGCTCCCACAGGGCGAACGCGTGGTCCACGGGCGCTGGGTGGGCATCCGCGCGGGGACTCGGGAGCAACGCGTAGGGGATCGCGGCGAAAGCGGTGCCTTTCAGCAGCCGCCGCCTGCTCGGCAACGCTTCGGCTCGCTCCATGGGGTCTGCCTTTCAGAGGGGGCTGAATCCGAACTGCGGGGGAGGGGCGCCCGTGTGTGAGACGCATCCGCAGGTCGAACGGCTGCGCCTCGCGTGATTCACGGTACGGCGATCAGCCGATACGCCGTCGAGGCGTGGGCAGAACAGTGGAAAAGCGAGCCATTGTGGACAACTCCGCCACCTTCAGGGGTGAGATGGTCGTGACAGCCCGGGAGCAGAGGAGCGATGCGACGCGCAGCGCCGGGCCGTGGACGCGATTTCTGCGGGTTACGCCCGCACCCCGGCCGTCGCCGGGTCGTCGAGGACCGCACGAACCACCGAATGGGCCGCGCCCAGCAACGGTCCCTCGGAGCCGAGGCGCGACACCGTCACGGCGCACGCGGGCCCCGCTGTCCGCCGGGCCAGCTCGCGTTCCAGTGACGGGACGAGCCAGGGTGCGAGCGCCGCCAGGGCACCACCCAGGACCACCGTCTCCGGGTCCAGCAGATTGACCGCGCCGGTCAGCGCGATACCCAGCGCGGTACCGGCGCCGCGCAGCGCCCGGCGTACCTCCTGGTCCCCGGCGGCGGCCCGCTCGGCGAGCAGTTCCACCCGGTCCTCGCCAGGCTCCAGCCCGGCCGCGCGCAGCACGGCCTCCTCGCCGGCGTACTGCTCGAGACAGCCGCGTCCCCCGCACGCGCACTGGGGGCCCTCCGGCCGTACGGGGACGTGGCCCAGCTCGCCCGCGAAGCCGCGGGTGCCCCGCAGCAGCCGACCGTCCACGACCACCGCGCCACCGATACCGATCTCCGCGGAGACATGCAGGAAGTCGCGCGGCGTCGCAGCGCCGAGCCAGAGTTCGGCGAGGCCGCCGAAGTTGGCCTCGTTGTCGACGGTCAGAGACAGACCGTCGGGGAGCAGTGCGCCGAGGTCCGTGTCGTGCCAGTCGAGGTTGGGTGCACGGACCACGGTGCGGGCGTCCCGCGCCACCAGGCCGGGCACGGCGACCGCGAGCCCCGCCGCCCACAGGCCCTCCTCCTCGGCCTCGGCGACGACCTGCCGTACGAGCGCCGTCAGCTCGTCGATCACCGGCTCGGGGGAGCGGCCGCGGTTGGTTCCGTGCCGCACCGCACGCGCGCGTACCGCGCCGCGCAGGTCCACCGCGCACACCGCGAGATGGTCGACGCCGATCTCCGCGCCGATTCCGGCGGGACCGCGTCCGCTGAGAGCGAGCGCCGAACCGGGACGGCCGACCCGGCCGGGACGCTCCGGACCCAGTTCCTCCAGGAGCCCCGCCCGGATCAGCTCGTCCACCAGCGTCGACACAGCCGCCCGGGTGAGGCCGATGTGTGACGCCACCGCCGCACGGGAGAGCGGACCCTCGGCGTTGACGGTGTGCATGACCCGGGAGAGGTTGCGGCGGCGCATGCCCTGCTGGGTGTCGGGCAGGCGGCGGCCGGGACTGCTCGGGTGCGCCTCGTGCAGTGGTGCGGTCATACCTCCCCCGGTTCCCTCGGAGTGTCTGGGCTGGTGCCCCTCAGATCATGCCGGAAGCGTATCTCCCCACTTCAGGCGCCCCTTGCCCCGGTCAGCGGCCGCCAGGCTCGCGCTCCAGCAGCGGCGCCGCGTCGGAGAGTACCCCGGAGATCCTGGACAGGGTCTCCTCGTCCCGCTCCACCGCCTCCAGCACCGGCCCGCGCGTGGTGTCCCAGCGGCGGGCGACCGCGGCCGGGTCCTCGCCGGTGAGCAGCCCCGCGGCCTGCGCGGCCGCGCCCAGCGCGACCAGTTCCTTGGCCTCCGGGACCTGCACCGCACGCCCGGACAGTCGTCGCACGGTCTGCTGCCACGCCGTGCCCCGCGCGCCGCCGCCGATCAGCAGCAGCGGAGCCTGAGGGTCCGCGTCCGCGTCGAGCACCAGGTCGAGGGCACCGAGCAGCGAGTGCACCGCACCGTCGTACGCGGCCTGGAGGAGCTGTCCGGCGGTCGTATCGTGCCGCAACCCGTGCAGGAGACCGGAGGCGTGGGGGAGGGCCGGGGTGCGTTCGCCGTCCAGGTAGGGCAGAAGGGTGACGCTCGTGCCGGGCTCCACGGCCTCGCGGTCCAGGCCCAGCAGCGCGGCGACGCGGTCGACGGCCTGGGTGCAGTTCAGGGTGCACGCCAGCGGCAGCCAGTCCCCGTGGGCGTCGGCGAAGCCCGCCACCGTGCCGGTCGGGTCGGCCGGGCGGTGCTTCGACACGGCGTACACCGTGCCGGACGTGCCGAGGCTCAGCACCGGTGTGCCGGGTCGCAGGCCGAGGCCCAGCGCAGCGGCCGCGTTGTCCCCGGTGCCCGGGGCGACGAGGGTGCCCTTCGCGAACGGCAGGTCGTGGGCGTCCCGCACAGTGCCGGAGACCTCGCCGGGCCGGACCACACGGGGCAGCAAGGCCGGGTCCAGGCCCACATGGGCGAGGACCTCCTCGTCGTACGCCTCCGTCCCGGAAGCCCACCAGCCGGTGCCGGAGGCGTCACCGCGGTCCGTCGTGCCCTGTCCCGTGAGGCGCTCGGTCAGATAGTCGTGCGGCAGCCGGACGGCGGCGGTGGCGCGGACCGCCTCGGGCTCGTTCTCGGCGAGCCAGGCCCACTTCGTGACGGTGAAGGACGTGCCGGGGACGCTTCCGGTGCGCTCGGCCCAGGCCTTCGGGCCACCCAGCTCCGCCACCAGCCGGCGCACCTGCGGCGCGGAACGCACGTCGTTCCACAACAGCGCCGGGCGCACCGGATCGCCCTGGGCGTCGAGCGTGACCAGGCCGTGCTGCTGACCGCCGATCGACACCGCCGCGGCCTCACGGGCGGGCTCACCGCACTCACGCAACGCCTCGCACAGCGCGTCCCACCACTGCCGCGGGTCGCTCTCCCGGCCCGCGCCGGACGACACGGTGTGCGGGGCCTGCCCGCTCGCCACCACCCGTCCGGTCGACGCGTCGACGACCAGGGCCTTGGTGGACTGTGTGGACGAGTCCACACCGACGACGAGTGGACCCTCGGCTGCTGACATCGGGCTCTCCCTCTCACGCGGGCTCGTGACTGCCGCCGACGCGGCTGACGCGTCCGACGGGCGACATCTTGTCTTCCCACGGACGCGTCCGCATACTAATTTGTAAATCGCCATGACGAAATAGTCGGAGCGCAAGGAGCCGCGGCATGAACTACCAGCCCACCCCCGAGGACAGGTTCACCTTCGGCCTGTGGACCGTCGGCTGGCAGGGAAGGGACCCGTTCGGCGACGCCACCCGGCGTGCCCTCGACCCTGTCGAGACGGTGCAGCGTCTGGCCGAACTGGGTGCCTACGGTGTGACCTTCCACGACGACGACCTGATCCCCTTCGGGTCCTCGGACAGCGAGCGCGAGGAGCACATCAAGCGCTTCCGCGCTGCCCTGGACACCACCGGCATGACGGTGCCGATGGCCACCACCAACCTGTTCACGCACCCCGTCTTCAAGGACGGTGCCTTCACCGCCAATGATCGGGACGTCCGCCGCTACGCGCTGCGCAAGACGATCCGCAACATCGACCTGGCGGTCGAGCTCGGCGCCAAGATCTACGTCGCCTGGGGCGGCCGCGAGGGCGCCGAGTCCGGTGCCGCCAAGGACGTGCGCGCGGCGCTCGACCGTATGAAGGAGGCCTTCGACCTTCTGGGCGAGTACGTCACCTCCCAGGGCTACGACCTGAAGTTCGCCATCGAGCCCAAGCCGAACGAGCCGCGCGGCGACATCCTGCTCCCCACGGTCGGTCACGCCCTGGCCTTCATCGAGCGCCTGGAGCGCCCGGAGCTGTACGGCGTGAACCCCGAGGTCGGCCACGAGCAGATGGCCGGGCTGAACTTCCCGCACGGCATCGCGCAGGCCCTGTGGGCGGGCAAGCTCTTCCACATCGACCTCAACGGCCAGTCCGGCATCAAGTACGACCAGGACCTGCGCTTCGGCGCCGGCGACCTGCGCTCGGCCTTCTGGCTGGTCGACCTCCTGGAGAGCGCCGGTTACGCGGGCCCGAAGCACTTCGACTTCAAGCCGCCGCGCACCGAGGACTTCGACGGGGTGTGGGCGTCGGCCGCGGGCTGCATGCGCAACTACCTCATCCTGAAGGAGCGCGCCACCGCCTTCCGCGCCGACCCGCAGGTCCAGGAGGCCCTGCGCGCGGCCCGCCTGGACCAGCTGGCCCAGCCGACCGCCGCCGACGGTCTCCAGGCGCTGCTCGCGGACGCCACCGCGTTCGAGAACTTCGACGCGGAGGCCGCCGCGGCCCGCGGCATGGCCTTCGAGCAGCTCGACCAGCTCGCGATGGACCACCTGCTGGGTGCCCGCGGCTGATCACACGCGCGTGAAGAAGGCCCCGCCGCTCGCAGCGGCGGCGGGCCTCCCGCCGTTCCGGGCGGCGGGTCGGCCCGCCACCCGGGACGGCGGGTCCCGTGCCGAGGCCCGCGGACGTCGCCGACACGTTCACGCCTCGGTGGCACGCTCGATCACACGCTCACGCCTCGGTATCGACCGAAGCCAGTGCCGTCGCCGGATCGTGGGCGGCCGGGCCCGCCGGCGCCCAGCGGCCCCGCTCCTTGCGGTAAGGCCACCAGCGCCCGTCCCGCCCGAGGCGCAGCTGGGCGGAGCCGCCGACCACGGTCCAGCGGTTGTGGGCGGGGCGCAGCCGTGGCCGTTCGTCGTCGTCCCAGGCCGCTTCCAGGGCGGCACACGCGCGTGCGAGCGATTCCGCCGGGACGGGCCACTCCTCGTCGAGGACGGCGAGCCCGGCCGCGCCGCCGTACCGCCAGGCGCGGACCGCGAGCGCCAGCCCTTCCCGGCCACGCCCGGAGCCCTCCGCGAGCCGCGCCTCGACGCTCGGATCCGGGTCGTCGGCGGCCAGGCGCACCGCGTCCTGATCCGGCGTGGGTTCCGCCTCCACGGCCTGCTGATCATGTCCGTCCCGCAGGGCCTCGGCCAGCAGTCTGTGGGCTTCCCGGGCCGTCCGCGCCGCCAGGAACTCCAGCGCGTTCGGGTCGACACCGAGCCCTGGCGGCACCTCGGTGTCGAGGGACGGCGGAAGACCGGGCTCCGCGGGCAGCCCGGGCGGCTGCGGGAGCGGAGGCAGGATGTCGCAGGCCGCGTACGTCTCGGCGGCGTCCAGGCCGCTCCGGGGGCTCTCCCGTGGGCTCCCCTCCTCGGACGCGGGGGCGGAACTACGGACCTGGAGTTCGTCCAGCAGCGCCCGCTCGGCGCGGCCCCGCATCAGCAGCAGGACGAACGGATCCTGGTCCAGCAGTCGCGCCACCTGATAGCAGAGCGCCGCGGTGTGCCCACAGTGGTCCCAGCCACCGCAGTCGCACTCCGCCTCCAGATCTCCGAGGCCGGGCAGCAGGTCGACCCCGGCCGTCGCCGCGTCCTCGACGAGATGCGGCGGCATCTCACGGTCGAGCAGGGCGGCGATGTGCCCCGCCCGCTCCGCGGCCATCCCGAGGAAACGGTCCCAGTGCTCCTCGGACAGTTCCTGGAGCAGGACGTCGGCGCGATGAGTCGTGCCGTCGCGGTCCTGGACCACGGCGGTGACCCGTCCGGGGCGCACCGCCACGGCGCCCACGGCTCCCACGCGCGCGAGTCTGCGCCCCTCCTTGAGCTGCCTGGAGTCCAGCGCAGCGTCCTCCAGCGCCTTCAGCCATGCACGGCCCCACCACGTCTGCGCGAATCCACGCCCGTGCACCGGCGCGAGCGCGTCGAACGTGCGTTCCTCGTGCTGCCCGCTGCGTTCCGTCATCGTGCGTCCCCTCGGAGTTCCACCAGGTCCGCCAGTTCGGCGTCGGACAGCTCGGTGAGGGCCGTGTCGCCGGAACCGAGCACCGCCTCGGCCAACGCACGCTTGCGTATCAGCATGTCCGCGACGCGGTCCTCGATCGTTCCCTCCGTGATCAGCCGATGCACCTGCACCGGCCGCGTCTGGCCGATGCGGTACGCCCGGTCGGTCGCCTGGGCCTCGACGGCCGGGTTCCACCAGCGGTCGTAGTGCACGACGTGCTCGGCGCGCGTCAGGTTCAGACCGGTACCGGCGGCCTTCAGCGACAGCAGGAAAACGGGAACTCCTCCCTCCTGGAAGCTCTCGACCATCGCCTCGCGCTCCGGGATCGGTGTGCCCCCGTGCAGGAACCGCGTCGGCACGCCACGCGCCGCGAGATGGCGCTCCAGGAGCCGCGCCATCCCCACGTACTGCGTGAACACCAGAACGCTCGCCCCCTCGGAGAGGATGGTGTCCAGCAGTTCGTCCAGCAGCTCCAACTTCCCCGACCTGCCGGTGATCCGGGGCCGCTCCTCCTTGAGGAACTGCGCCGGGTGATTGCAGATCTGCTTGAGCCCGGTGAGCAGCTTCACGATCAGCCCGCGCCGTTCCATCCCGTCGGCCCGGTCGATCTCCGCCATCGTCTCGCGGACCAATGCCTCGTACAGGCCCATCTGTTCCCTGGTCAGCGACACGGCGCGGTCCGTCTCGGTCTTCGGCGGCAGTTCCGGGGCGATGCCCGGATCCGACTTGCGGCGCCGCAGCAGGAACGGCCGCACGAGGCGAGCGAGCCGCTCCGCGGCGGCGGGGTCCCGGCTGCCCTCGACGGCCTGCGCGTACCGGGTGCGGAAGGCGCCGAGCCTGCCGAGCAGCCCCGGGGTCGTCCAGTCGAGGATCGCCCACAACTCGGACAGATTGTTCTCCACCGGAGTGCCCGTGAGCGCCACACGCGCACGTGCCCCGATGGTGCGCAGCTCCTTCGCCGTGGCCGAGTACGGGTTCTTCACGTGCTGCGCCTCGTCCGCGACGACCATGCCCCAGGGGACGTCGACGTCGCGGAGCCGAGGCGCGTCGAGCCGCATCGTGCCGTACGTGGTGAGGACGAACTCTCCGTCCGTCAGCCCGTCCAGGGTGCGCCGGGTGCCGTGGAAGCGGCGCACCGGAACGCCGGGCGCGAACTTCTCGATCTCGCGCTGCCAGTTGCCCATCAATGAGGCCGGGCAGACCACGAGGGTGGGGCCGGCGGAGGAGGCGTCGGACTGCCGGTGCAGATGCAGGGCGATCAGTGTGATCGTCTTGCCGAGCCCCATGTCGTCCGCGAGGCAGCCGCCCAGCCCCAGAGACGTCATCCGGGCCAGCCAGCCGAGGCCCCGCAGCTGGTAGTCGCGCAGGGTCGCGGCGAGCCCCGGCGGCTGCCCGACCGGTACCTCCCCCTCGGGGTCCGACAGCCGCTCCCGCAGAGTGGCCAGCCAGCCAGTGGGCCGCACGTCGACCATCCGGCCGTCGATCTCGGTGGAGCCCGTCAGGGCGGCGCCGAGCGCGTCGACCGGGGACACCTTGTGGTCCCGCCGAGCGCGGGCGCGGCGGATCTCCTCCGGGTCGACGAGGACCCATTGGTCGCGCAGGCGCACCATCGGGCGGTTCGCCTCCGCGAGCGCGTCCAGCTCCTCGCGGGTCAGCCGCTGGTCTCCCAGGGAGAACCGCCAGTCGAAGGCGAGCAGCGCGTCGGCCGACAGGAACGACGGACTGCCGGAGGCGAACCCGCCGGAACCGGTCGTGGTGGAGCGGGTCGTAGTGGGGCTGCCCGTACCGGCAGTCTGGTCGTCGTCCAGTTCGTCGTCCAGTTCGCCGTCCGGCGGACCGATGACCGCGCGGGCGGTCAACGTGCGTGCCAGCTCCTTGGGCCAGTGCACGTCGATGCCCGTGGCGGCCAGTGTCCGGGCTCCCTCGCCCATGAGGTCGGTGACCTCCTCGTCGGCGAGATCCAACGCGTCCGGTACGGCGGCAGAGAGCAGCGGGGTGAGCGGGGCCCAGGCGCGAGCCGCGCGGCGCAGTGCGAGCAGGGCGTCCATCCGCGCGCGCGGGCCGAACGCCTCGGCGCCGGCCCACACGGCGGAGGCGTCCGAGACCAGCGCCGGGTCGCTGACGCTGTGCACCTGGAGGACGGCCCGGAACGACAACCGGGTCTCGTCCGCGTCGGCCGAGACCAGTCCGGGGACCTCCACGCGCAGCGACAGGTGGACCCCGGCGTCGTGACCGGCGGCGACATCGGCGGCCCAGGCGCGCTGCTCGGGCACCGACTGCGGCTCCCGCGCCGCGAAGGCAGGGCCACCTGCCGCGAGAGCTGCCGCGGGGGAGCGGGGCAGCGAGTCGGCGACCGCGTCGAGGAACGCGCGCAGCAGTCGCTCGGGGTCCGGCAGACGCAGTGGTGAGGTGTGGTCGACGGGCACGGCGTGAGCTTCCGGCGGCATCCCCGCCGCCAGCTCGCGGACCCGCTCCAGGTCCTCCGCCCGCAGTGGGCCGATCCGCCACGCGTCATGGCCCGCGGCGGTCACACCGGGCAACAGAAGCCCGCGCGCGACGAGTTGCAGGGCCAGGAGGGCGGCGGTACCCCAGAAGACGGCCGACCGGTCGGCGTCCGCAGCCGCACGCGCGCGTGTGAGCACCGGCAGGGCGGCGCTCATCGGGAGCGACACGACGGGAACCGTCACCAGCTCGACACCCGTCCCGCCGGGCAGGACGACCGTCGACTCCCCGGCCGAGCCCACCGCGACGGGCGGCGGTGCCGTGCCGTCGGGGTGCCGGAAGACGAAACGGCCGGTCCGGGCCGGGTCGTCGGCCACGAAGGCGGCGTGACAGCGGGCCAGCTCGGAGACATCGGCAGAGGACGCCGCGAGGTTCATCGGCACAGAGATGCTGAACTCCTCAAATTTGACTACTGCACTCGGAGTCGCCGAGGGTACCTCACTTCAAACGTCCCGACAGCGTGATCCGAGGTGACACCCGTCACGGAGTGAGGATGCTGTCGAGAAAAGTCGAAGGCGTCTCAGGGTTGCGCCGGGGGCGGAGTCAGGGTTGCGTCAGGGTCGTGGTCCGGAACTGCGGGGAGCAGGTGCCCGTTTTCAGGACAGGGAGCGGCAGTGGGCCGCGAAGGAGGCGACGGATATGTCGAAGAGCACGAAGATCGTCGCGGGGGGTGCGGCAATCGGGATCGTCCTGCTGTTCCTGTTGCCGTTCCCCTTCTGGGCCAATCTCCTGATAGTCCTGGGGATCCCCACGGCCGCGTACCTGACACTCGACCCCTCGCAGCGACGCAGGCTGCGCCGGGTCGGTCGCAAGGAGCTGGGACGCTGAGATGTCACCGGCCCGAGGCCGGGCCGGTGACACGCGGCAGAGTCGGGGGCGAGCCGGCGCTCAGTTGGGGCGTACCGCGATCTTGTCGAGTGACTCCAGGAGGCCGGGCAGTTCCTCGCCACGCCCCACCGGGAGCACTTCCCCCGGTTCGTCGTCGAGCAGGACGAAGGCGATGTCGTCGGTCCTGGCGACCATCGACCACCCGGGGCCGTCGGCGCGGAGGGTCCGGGCGTCGCCCGGCGCGAACGACGAGCGCACACGTCCGAGGGGCGGCGGCGACTCGACGTAGGCGCGTGCCTCGGCGAGGACTCGGCGGATGCCCGAGCGGACGCCGCCCTCGTCGCGGCCGGACTCGGCGGCGTCTGCGGCTGCTGCCGCGCTCGCGCCGTTCTGTCCGGTGAAGGCGGAATCGTCGATCTGGTCCCGCCAGGTGCTCCACTGAAGCGCGATCTCATCGGCGCCCAGGCGTCGCTGCGCGGGCCCCCAGACCGTGGTGTCCGGCGGGCTCAGCGGCGGCAGGTCGGAGACCTCCGGGTCCGGGTCGTGCGGAGCCGGCACACCCGGAGCGGCCACGGCCACCGCGAGGGGCCAGCCGGGCAGCGCGGCCACCACGGAGTCCTCGTCGGGCGACAGGTCGTACTCCATGCCGCAGTCCCACGAGGCGATGGCCACGGCGACCAGCGACACGTCGTCCACCACGACCGTCCACCGGGCGCCGTCGCCGTCCTGGCCCAGGACGATCCCGTAACCGTCGGCGAGCGGGGCGAGACCGAGCGCCGCGCAGGCCTCGGGGTAGTCGTTGCCCAGCACGCTGGGGAAGTTCGCGGGCGTGAGCAGCACCGCCGTCAGCACATACAGTGCGTCGTCGTCCCCGGCGGCGACGGCGTCATCGTCCGTCCCGGCCATGCCGGCCTCCCATTGCTCTCGCTCGTCCGTCGGCGCACCCTAATGCGCCCGGCGGGCCCTTGTCACGGGAGTGAAACCCACGCAGAGCTGCGGTTCCGGCCGGACAGGGGCGAATCGACCGGTGCTTCTCGCCCCTTCAGGCGGCGGGCAGCCCCAGAAGCGACCGTGCCACCGTCTGCGGCGACTCGTCCCGCTCGCGTGCCAGCGCTATGACCGCACGACACGCCAGCTCGCTCACCCCGAACGACAGCGCCTCGGGCGACACCCAGGTCACGGTCTCGTCGATCCGGTCCTGGTCGTCGTCGGCACACGCCGAGATGTAGGCGGCCGCCGCCTCGAACAGGTTGTGCGTGCGCTTCTCCCCTTGTGATGCCGCCTCGGTGCGCGTCGAGTCGAGCAGTCTGTCGAAGGACTTGCGGAGCCTGTCGAACATAAGGGCTACCTTCCCCCATCTCGGTATTCACATACCGTTCACGTGTTCCTACTCAACGTAGCGACGGAGGCGCGGCGACAGAAGAGGGTCCATCCCTGGGACCGGGGGCGAGCGGCGAGGTCGCGGCCTGGGGAATGTGCTGGTCAGGGGGTGTGCCGCGGGTCAATCGGTGCGTACGGCGAGCGCGAGGAATCGGCTGTCCTCGTCGACGTACGACGTCATGCGCCAGCCCGAACCGGCCAGCAGTGGGCCGAGGTTGGCCTCCGCGCGGAGGTCGGCAGGGGTGATCTGCCGGCCCTGGCGTGCCGCGAGCGCGGCCCTGCCGATCGGGTGGAAGAGCGCCAACGTCCCGCCAGGCCGGACCACCCGCGCGAGCTCCCGGAGATTCCCCGCCGGATCCGCGAGGTGCGCGATGAGCCCTGCGGCGAACACCGCGTCCAGGGACTCCGTGCGCAGCGGCAGTGCCGCCACGTCCGCGAGCAGCAGCTGCCCGTCGAGGTGCCGCCCGGCCTGTACGGCGGCCTCCAGCATCGCCGGGGTCAGATCCGCCCCTAGAACCACACCGGAGGGGCCCACGGCCGTCCGTAGCGGCGTCAGGGCCCGTCCCGTGCCGCAGCCCGCGTCGAGCACATGGTCACCCGGTCGCAGGCCGAGGTCGGTGACGGCGGCGGCATAGGCGGGTCCGTCGTCGGGGAACCGGGCGTCCCAGTCGGCGGCCCGTACCGTGAAGAACTCCTGGACATGTGTGTGGTCGTCGCTCATGCTCCGCATGATCCCCCACCGTCGGCTGAGCGGACACGGTGTGCATGTTCGAGCGTGAGGCGATCGTTCCGACGCATATATGCGCCACCTTCCACCACTTTTCGAAATGCGCTCCCTTCGTGCACCTGTGCTCCCACTAGCGTCCCGGAGCCATGGGACACCTGGACCACGCCACCTTCGGCTGGCTGACCCCCGTGCTGTCGTACGTGATGGCCTGCATGGGCGCGGCACTCGGACTGCGTTGCACCGTCCGCGCGCTGGGTGCGACCGGCCGCGCCCGCCGCAACTGGCTCGTCACCGCGGCGTCCGCGATCGGCACCGGCATCTGGACCATGCACTTCGTGGCCATGCTCGGCTTCGGTGTGAGCGGCACCGAACTCCGCTACGACGTGCCGTTGACCATCCTCAGCCTGCTCGTCGCCATGGCCGTCGTCTGCGGCGGAGTTTTCGCCGTGGGCTACAGCCGCAACCGCGGACGGGCGCTTCTTCTCGGCGGACTCACCACCGGACTGGGCGTCGCCAGCATGCACTACCTGGGCATGGCGGCGGTACGGATGCACGGCCAGGTGACATACGACCCGGCCCTGGTCGCGCTCTCCGTGGTGATCGCCGTCGTCGCGGCCACCGCCGCCCTGTGGGCGGCGCTCAACATCAGGTCGCCCCTCGCGGTCACCGTCGCCTCGCTGGTCATGGGCGGCGCGGTGAGCAGCATGCACTACACCGCCATGTGGGCGGTGCGCGTGGAGGTCGCTCCCTCCGGCGAGGGCCTGCCCGGGGCCACGGCGATGCAGTTCATCTTCCCCCTCGCCGTCGGCCTCGGGTCCTATCTCTTCCTCACCTCGGCGTTCGTCGCGCTGTCGCCGACGGCCGGGGAACGCGAGGCCTCCGCGTCGGCCCAACAGCCCGTCGGGAGCGCCGCCGCCCATTAGCAGCGCACCTCGGCGGCACGAAGGCACACCCAGACCACTCCGAGCGAGGAGGCCATGCGTACACCCGGCAGGACCTCGACCACCGGCGCCGAGACGCCGCCCCGGCCCGCCGCGCGCGGACGCCGCGCCCACGCGGGGCCACCGGCCGACGAGGGTTTCGCACCCGACGAGACCGGCGCTCCCACGACCGGCCCACCCAGACGCGCCGGCCGCCCGCACATACGCCCCCGCACCGTCCGAGCCAAGATCATCTGCCTGCTGATGGTGCCCGTCGTCTCCCTGCTCGCCCTGTGGGCGTACGCCACCGTCACCACCGCCCAGGACGTCGCACGGCTGCGGCAGCTCCAGCGCGTCGACGCCTCCGTGCGTGCCCCGGTCGCCGACGCGGTCGCCGCACTCCAGGCCGAGCGTGCCGCCGCCGTGCGGTACACCACGAGGCCCTCCGACGCGCACGGGAGCGACCTGGAGGCGCTCTCCCGCGCCTCCGATCGTGCGGTGGCCCGACTGCGTCTGGGCGGCCGGCACACCGTCGCCGACGGCATCGACCTGCCCGCCGGGGTCGCCGAGCGGCTCGCGGCCTTCGTCTCCGGTGCCGAGCAGCTGCGCCCGCTGCGCGCGTCGGTGCTGGACCGTCGTACCGGCTGGGCGGAGACGTACCAGAGGTACACCACGACCATCTCCACGGCCTTCAGCGTGGGCGGTGCACTCAGTGGCATCCAGGACGCGGAAACGGGCTCCGACGCGCGCGTGCTGCTCGAGTTCTCCCGCGCGGCCGAGGCCCTCGCCCAAGAGGACGCGCTGCTGGCCGGCGCACGGCTCTCCGGCACCCTCGACGGCGAACGACTGCGTCTGTTCAGTGGCGCCGTCGGTACCCGCCGCACGCTGACCGAAGCCGCTGCCGCCGACCTCCGTGGCTCCGAACGGGCGGCTTGGGTCGAACTCGCCGAGGGCGACGACTACACCGACCTGAGCGCCGTCGAGGACAAGGTGCTCGCGAGCCGTCCCGGCAGCAAGGCGCTCACCGCAGCACCGGTGAACGTCTGGGAGTCGGCCCACACGCGCGTGCGGGACGGGATGCGGACGATCGAGACCGATGCAGGACGCGACGTCGCCGAGCGGGCCGACCCGTTCACGCGCGCCCTGCTCACCCCGGCCGGTGCCGCGGTGCTCCTCGGTCTCGCCGCCGTCGCCGCGTCGCTCGTGATCTCCGTACGCATCGGGCGCGGACTCGTCGTTGAGCTGGTGAGTCTGCGCAACGGAGCCCTGGAGATCGCCCGCCGCAAACTGCCCCACGCCATGCGGAAGCTGCGGGCCGGAGAGGAGATCGACATCGAGGCCGAGGCCCCGCCCGGGCCCGCCGCGGAGGACGAGACCGGCCAGGTCGCCGAGGCCCTGCGCATCGTCCACCGGGCCGCCCTGCGCGCGGCGGTCGAACGCGCCGAACTGGCCGGCGGCATCTCCGGGGTGTTCGTCAACCTCGCCCGCCGCAGCCAGG
>NZ_LIQX01000040.1 GCF_001418475.1 Streptomyces ossamyceticus | reverse complement strand
ACATCGGCCCTGGTCGAGCAGTGGGGCGGCACCCCGCCCGCCACCCTGCCCGGCGGCGCCCCCGCGCCCTGGGCGACGGAGCAGATCGGCACGGCGTGGACCGCGCCGCCGCCCCCGGCACAGGCCGAGGAGAGCGCCGCCGGGCAGGGTGGCGGGCGGGGTGCCGCCCCACTGCTCGACCAGGGCCGATGTACTGAACTCGCCCGATTCGTCCGGAAGATCACCTCCGGCAACCGGAATCGACCACTCGCCGGTCACGTCATGACCGGGGGCGGCGCCTTCCTGTGCGGCGGGCTCCTCGAACGTCCACTGCCCGGTCGAGCCGGGGTTGTACGTGAACCCGTCCTGCGCCGGGGGCTGCTGCTGCCCGGCGTTCGGGTCGTGCCACTGGGTGCCCTCGGCCGGCATGGCCCAGGAGCCCGCGCCGGACGGGTCGCTCCCGGCGGCGGGCGGGTTGGCCGCTATGGGCGGCGGCACATAGCCGTGGCCGGGCGCGGCGAGCGGGCTGTCGGCGGCGAGCAGCGCGTCGATGCCCCCCTCGGGGAGCTGAACGAAGGTGGTGGCGCCGTCGTCGTAGTCGCCCTGCGGCAGTCGCTCCCAGCCGCTCTGGCCCCCCTGCTGCCCGGTGCCCTCTCCGTGCTGGTCGTCGGTCACGACAGCGCCCTCCCCAGTGCTCGTCGGGCCAGCGCGGCGACGGTGCGCCGCAGGTGCAGTACGGCGGGCGGAAGCGGCGGCACGGAGCCGTCGACCTCGGGGGCCGGGTCCGGGATGCAGGCGGCGGCGACGTACTCGCCGAAGGCCTGCAACGCCTCGGGGACCAGGGTGCGCTCGCCGTCCCAGTCGATCAGCCCGGCGACCCACGCCTCGGCGTCCAGCGGGCGCAGCGGCATCGGCGCTATGGCGCCGACGGCGCACCGCACCCCGCGCCGGGCGGGGTCGAGGACGAGGGCGACCGAGGCGGCGGCACGGCCGGGGCCGGTCCGCCCGGTGGCCTTCAGGAAGACCTGGGGGGCGTGCAGCAGCGGCACGCGCACGAACCCGATCAGTTCGCCGGGGCGCAGCATCTCCATGCCGGCCAGCAGATGGGAGACGGGCATCTCACGGCGGGCCCCGCCCGGGCCCGCGATGACCAGCGTGGCCTCCAGGGCGGCCAGCACCGGCAGCGCGTCCCCCGTGGGGGCGGCCGTCGCGATGTTGCCGCCGAGGGTGCCCGCGTTGCGGATCTGCGGCGGTCCGGCGGCGCGCGCGGCGGCGGCGAGCGCCGGAATGAGCGCCGCGAAGTCCGGGCGCCCCATCCTGGCGTGCGTCAGTCCGGCGCCGAGCAGGGCGTGTCCGTCCTGGTACTGCCAGCCGCGGATCTCGCTGATCCTGCCCAGCCCGACCAGCGCGGCGGGCCTGAGCTGCCCGGAGTTGACCGCGGTCATGAGGTCCGTGCCGCCCGCCACCGGAACCGCCCAGGGCATGGCGGCGAGGGCCGCCACGGCCTCGTCGAGCGAGCCGGGCAGGGTCACGGCCTGCGCCGCCTGCGGTGCGTGCGTGGTCAAACCGGCTGCCCCTTCCCGCTGCCCCACCGTAGGGCCTGTCTTACGGATCACGCCTGGAGGCGGAGCTCGCTGAGCGCCCCGCTCACCGGCCATCATCCGGCACCGTTGCCCGAAGCCCGCATGATCCGAACGACAGACCCTGGTCCGCCTGTGTTGCCGTACGGTACGTGCTGACAGGGCGGACGTGGCAACTCTGGCACATTCTCGCGAGGCCCGAACGCGGGGGTCCGCTAGGAGGCATTCGCCCACCTCACCTCGGGGATGGTCCGTTTTGGTGCGAGATCTCCCCCAGGTTCTTTTTGCTGGCCTTCGGTGATTCCTGCGCCTCTTGTTCCAGGTGAGGGCCATCTCTCGGGGCATCGGCTTTCGGACGCGCGTGCGCGCCACCGCCTCACACGTTCGGGGGCGCCCCCTCGATCGGGCGTCCGAGCACTCCGGGGCGCCGCTGCCACGGGCGGGGCCCGCCGGGCGGCCGATAACCGACCCCCAGGGCGTCAAGTCGGCGATAGTGGTAGGTCATCCGCCGCTCGAAGTCGGCGAAGTCCCGTTCGGCGGGCGCGGGCAGGCGGCTCCAGGCCACCTCGGCGAAGGCCGCGAGCCGCGGGAACGCCTGGTAGTCCACGCGCGCGGGGTCCTCCATCACCTCGGTCCACACATTGGCCTGGGTGCCCAGCACGTGCCGTGCCTCCTCGGGCGTCAACTCCGACGGAACCGGCTCGAACCGGAAGACGTCCTCCAGGGTGCGCACATAGCCGATCGGGACCGGTTCGTCCGGGCCGTCGTGCTGACGGTGGTCCAGGTACACGTGCTGCTCGGGGCACATGACCACGTCGTGGCCCGCGCGGGCAGCCGTGACGCCGCCCGCGTAGCCCCGCCAGGACGACACGGCCGCACCCGGCGCGAGGCCGCCCTGCAGGATCTCGTCCCATCCGATCAGGCGACGCCCGCGCGCCGTCAGCCAGTTGTCGAAGTGCCGGACGAACCAAGACTGCAGGCCGTCCTCGTCCGTGAGTCCGAGCTCCCGGATGCGCGCCTGCGCGGTGGCCGAACGCTTCCACTGGTCCTTGACGCACTCGTCGCCGCCGATGTGCACGAACGTCGAGGGAAAGAGTTCCAGGACTTCCTCCAGGACCCCTTCGTAGAAGCGCAGGGTGTCGTCCGTGGGGGCGAGGACGTTCTCGTTGATGCCCCAGGTGTCCCAGACGGTGAGGGAGGCCGTGTCGACGACATCGGTGTTGCCCAGTTCCGGATACGCCGCGATCGCGGCCTGGCTGTGTCCCGGGATGTCGATCTCGGGGACCACGGTGATATGCCGTTCGGTGGCGTAGGCGACGATCTCGCGGAGGTCGTCCCGCGTGTAGTGACCGCCGTGCGGTTTCTCCTCCCACAGTGGTGACGCCCTATGACCGAATTTCGTACGGGCCCGCCAGGAGCCGACCTCCGTCAGCCTCGGGTATCGCTCGATCTCGACCCGCCATCCCTGGTCGTCCGTCAAGTGGAAGTGGAGGACGTTGAGTTTGTGCGCGGCCATCAGATCGAGATAGCGCAGCACCTGGTCCTTGGGCAGGAAGTGCCGGGCCACATCGAGCATCAGGCCGCGCCAGGCGAAGCGGGGGGCGTCCTCCACGGTGATCTCGGGAAGGTCCCAGTCCCGGTCGGGACGCAGGGGGGCCCGCCGGTGGGCGTCGGGCCCGAGCAACTGCCGGAAGGTCTGCGCGCCCCAGAAGACGCCTGCCGCGCTGCCGCCCTGGATGAGGTGGTCGGCGCTGCCGATGAGCAGGCGGTAGCCCTCCGGCGGCAGGTCCGGCGCGATGCCCAGGGTGAGCCGGGGTCCGGCCCCGTCGTCCTCCGCGAGGGCGTAACCGGTCGCGGCGCCGACCGTCGCCCGCAGCCAGCGCGCGACGC
Organism: Streptomyces ossamyceticus; assembly: GCF_001418475.1. GTDB lineage: Bacteria > Actinomycetota > Actinomycetes > Streptomycetales > Streptomycetaceae > Streptomyces > Streptomyces ossamyceticus. The sequence goes on along the minus strand of NZ_LIQX01000040.1, from coordinate 13,129 downwards.
CCTCGGTACCGGGACCGGCCACCAGCCGCGTCTCCTCGTCCAGGCGACCCAGGCCCGGGTGGTTCCAGAAGAGGCGCCGGGGCGCCGGAATCAGTTCCGTTCCGTCGAGTTCCGTCATGCCACTTTCTGTCATGTCACTCCTTGACCGCTCCGCCCAGTCCGGAGACCAGCCGTCGCTGGACGAGTACGAAGAAGACCAGCACCGGAATCGTCATCACCGTGGACGCCGCCATCACGCCACCCCAGTCGGGTTCTTCCGGCTTGAAGTAGACGAGCAGGGCCATCGGCAACGTCGACCGGGAGGTGTCGCTGATGATGAAGGACTTGGCGAACAGGAAGTCGTTCCAGGTCGAGATGAAGGAGAAGACGCTGGTGGCGACCAGCCCCGGCAGGACGAGCGGGAAAAGGATCTGCCACAGGAATCGGGAACGGCTCGCCCCGTCGAGCTGGGCGGCCTCCTCCAGGGACTCCGGTACGGCCTTCACAAAGCCCCTCAGCATCCAGATCGCGAAGGGCAGGGAGAAGGCGATGTGGGGCAGGATCAGCGCGCCCAGGGTGTTGAGTTGACCGGCGTCCCGCATCAGGAAGAACAAGGGGATGGTGAGCGCCTCCACGGGCACCATCTGGGCGATCAGGAACATGATCAACAAGGTGGTCCGGAAACGGAAGCGGAATCGGGTCACCGCCGTCGCCGCGAGAAACGCGATCAGCGCGGAGGCGATCACCACGGCGCAGGCGACGACCAGGCTGTTGAGGAAGTAGCGGCCGAATTCCTGCTGCCCGAGGACCCGGCGGAAGGAATCCAGTGTCGGCGCGAGGGTCCAGGGCCGGGCCTCGGCCGACTCGATCTCCCCCGCCGGTCTGACGGCGCTCAACGCCATCCAGTACAACGGGAACGCCACCACGGCCGCGATGACCAGCGCGGACGCCTCCGCTACGAGCCGCCGGGGCCGCCTCGGCCGCCACCGGAATCCCGTCGAATTCACAGCTCCTCCCCCTGTCCGCGGAGCAGCCGCAAATACACCAGGGTGATCGCCAGCAGAATCAGCAGCATCACCACGCCGATCGCCGAGCCGAGGCTGTACTCGGAGGCGGCGAACGCCTTTTGGTAGGCATACACGTTCAGTACGAGGTTCTGGCCGGCGATACCGCCGCCGCCCGTCATCACATAGATCTGGGTGAAGACCTTGAAGTCCCAGATGATCGACTGAATGGTGACGACGACGAGGATCGGGCGGAGCATCGGGGCGAGCACCGACCGCCAGATCCGCCACTGCGAGGCCCCGTCGAGGGCCGCCGCCTCCAGGACCTCGGACGGGACGGCCCGGATGCCCGCGTAGACCGTGACCATCACGAACGGGAAGGAGCACCACACCACTTCCAGCAGGACGAGGAAGAAGGCGCTGTACCGCCCGTACGTCCACGAGTGGTCGCCCAGCCCGAGCACCCGGTTGACGGGGCCGAAGTCGGGGTCGAACAGCAGCAGCCACACGGTCGAGCCGGTGACCGCCGGGGTCGCCCACGCGCCCAGCGCGGCCAGCATCAGCGCCAGCCGCGGCACGGCCCGCACCCGGGTCAGCAGCACGGCCAGGGCGCAGCCGACGGCCAGCGTGGACACCACACAGGCCGTGGCGAAGCCGACGGTGGCCAGCAGCACCTGCCAGAACTGGGCGTCCGCGAAGAGTTCGGCGTAGTTCCCGACCCCCCGGAAGGAGGTCGGTTCGCCGCCGCTGACCTGCGCCTGGGTGTACTCCAGCAGGGAGATCAGGCCGAGCTGGCCGACGGGATAGACGAGCAGCGCGCCGAGCACGATCAGCGCGGGGGCGAGATAGAGCCAGGGAGTCCAGGCCGCGGCGCCCCGCGACCGCGGCCGGGCACGGGGGCGCGGGGCGGCGGGACCGCCTCGCACCCGCGAACGCGCCGTGCCGGCCGGGCTGGTGGGCACCAGCGTCACCCGACGGAGCTGAACGCGTCGTTCATCCGGTCCGCCGCGTCCTCGGACGCCTCGTCCACGTCCTTCTTGCCGCTGACGACCTCCTGGAACATCGTCGGCAGCACGAGGGACGCGTCGATCCGGGCCCACGCGGGCGAGACCGGCACGAACCTGGTCCCCGAGGCCAGCGTCTTCACGAACGGCTCGATGAACGGCTCCTTCTTCGCCGCCTCGGCCCGGACGTCGGTGTACGTCGGCAGGAAGCCCATCGCGTCGAAGAGCGCGCCCTGGGTCCGCTTGGACGCGAGCCGCTTCATGAGGTCGACGGCGAGCGTGCGGTGCGTGGTGCTCCTGAGTACGCCGATGTTGTTGCCGCCCGCGAACGCCGGCGCCACCGAACCGGACTTCACCCCCGGGAGTGGTACGACCGCGTACTTGCCCTTGACCTTCCCCGCCTCCACGGCGGCGTGGCTGAAGTCACCGCCGATGGCCATGCCGGCCTTGCCCGCGGCGAACGCGGTGACGGTGTCGTTGCCGCCCATGCCCGCGCACTTGGCAGCGGGGCAGTTGTCATCGCCGAACAGCGAGGTGTACGTCTCGATGCCCTTGCGGGCGGCGTCACTGTCGATGGTGGAGGCGTACGAGCCGCCCCGGCCCTCGGCTATCTCGCCGCCGTTGGCCCAGACGAAGGGCATCGCGCCGTAGGTGTACGCGCCGCCGACGACCAGCCCGTACAGCTCGGGCCTGGCCGCGCGGATCCGCTGGGCGGCGGTCGTCAGCTCGTCCAGGGTCTTCGGGGGTTCCAGACCGAGTTCCTCGAAGACGTCCGTGCGGTAGTAGAGGGCACGGACGCCGACGAAGAAGGGCGCGCCGTAGACCTTGCCGTCGACGGTGACGGAGGTCCTGGCGGTCGGGTCGGAGTCCTTGGAGTCGGCCCAGCCGTTGAACTCCGTGGTGACGTCGGCGAGTCCGCCGTCCTTGACGTAGCCGGCGGTGTCCGTGTTGCCGTACTCGATGACGTCGGGGGCGCTCTTCGGGTCGTTGAAGGCGGCCTTCATGCGCTCGGCGCGGGTCTCGACGGGGATGTACTCGACCTTGACCTTCGCGCCGTCGTGCGCCTTCTCGAAGGCGGCGACGACCTGGTCGACGACCTTCTCCTTCGGCTCGTTGCTCACCTCCCGGAAGAGCCACAGCCGCAGGGTGCCGGTCCTGTCGTCCTTCGCTGCGGACGAGTTGTCGGACGTCCCGGGAGCGCAGGCGGTGAGCCCCGCGAGAGCGAGGGCCGCGATGGGGGCGACGAGTCGGGCGGCGAGCTTCATGGCGCGGGGTCCTCCGGAGGGGGGTGCGGAGCGTTGCATTCTCTGCAACAGGCGTTCTGCTCTCTACAACACACCGGAGGCTATGGAGTACATGAACATGACCACAAGAGGTCTCGACCAGTTGTGACCAAGAGAGGGCGCCTGATGGCTCGGGGGCGCGGGTTCGTCGGCGACTGCGGGTGGTTCGTGGTTTCTCGCGCAGTTCCCCGCGCCCCTGAAGGCATGGGCCTACGGCCGACCCTTCATGAAAAGCACGGGCCGCAGCCCCGGCCGCTTTTCAGGGGCGCGGGGAACTGCGCGACAAGCCCCCACTCACCCGCACCCGCCGCACAACCAGCGCGCCCCCTAGCTACTGGGCGCCCGGCGCAGCAAAGACCGCGGTACCCGCTTCCGGGGTACCGCGGTCACATGATCCGGCCGCTACTTCTTGCCGCCGCCGTCGTCGTCCCCGCCACCCGCACCGAGCGAGTCGAAGATCTCCTTGCACATGGGGCACACGGGGTACTTCTTCGGGTCGCGACCCGGTACCCACACCTTCCCGCACAACGCCACGACGGGCGTGCCGTCGAGCGCGCTCGCCATGATCTTGTCCTTCTGGACGTAGTGGGCGAAGCGCTCGTGGTCACCGTCGCCGTGCGACACCTGCGGCGTCGGCTCGACGAGGGTCCCCGTACCAGTACCGCGCTCGGGCTCAAGAGTGCTCATGCCGCCAAGGGTACTGGGGCTCACGCGCATCAGTTGAGCGAAGGGTCGTCGGGGTACGTGGCCACCATCGCGAGTTCGCTGCGCTGGCGGCGCAGGACCTCCCGCCAGAGCCGTTCGGGCGAGGGGGACGACACGTCGCCGGGTTCCGACTCGACGACGTACCAGGCGCCCTCGACCAGTTCGTCCTCCAACTGGCCGGGGCCCCAGCCCGCGTAGCCGGCGAAGATGCGCAGCGAGCCGAGCGCCGAGGCGAGGAGTTCCGGCGGGGCCTCCAGGTCGACGAGCCCGATCGCGCCGTGGACGCGCCGCCAGCCGAGCGGGGCCCGGTCGACGGGGCCGCCGCCGGGTATCACCGCGACACCGAGCGCCGAGTCCAGGGACACCGGGCCGCCCTGGAAGACGACCCCGGGTTCGCCGGCGAGTTCCGCCCAGCCCTCCAGGATGTCCCCGACGTCCACCGGGGTGGGGCGGTTGAGGACCACCCCGAGCGAGCCCTCCTCGTCGTGGTCGAGGAGCAGCACCACAGCGCGGTCGAAGTTCGGGTCCGCCAGGGCGGGCGTGGCCACGAGCAGCCGCCCTGTGAGCGAGGACACCTCGGTCATGCCAGACATGATCCCGCATCCTGCCCGTGCGCGGGGAGCCAATCCCGGGAGCGGAGTGAACGCAGCTCAGGGCGCACCGGTGCGGACCCCGCGCACAGCCGGTTCGGTGACCCCATGTGCCCGTCCGTGGACGGTTCGTGTTGTGGCGAACTCATGACGTGGCTGAGAAGTACTCGGGCTTACGGAAGGGGGGTGGGCGGCGTTTACGCTAGCCCTTCCGGCCCACGCCGAAACGGCTCCCGCACAACGGGAAAACCGGTCGGTCCCCCACGCCGTAACGCCCTCTGCCCTACTCCACGGAACGCGAGATTCATGACCGTCAACGGCTCTGACGACGTACTGCTTGTACACGGCGGCACCCCGCTCAGTGGCGAGATCCGTGTCCGCGGTGCGAAGAACCTCGTACCCAAGGCCATGGTCGCCGCGCTGCTCGGCAGTGGTCCGAGCCGGCTGCGCAACGTCCCCGACATCCGCGACGTGCGGGTGGTGCGCGGGCTGCTTCAGCTGCACGGCGTAACGGTCCGTCCGGGGGACGAACCGGGCGAGCTGGTGATGGACCCGACGAACGTGGAGAGCGCGAACGTCGCCGACATCGACGCCCACGCGGGCTCCTCGCGCATCCCGATCCTGTTCTGCGGCCCGCTGCTGCACCGGATCGGCCACGCCTTCATCCCCGGTCTCGGCGGCTGCGACATAGGCGGCCGGCCGATCGACTTCCACTTCGAGGTGCTCCGGCAGTTCGGCGCGAAGATCGAGAAGCGGGAGGACGGCCAGTACCTGGAGGCCCCGCGGCGGCTGCGCGGTACGAAGATCCGGCTGCCGTACCCGTCGGTCGGCGCGACCGAGCAGGTGCTGCTCACGGCCGTCCTCGCGGAGGGCGTGACGGAGCTGTCGAACGCGGCGATCGAGCCGGAGATCGAGGACCTCATCTGCGTCCTGCAGAAGATGGGCTCCATCATCGCGATGGACACCGACCGCACGATCCGCATCACCGGTGTGGACTCGCTCGGCGGCTACACCCACAAGGCCCTCCCGGACCGTCTGGAGGCCGCCTCCTGGGCGTCCGCCGCACTGGCGACGGAGGGTGACATCTACGTCCGGGGCGCCCAGCAGCGTTCGATGATGACGTTCCTGAACACCTACCGGAAGGTGGGTGGCGCGTTCGAGATCGACGACGAGGGCATCCGCTTCTGGCACCCCGGCGGCCAGCTGAAGTCGATCGCCCTGGAGACGGACGTCCACCCCGGTTTCCAGACCGACTGGCAGCAGCCGCTGGTGGTGGCCCTGACGCAGGCCACGGGTCTGTCGATCATCCACGAGACGGTCTACGAGTCCCGGCTGGGCTTCACGTCCGCGCTGAACCAGATGGGCGCGCACATCCAGCTCTACCGCGAGTGCCTCGGCGGCTCCAACTGCCGCTTCGGCCAGCGGAACTTCCTGCACTCCGCGGTCGTGTCGGGCCCGACGAAGCTCCAGGGCGCCGACCTGGTCATCCCCGACCTCCGCGGCGGCTTCTCGTACCTGATCGCGGCCCTCGCCGCCCAGGGCACGTCCCGCGTCCACGGCATCGACCTCATCAACCGCGGCTACGAGAACTTCATGGAGAAGCTCATGGAGCTCGGCGCGAAGGTGGAACTGCCGGGCAAGGCCCTCGGCTGACACACCGGCCGTCGGGCTGAGGCGCTGCCCGAGAAACGCCTGTGGGGCGGCCTCCCGGTCCGGGAGGCCGCCCCACTGGCGTTACCGGGCCTCGTACGCCGCCGTGCGGCATACGGGCGGCGGGATCACTTGCCCTTGGCGGCTTCCTTGAGCTTGCTGCCCGCGGAGACCTTGACGCTGTAGCCGGCGGGGATCTGGATCGGGTCGCCGGTCTGCGGGTTGCGCGCGGTGCGAGCGGCACGGTGGGTGCGCTCGAAGGTCAGGAAACCGGGGATGGTGACCTTCTCGTCGCCCTTGGAGACGATGTCACCGACGACGTCGGCGAACGCGGCCAGCACGGCGTCGGCGTCCTTGCGGGTCACCTCGGCGCGGTCGGCCAGCGCGGCCACCAGCTCACTGCGGTTCATGTTCTTACTCCCGTGTTCTTCTTGCCGTTGAGGCGGACCCGGGTCCGTCGTCAGACCCTCGCGCCCAGGGACGCATCCTGCACTCACCTGCGGCGGGAAAGCCAATCCGGCACCCTTGGGAGTCACACGAACACCCATGGGAGTCACACGAAAAGCGCCATGTCCACGCCGGTCCCGCTCGGCCCGCCACGACGGCGGACTGGCCGCCACCCTAGGCGTACGTACGGCCCGGACCCCCGCGACGCGCCGGGATCCGGGCCCATCGTGGTGACCGTCACAGTCGGCCGGAGCCGCCTTCGGGCCCCCCGCGACCGGGGTCAGGCCGTGGCGCCGGCGGCCTTCGCGGCCTCACGGACCGCGCCGGCGACCGCTCCCGCGACCTTGTCGTTGAAGACGCTCGGGATGATGTAGTTCGGGTTCAGCTCGTCCTCGGTGACGACGTCGGCCAGGGCCTTCGCGGCGGCGATCATCATCTCCGTGTTGACGGTGCGGGACTGGGCGTCGAGGAGCCCGCGGAAGACACCCGGAAAGACCAGCACGTTGTTGATCTGGTTCGGGAAGTCGGAGCGGCCGGTGGCCACGACGGCCGCCGTCTGACGGGCCACGGCGGGGTCGACCTCGGGGTCCGGGTTCGCGAGCGCGAACACGATCGCGTTGTCGGCCATGGCGGCCACGTCATCGCCGTCGAGGACGTTCGGGGCGGAGACGCCGATGAAGACGTCCGCGTCGCGCACGGCCTCCTTCAGCGTGCCGGTGAGGCCCTCGGGGTTGGTGTTGTCGGCGATCCAGCGCAGCGGGGAGTCGGCGGCGGCGTCGACCAGGTCCGCGCGGTCGCAGTGCACGACACCGTGGATGTCGGCGACGACGGCGTTCTTCACACCGGCGGCGATGAGCAGCTTGAGGATGGCCGTACCGGCCGCGCCGGCGCCGGACATGACGACGCGGATGTCGCCGATCCCCTTGCCCGCCACACGAAGTGCGTTGGTGAGGGCGGCGAGCACGACGATCGCGGTGCCGTGCTGGTCGTCGTGGAAGACGGGGATGTCGAGGGCCTCGCGCAGCCGGGCCTCGATCTCGAAGCAGCGGGGCGCGGAGATGTCCTCCAGGTTGATGCCCGCGAAGCCGGGGGCGATCGCCTTGACGATCTCGACGATCGCGTCGGTGTCCTGGGTGTCGAGGCAGAGCGGCCAGGCGTCGATGCCGGCGAACCGCTTGAAGAGGGCCGCCTTGCCCTCCATGACGGGCAGCGCGGCCTTGGGGCCGATATTGCCGAGGCCGAGGACGGCGGAGCCGTCCGTCACGACCGCAACGGAGTTGCGCTTGATGGTGAGGCGGCGGGCGTCCTCGGGGTTCTCGGCGATCGCCATGCAGACGCGGGCCACACCGGGCGTGTAGATCATCGAGAGGTCGTCACGGTTGCGGATGGGGTGCTTCGACGCCATCTCGATCTTGCCGCCGAGGTGCATCAGGAACGTACGGTCGGAGACCTTGCCGAGCGTCACGCCCTCGATGTCACGCAGCTGCTCCACGATCTCGTCGGCGTGCGCGGTGGAGGTGGCCGCGATGGTGACGTCGATGCGGAGCTTCTCGTGGCCGGATGCGGTCACGTCGAGGCCGGTCACCGAGCCTCCGTGGGACTCGACGGCCGTGGTGAGCTGGGAGACCGCGGTTCCGCTCGCGGGCACCTCCAGGCGGACCGTCATCGAGTAGGAGACGCTGGGCGCCGTTGCCATGGCCGACTTCCTCTGCTTTCGCTACTGCGTTGGTGCGTTTTGCCGTCCGATCGTCGCACCTACCACCGAGTAGGCGTTAGCCCGGCGGAGTTCTGAACGTTTTGTTCTCAACAGAAAGAGGTCCACGTCACAGGGACGTGGACCTCTCGCCTACCAATCGCGTCTAGGTGGCACCGACCCGCCATGCTCGCCTCGCGGCAAGTGGTCGCTCTGAGCGACGAAGGTTGGGCCCGGGGGCTTGGATCGAGCCGGTGCCGTACTCAGGTTAACAGGCGCCTGACGACTCGGGGAGTTGCTGATGCGTCGGCGGGTGCGGGCGAGGTGTGGTTGCCCGCAGCCGACCGACTACCCCCTCAGTCCCGCAACAGGTCGGGGATGCCGTGGGCGTCGGGGTCGTCCCTCTCCGCCGAGACCACCGTCAGCTGCTGGGTCGCCCTCGTCAGGGCCACGTACAGGACTCGCAGGCCCGCCGGGGACTCGTCGGCGATCTCCGCCGGGGAGACGACCACCGTCGCGTCGTACTCCAGGCCCTTCGCCTCCAGGCTGCCGAGGGCGACGACGCGGTCGCCCAGGCCGGCCAGCCAGCGCGCGGCCTCCTCACGGCGGTTCATCGCGACGACCACGCCGACGGTGCCGTCGACGAGGTCCAGCAGCCGCGCGGCCTCCGCGCGGACCGTGCGGGCCAGGGTGTCGCGCTGGGCGGTGACGAAGCGGGGCTCGACGCCGGTGGAGCGGACCGCGGACGGGGATTCGGAGCCCGGCATCGCCAGCGCAAGCACCTTCGCCGCCAGTTCGGCGATCTCGGCCGGGTTGCGGTAGTTGACGGTGAGGGTGAATCGGCGGCGCGGGCGGCTGCCCAGCGCCTCGTCGCGGGCCTCGGCCGCCTCGTCGGGGTCGGACCAGGAGGACTGGGCGGGGTCGCCCACGACCGTCCAGGTGGCGTGGCGGCCGCGGCGGCCCACCATGCGCCACTGCATCGGGGTCAGGTCCTGCGCCTCGTCGACGATGATGTGCGCGTACTCGGTGCGTTCCTGGGCCAGCCGCTCGGCGCGTTCGCGCTGGGTCTCCTCCCGCACGGGCATCAGCTCCTCCAGGCCCGAGAGCTGGTCGAGCGGGTCGAGATCGCGCTTCTTGCGGGGGCGGGCGGGCACGCCGAGGATCGCCTGGAGCTCGTCGAGCACGGCGACGTCGTGGACGGAGAGGCCGTCCCGCTTGAGGGAGCGGGCGACCCGGCGGACCTCGCCGGGGTTGAGGATGCGCCGGGCCCAGCGGCCGAGGCGGCGCTCGTCGGCCATGGCGGTGAGGACCGCGCGGGGCGTCAGCTCGGGCCACCAGGCGTCGAGGAAGGCGATGAAGTCGTCCTCGCTGGTGATGTCCTCGTCGAAGGAGGAGCGGAGCTCGGCGGCGAGTTCGGGGTCCGTGTGCCGTCCCGCGGCACCCGACCGGTCCCACAGCGCGTCGAGGAGGAGCTTGCGGGCACGGGGGCGCAGCAGGTTGACGGGGGCGGTTCCGCCGAGCGCGTTGCGGCGGACGCGGTCCAGTTCCTCGGCCTCCAGCTCCAGCCGCCGGCCGAAGGCGACGACACGCAGCCGGGTGGGCGCGTCGCTCCGCTCCAGCGCGCCCCGGGCGGCCTTCCGCAACACCTTGAGCATGCGGTACGAGCCCTTGGCACGGGCCACGGCCGGGGAGTCGTACAGGGTGGCCTCCGCGCCGTCGACGAGGGAGCCGATGGCGCGGATGGCGACCTGGCCCTCCTCGCCGAGCGAGGGCAGGACGCCCTCGGTGTACGCGACGAGCAGCGGGGTCGGGGAGACGATGAGGATGCCGCCCGCGTACCGGCGCCGGTCCTGGTAGAGGAGGTACGCGGCGCGGTGCAGGGCGACGGCCGTCTTGCCGGTGCCGGGCCCGCCCTCGACGTACGTCACGGAGGCGGCGGGGGCGCGGATCACCAGGTCCTGCTCGGCCTGGATGGAGGCGACGATGTCCCGCATGGTGTGGCTGCGGGCCTGGCCGAGGGCGGCCATCAGGGCGCCGTCGCCGATGACGGGCAGCTCGTGGCCGTCGAGGCGCGCCGTCAGCTCGGGGCGCATCAGGTCGTCCTCGACGCCGAGCACCTTGCGCCCCTTGGAGCGGATGACGCGGCGGCGGACGACCCGGCCGGGGTCGACGGGGGTCGAGCGGTAGAAGGGGGCGGCGGCGGGGGCCCGCCAGTCGATGACCAGCGGCGCGTACTCGGAGTCGAGGACACCGATACGGCCGATGTGCAGGGTCTCGGCGATGTCGGCGGTGTTGTCGGGGCGGACCGCGCCCTCGGCGGGCTCGACGGCGGTGTACGCGCCGTCCGGACCCTTCTTGCCGTCCTTGCCGAGGAGGAGGTCGATACGGCCGAAGAGGAAGTCCTCGAACTCGTTGTTCAGACGGTTCAGATGGATGCCCGCACGGAAGACCTGGGCATCCCGCTCGGCGAGCGCGCCGGGGGTGCCGACCTGGCCGCGCTTCGCCGCGTCGTTCATCAGGAACTCCGCCTCGTGGATCTTCTCCTCGAGACGCCGGTACACCCGGTCCAGATGTTCCTGTTCCACGCCGATCTCCCGCTCACGGACGGAGTCGTGAGCGGAGTCGAGCGTTTCCTGCTGAACCTGAGCGGCCACCCGGGCCCCCTTCTGACGTGCTGGGCAGCCGTCCACCGTACGCGACGGTAGCCCCCGGGGGGAACAGCCGGTGCCCCGCGCCCCCGAAAGACGGGGGGACGCGGGGCACCGGTCGGTTACGCCTCGACCTGGACCAGCTTCTTGCCGGAGAAGGTCAGGACCTCGAAGTGGTCGATCTCGTCCGGGGTGAAGGCGGCGCCGCCCTCGACGTAGAGCGGGTTCTTCGCCTGCTCCGTCTTGGCGCCCTTGATGCCGTAACCCCAGGTCGGGACGGACCAGGAGGTGACCGTCTCCCGCTCGCCGTTCTTGCCGACGGCGATCAGCGAGCACTTCTCCGGGCCCTTGACGTTCTTCAGCTCCAGGACGGCGTGGGTTCCCCACGCCTTCTCCTGGGTGGCGACCGTCGCTCTGACCTGGCTGGACGCGTCCGTGGACGAGACCTTGTCCGCGGACGCGATCCCCATGAAGGCGTCCTTTGCCGGGTTGGCGGCCAGCGGTGTGGCCGACTTGTCGTCCTCGCCACCACCGGCCGTCGCGAACACCGCGGTGGGACCCGCGATGATCGCCGCGATACCGGCCGCCAGCATGAAGAAGTTGCGCCGGCTCTTCTTGGCCCGGTGCTGGACGACCTCGCCGACCAGCCGGTCCGAGAGCTTCGTGCTCGGTTTCGCCGCCAGGGACTCACCGATCGCCGGTGTCCCCTGGGCCGCGGGCAGATCGGCGAGGGCGGCCAGCATCGGTTCCATGCCGGCCAGCTCGTCGAGCTGCTGACCGCACCATTCGCACGTGGCGAGATGGGCCTCGAATTGTGTGGCCTCGGCGTCGTCCAGTATCCCGAGGGCGTACGCGCCGACGGTTTCGTGGATGTTGTCGCCGGAACCTTGGGCTCCTTGCACAGACCCGGGCATTCCCGGTCCATACCCCCCGTAGATGTTGCTCATGCCGTCACCCCGCGCTCCTCCAGAGCCAGCTTCATCGACCGCAGGGCGTAGAACACCCGGGAGCGGACGGTTCCACTGGGGATGCCAAGCGTCTCGGCCGCCTCATTGACCGTACGCCCTTTGAAATAGGTCTCGACCAGGACTTCCCTGTGGGCAGGGGTCAGGTCGTCCAGCGCGTCCGACAGTGTCATCAGCCACAACGCCTTGTCGATCTCGTCCTCCGCGGGGATGACCTCCAGCGGCGACGGGTCGACCTCCTGCGGCCGGGCCTGCCGGCTGCGGTGGCCGTCGATGACGATGCGGCGTGCGACCGTCACCAGCCAGGGGCGTACCGATCCGGTCGCTCGATTGAGCTGACCGGCGTTCTTCCAGGCCCTGATGAGAGTTTCCTGCACAACGTCCTCGGCGCGTTGGCGGTCGCCCGCGACCAGACGCAGCACGTACGCGAGCAAGGGTCCAGCATGCTCGCGGTACAGCGCGCGCATCAGCTCCTCGTCTGGCTCTGAGGGCTGTGATGCGCGATGTCGTGCCCTGTGCGGGCGGTCATCGGCCACAGCGGAATCCTTGCGCACGGCTACCTCCGGTGTCCGGGGGTTCCCCCAGTCGGTCGCTCACATCGGGATACGTAGGTAACCAGGTGTGTGTTCAGAGTTGAGCCACAACTTTCTCGATTAAACGCGGGGTTGGTGGGGCTCCTGAGGGACAAGCGCGGCTAAATCAGCTTCAAAACCTGCGCCGGAGGGCGGGAATTGTGAAGATGTGGACCTCGCGGTGTGAAAAACAGCACTGCTGCTTCTTTACGCGAGTGGGCCGGTTGCCCAACTGCTAGGCGATGCAGGGGACATGGGCAATCCATCGCCAAGCGGCGGTAAACGGGGCGGAAGGTGCGTGGTCTACGCGCGTGAAACGGCCGCGCGGCGGCGATGCCGGGCCACGCGTTCGCGATTGCCGCAGATCTCGCTGGAGCACCAGCGGCGGCGTCGGCCCCGGGACGTGTCGACGTACACGAGGGGGCAGTTGTCGCCGGCGCACTGGCGCAGGCTCGCGCAGGCGACGGGGTCGGTGAGCAACTCGACGGTGTCGCGGGCGACGACGGCGAGGAGGGCGGCACGGTCGGGGGTGTGCGCGAGGGCGCGGGTGAGGACGCCGGTGTCCGTGCGGACGGCTCGGGGGGCGGGG
>NZ_LIQX01000004.1 GCF_001418475.1 Streptomyces ossamyceticus | reverse complement strand
CGGTGCCGTCCAGTGCGGCTTCTGCGTGCCCGGCATGGCGATGACCGTGCACGACCTCCTGGAGGGCAACCCGGCGCCCACCGAACTGGAGGCCCGCCAGGCGCTGTGCGGCAACCTCTGCCGCTGCTCCGGCTACCGCGGCGTGCTGGCGGCCGTCCGCGACGTCGTCGCCGAACGCGCGGCGCACGCGGCCGGCGACGGCGACACCGGCGCCGACACCGACGAGGCCCGCATCCCGCACCAGGCGGGCCCCGGCGCTGGCGGCGTCAACCCGGCGGCCTACGAGGCACAGGGGACCCCGCCCCAGGCCCCGCACGACCCCAACCAGTCGTACGGCGGCCAGGGGCTGTCCTTCGGCGGCCAGGACGACACGTACGGCGGTCAGGGGCAGTCGTTCGGCGGTCACGGCGACACGTACGGCGGCCAGGGCCAGAGCTTCGGGGGCCAGGACCAGTCGTTCGGCGGCCAGGACCAGTCGTTCGGGGGTCACGACGACACGTACGGCGGTCAGGGGCAGTCGTTCGGCGGTCACGGCGACACGTACGGCGGCCAGGGCCAGAGCTTCGGCGGCCAGGACCAGTCGTTCGGCGGCCAGGACCAGTCGTTCGGCGGTCAGGGGCAGTCGTTCGGTGGTCATGACGACACGTACGGCGGTCAAGGGCAGTCGTTCGGCGGTCATGACGACACCTACGGCGGCCAGGGCCGGAACTTCGGCGATCAGGACCAGTCGTTCGGCCAGGACGGAGGCCAGGCGTGAGCAACGACGCAGCCACCGCGACGCCCGCGATCACCGGCACCGCCGGCACCGCCGGGGACGCCGCGCCCGCACCGGAGGCACTGCCGCACGGACTCGGCGTGTCCCTGCCGTCCGCCGACGCCCGCGCCAAGTCCGAGGGCACCTTCCCGTACGCGGCCGACCTGTGGGCCGAGGGTCTGCTGTGGGCGGCCGTCCTGCGCTCACCGCACCCGCACGCGCGCATCGTGTCCATCGACACGTCGCACGCGCGCGAGATGCCCGGCGTCCGGGCCGTCGTCACCCACGAGGACGTGCCGGGCACCCCGCTGCACGGCCGAGGCAAGATCGACCGGCCGGTGTTCGCCTCCGAGGTCGTGCGCCACCACGGCGAGCCCATCGCGGCCGTCGCCGCCGACCACCCGGACACCGCGCGGATGGCCGCCGCCGCCGTCATCGTCGAGTACGAGGTGCTCGACCCGGTGATCGACCCGGAGCAGGCCTTCGAGGCCGAACCCCTGCATCCCGACGGCAACCTGATCCGCCACATCCCGCTGCGCCACGGCGACCCCGACGCGGCCGGCGAGATCGTCGTCGAGGGGCAGTACCGCATCGGCCGCCAGGATCCGGCCCCCATCGGCGCAGAGGCCGGCCTCGCCGTGCCCCGCCCCGACGGCGGTGTCGAGCTGTACCTCGGCTCCACCGACCCGCACACCGACCGCGACACCGCCGCCGCCGTGTACGGTCTGGCCCCCGACCGCGTGAAGATCGTCGTCACCGGGGTGCCCGGCGCCACCGCCGACCGCGAGGACCAGGGCTTCCAGCTCCCCCTCGGTCTGCTGGCGCTGAAGACCGGCTGCCCGGTCAAGCTGACCGCCACGCGCGAGGAGTCCTTCCTGGGCCACGCGCACCGGCACCCGACGCTCCTGCGGTACCGCCACCACGCGGACGCCGAGGGCAGACTCGTCAAGGTCGAGGCCCAGATCCTGCTCGACGCGGGCGCGTACGCCGACACCTCGTCCGAGGCCCTGGCGGCGGCCGTGTCGTTCGCCTGCGGCCCGTACATCGTCCCCAACGCCTTCATCGAGGGCTGGGCGGTCCGCACCAACAACCCGCCCTCCGGTCATGTCCGCGGCGAGGGCGCCATGCAGGTGTGCGCCGCGTACGAGGCGCAGATGGACAAGCTCGCCAAGAAGCTGGGCCTCGACCCGGCCGAGCTGCGCATGCGCAACGTGATGTCCACGGGTGACGTGCTGCCGACCGGGCAGTCCGTGACCTGCCCGGCCCCGGTCGCCGAACTCCTCGAAGCGGTCCGGGAGTTCCCGCTCCCGGCGCTGCCGAAGGACACCCCCGAGGAGGACTGGCTGCTGCCCGGCGGCCCCGAGGGCGCGGGCGAGCCGGGCGCGGTCCGGCGCGGCGTCGGCTATGGCCTCGGCATGGTCCACATGCTCGGCGCGGAGGGCGCCGACGAGGTCTCCACGGCCACCGTGAAGGTCCACGACGGCATCGCCACCGTGCTGTGCGCGGCCGTAGACACCGGCCAGGGCTTCTCCACCCTCGCCCGGCAGATCGTGCAGGAGACCCTCGGCATCGACGAGGTCCACATCGCCCAGGTCGACACCGACCAGCCCCCCGCGGGCGCCGGCTGCCGGGGCCGCCACACGTGGGTGTCGGGCGGCGCGGTGGAACGCGCGGCGAAGATGGTCCGCACACAGCTGCTTCAGCCCCTGGCCCACAAGTTCGGCATGTCCACGGAGCTGCTCCAGATCACCGACGGCAAGATCACGTCGTACGACGGTGTCCTGTCGACGACGGTCGCGGAGGCGCTCGACGGCAAGGAGCTGTGGGCCACCGCGCAGTGCCGCCCGCACCCCACCGAGCCGCTGGACGGCGCGGGCCAGGGCGACGCGTTCGTGGGCATGGCCTTCTGCGCGATCCGCGCGGTCGTGGACGTCGACATCGAACTCGGCTCCGTACGGGTCGTGGAGCTGGCGGTCGCCCAGGACGTGGGCCGGATCCTCAACCCCGCGCAGCTCGACGCCCGGATCGAGGCGGGTGTCACGCAGGGCGTCGGCATCGCGCTGACGGAGAACCTGCGCACCCCGCGCGGTCTGATCCGACACCCCGACCTGACCGGCTACTCCCTGCCGACCGCGCTCGACGCCCCCGACATCCAGATCGTCAAGCTGGTGGAGGAGCGTGACGTGGTGGCCCCCTTCGGCGCGAAGGCGGCCAGCGCGGTGCCGGTGGTCACCTCACCGGCGGCCATCGCCTCCGCGGTACGGGCCGCGACGGGCCGCCCCGTGAACCGCCTGCCGATCCGGCCGCAGGCGGCGGTGGTGACGGGGACCTGACCGGTCCTGACGGGTGCGTGGCCGGTCGGTGTTGATGGGTGTCGGCCGGTCTTGTTGCGTGCGTGGCCGGTCGGTTCTGACGGCGTCAGCCGGTTCCGGGGCGGGTGCGTGGCCGGTCGATCCGGGTGGGTGCCGGCCGGTTCTGACGGGTGCGTGGTCGGGCGGTTCTGACGGGTGGCCGGCTGGTCCTGACCCGTCCCGACCGGTCCCCGAAGAGAGCTCGTTGGCTGGTGTTCGCGTGTGCGGCGGGCGTTGTCAGTGGGGCGGCGTAAGGTTCTTGGAGTGGGACGGCAACGGCCGCTGGGCGGTGCGGTGTTGTCCCCTGCCGGGGGGTAGCACGCCGCGCACCATGTGCTGGGGGAGCCGAGAGCACGATGACGATGGGGACCATGGGCCTGACGGACCTGAACGACCAGACGGACCTGACCGTGACCGCCGGACCGGCGACACTGTCGGGACTGGCACTGGACCTGCCCGCCCTGCTGCTGGACGAGGAGTTCGGCCAGAGCAAGGTGTGGCGCTTCGAGGACTTCGACTTCCCGGCGACGCTCACGCACGAGCCGACCCGCCGCTTCCTGCGCGACATGGGCCTGCCCGAGGAGCACGCGCTCTTCCAGCTCGACACGGACATCCCGCTGCCGACCCTCGCCGAGTACTACGCGCACGAACGACCCGGGTTCCCCGCCGACCGACTTCCCGCCGAGGCGAGCCGACTGATCCGTCTCGGCCACTTCGTCGAGGGCAACAGCGTCGTCCTCGACGGCACGACGGGCGCCGCCCTCAACTGGAGCGAGCCCGAGTCCACGCTCTGCCCCCTCAAGGCCGACATCTCCACGTTCGCCTTCACCCTCTGGCTCCTCCAGCGGGAGAAGCGCGAGAAGACGGCGACGGGCTGCTGGGTGGAGACCCTCCGCAACGAGGCCTGCGCGGGCGGCTGAACGCTCCGCAGCCCCGCCCTGCCCGCGTGCCCTTAGGGAACACGACGACGGCCGGCCGCTGCACGACTGGTCCGCGCGACACCGGACGGCCGCTCGTAGACCTGGATGCAGAAAGGGCGGCACCTCGGACAGGCGCCGCCCTTCGTGACAACGGTGCGACTGGTGACAACAGCCCGACCGGGGTCCGGTCAGAACTCCAGGATCTCGCGGTCGAGCGGGTACCGCGCACGGTGCCAACCCTCGTACGGCGAGGGGGTGATCGGCAGGATGCCGGTCGGCTGAAGGCCCAGGTTGTCGTCCCAGATCCGGGGCTCGACCTGCCCGACGACGCGGAACGTCCGGAAGGTGAAGGGCGGACTGTCGGTCGGGAAGAACTCGGGTGTGGTCATCACCTGGAAGTGCAGGTGCGGCGTGGTCGAGTTGCCGCTGTTGCCGATCCGCCCGAGGACCTGGCCGGTTTCGACGCGGTCACCCTCCCGGACCCTGAGCGAGCCGGGCTTCAGGTGGGCGTAGAGGAGGTAGCGGCCCGGCTCGACCTCCACGGTGACGTGGTTGCCGACGGTCTCCTCGATCGGCGGGACGGGCGGCGTGACGGGCGGGGTGTTGTCCGGGATGCCGTCCTGGACCTCCACCACCGTGCCGCCGGTCGAGGCCACGACCGGCTGACGGTAGCTCAGATAGCTGGTGAGCCGCGTGGGGGCGCCTTCCCAGGTCTGCCCCTGCTCACCGACCCGGTACCAGTCGATCGCGAAACGCTGCGGCACATAGAAGCGGCCGTTGATCGGGGCGAGGCCGCGCCGGTGGTGGGTGTTGCCGCAGCACGACTCGCTGGAGTACCAGGTGCCGGGGCGGACCGGCGCGTTCAGGTTCAGCGGCGGGACGCCGGAGGTCCGGGTGGGCTGCACCGTCTCCTCGAAGGGGGAGGAGCCCGAGGGGGCCAGGACGGCACCCGAGAGACGGTGTTCGAGGACCTTGGGCACCGGCCGACCGCGGTCGAGGGCCAGATCGAGCCAGATGATCCACTGCTGGGAGCCCTCGATGACGGTCGGCGTCGGCGCCGGGGGCGGCGGGGTGTATGCGTCCGCGCCCGGCAGGGGGTCGCCCACCGGGTTGGCGGCCTCGGCCAGCGCCTGCCCGCGCAGCGAGCCGACGACCCGGTGCGTGCGGGCGTCCCGCACGTCGACACGGTCGAGCCGCAGCCGTGTGCTGCTGGGCAGGGAGCTCGTGGTGAGCAGTTCGTAGGAGAGGTGCGTCTTGCCGTCCGTGGCGACGAACGGCGTCGGCTTGGTCAGCACCGCCGCCGTCAACGGCGTGAACTGTGCGCCGGGCGCCGGAGTGGCCGCGCCGGTGCCGTGGCCTTGTCCCGCCGAGGCCACCAGCATGCCGGCCGCGAACACGGCAGCGGCGAGCCCGCGAAGTAGCGGGCGGCGGCCGGTGCGGTTGCGAGGGTCGCGCTCTGCCATTGCGCTCTTTCCTTCGTCGGATCCGGGGCCGCGAAGGGCGCCGGCACGCCCCGCGCAGAGGCGCAGCACCATGTAATCCGGCGGCACGCCCCTCTTGGCGGAGGGCACCGGAGCGGGGCGCCTACTGCACCCGTCCAGCCGCATGCACCAGCCGCATTCACCAGCCGCGTCGGCCGGCCGCATCGCAGCGGCCTCGCGACACGTCGAAGGGCCCCACCGCGAACGGTGGAGCCCTTCGACGACATGCTGGTCGAGACGGCACTGGAGGCCATGGCGGGATTCGAACCCGCGTAACTCGCTTTGCAGGCGAGCCCCTGAACCACTCGGGCACACGGCCGGGTTGGGGCAATCGTGGTGCTTCGGGGGATTGCTCCGTACTCGATGTGTAGACCGTAGGCGGGCGAGAGGGCGGGGCTCAAG
>NZ_LIQX01000399.1 GCF_001418475.1 Streptomyces ossamyceticus | reverse complement strand
CCAGCCGGTGGCGTCCCCGGCACAGCCCGGTCAGCCCGCGCAGCCCGTCGCCGGGGACGCCACCGGCTGGTCCATGGACGAGCGGCTCTACAACCAGGTGTGGGGCATGTTCGAGGACCTGGCCCGCACCACCGCCGCGTACCGCAGCGCCGTCGACTTCGCCGAGTCGCGCATGGAGCAGGAGCTGGACCGGGTCCTGTCCGACCCACGCAGCCGCATCAGCGGGCAGGGCGACGCCGCGCGCGAGGCCGCGCGCGCCAAGCATGCCCAGCTCGTCGACCAGGCCCGCGCCGCCCTTGACCGTGACCTCGCCCAGCTGCGGGCCGAGGCCGACGTCGTGGAGCCCGCGCTGCCCATGGCGTACGCCCGCTGGGACAACCCGGTGTGGCACGGCTACCGGGTCCCGATGGAGGTCCCGATGGCCGTGCGCCTGGGCGACCTGCGTCTGCCGGAGAGCGACGGACTGCGCATCCCCATGCTGGTCCGGCTGCCGTTGGAGCGGGGTCTGTGGATCGACAGTGGCCGTTCCGGCTCCGGTGACTCCTTCACCGACTCCGACGAACTGCGCCGTCTCGCCCTGGACACCGCCGTGGCGCTCGCCGCGCGGCTCCTCGCGGTGTACCCGCCGGGGGAGTTCAGCGTCCATGTCATCGACCCGGCCGGCACCGGAGCGACCACGCTGGCACCGCTGACCCAGCCGGGCGTCCTCGCCGGACCGCCCGCCGTCGGCGCCGCCGGCGTCTCGGACGTCCTGGGGCGGCTCACCCAGCGGGTCGACCTCGTGCAGATGGCGGTGCGAGGAGGAGCCGCGGACGCGCTGCCGCCCGGCTTCGACACGGCCGAGCAGCTCCTGATCGTCAACGACTTCCCGCACGGCTTCGACGACCGGGCCGTGACGCAGCTGCGCTACCTCGCGGACGAGGGCCCTGCCGTCGGCGTCCATCTGATGATGGTGGCCGACCGTCAGGACGCCGCCGCCTACGGGCCGTTGCTCGACCCGCTGTGGCGTTCGCTGCTGCGACTCACACCCACCCCGGACGACCACCTGGCCGACCCCTGGGTCGGGCACGCGTGGACGTACGAGCCGTCGCTCGTCCCGCCGGGCAGCCGGATCCTCCACCAGGTGCTCACCCAGGTGGCGGACGCCCGCCGCTCCTGGAACCGCTGAGCGCGGGCGCGCCCCCACCTGCATCAAGACCTAGTAAAGCCATCCTGACCTGCGATTTTGATACTTTCTTTGCTTACCCCTTTACCTATTCTTGGTGAATGGGTATGCTCTTATGAGCGGAGGGGAGTACTCCCTACTTGCTGCGGCGTACCCGTCAATACGGATCAGACAGATCCCGGGGCGTCGGCCCGGCGGCACCAGGCGTTGTGGAACGCCCTGGAGGACCGGGTGGAAGAGACCTCCGGTAGCGATGACGCTGCAATTTGCCGTTACGTACTGCCGGAGGCGCAGTGGATGTTTCCACGACCCTGTGGGTCCTGACAGTGGTGGGCCTTGCCGCCCTCATCGCGGTCGACTTCTTCATCGGCCGCAAGCCCCATGACGTGTCCATCAAGGAAGCCGGAATCTGGACGGTCGTCTGGATCGTCCTGGCCGCCCTCTTCGGGCTCGGACTGTTCGTCTTCGCCGGCGGCCAGCCGGCCGGAGAGTTCTTCGCCGGCTTCATCACCGAGAAGTCGCTGAGCGTCGACAACCTCTTCGTCTTCGTCCTGATCATGGCGAAGTTCGCGGTGCCGTCGCAGTACCAGCAGCGGGTGCTCCTGATCGGTGTACTGATCGCCCTGGTGCTCCGCGCGATATTCATCGCCGCGGGCGCGGCGATCCTCGCCAGCTTCGCCTGGGTCTTCTACATCTTCGGCGCGTTCCTGATCTACACCGCCTGGAAGCTGATCCAGGAGGCCAGGGCCGACGAGGAGGACGAGGACTGGGAGGAGAACAAGCTCCTGAAGGCGGCCGAGAAGCGCTTCGGCGTCGCCGACCGCTACCACGGCACCAAGCTGTGGATCGAGCAGAACGGCAAGCGCGTCATGACGCCGATGCTCGTCGTGATGCTCGCGATCGGCACCACCGACGTCCTGTTCGCCCTGGACTCGATCCCGGCCATCTTCGGCCTGACCCAGGACCCGTACATCGTCTTCACGGCCAACGCGTTCGCGCTGATGGGCCTGAGGCAGCTGTACTTCCTCATCGGCGGGCTGCTGAGGAAGCTGGTCCACCTGTCCTACGGTCTGTCGGTCATCCTCGGCTTCATCGGCGTGAAGCTGGTCCTGCACGCACTGCACGAGTCCGGCGTCCATGTGCCCGAGATCTCCATCCCGGTCTCCCTCGGGGTGATCTGCTCGGTCCTGATCGTCACCACGATCACCAGCCTCCGTGCTTCCAAGAAGCAGGCGGCGGCCGAGGCGGAGCAGCCGAAGACCGAAGGCGCCGAGAAGGACAGCGTCGAGGCCTGACAGCGGCCGCCGCACAGCACAGCAACGATCGAAGGGGCCCCGCCCACCGAAGACGCGCATCCACGGCGTCGACCGGAGTGCGGGGCCCCTTCACGTCTGAAAGGATCACCGCATGCTCGCTCGACTCCGGTCGCTCACGGCGCGATGGACCGCCGCCGTCCCGGTGGCCGCGGTCGTCCTGCTCGTTCTCACCTGGGGGCGTGATCTGCCCGGGGCGCTCGTCGCCCTGGTGACGCTGGTGCTCGCGGGGGCTGTCCTCTCCGCCGTCCACCATGCAGAAGTCGTCGCCCACCGGGTCGGCGAACCGTTCGGATCGCTGGTCCTCGCGGTCGCGGTGACGATCATCGAGGTCGCGCTGATCGTCACGCTCATGGCCGACGGCGGCGACAAGAGTTCCACCCTCGCCCGTGACACCGTCTTCGCGGCGGTGATGATCACCTGCAACGGCATCCTCGGCCTGTGTCTGCTCGTCGGCTCACTGCGACATGGACTCGCCGTCTTCAATCCGGAGGGCACCGGCGCGGCCCTCGCCACGGTCGCGACCCTGGCGACCCTCAGCCTGGTGCTGCCCACCTTCACCACGAGCAAGCCCGGCCCGGAGTTCTCCACGGCCCAGCTCACCTTCGCGGCACTGGCGTCACTGCTGCTCTACGGCCTCTTCGTGGCGACCCAGACCATGCGCCACCGGGACTACTTCCTGCCGATCACCCGACAGGGCGAGGTGATCACCGCCGACGACCACGCCGAGGCGCCGACCTCCCGCACCGCCGCCGTCAGCCTCGGACTCCTCGGCCTCGCGCTCGTCGGCGTGGTCGGCCTCGCCAAGGGCGTCTCGCCGACCATCGAGTCCGGTGTGCAGGCCGCGGGACTGCCGCACGCCGTCGTCGGTGTGGTCATCGCCCTGCTCGTGCTGCTGCCCGAGACCATCGCCGCCCTGCGCGCCGCCCGCCGCGACCGCGTCCAGACCAGCCTCAACCTCGCCCTCGGGTCCGCGATGGCGAGCATCGGCCTCACCATCCCGGCGGTGGCCCTGGCCTCGCTCTGGCTCTCCGGCCCCCTCGTCCTCGGCCTCGGCGCGACCCATATGGTGCTGCTCGCCCTGACCGTCGTGGTGGCCTCGCTGACGGTGGTGCCGGGCCGGGCGACGCCGCTCCAGGGCGGGGTGCACCTCGTGATCTTCGCGGCGTACCTGGAACTCGCGGTGACCCCGTAGCGGGGAGCGCCCCCGACCAGTTGCCAGGGCGTCCCCGACCCGTAACCGGGGCACTTCCGACGCGTAGCTGGGGCACTCCCGACCCGTAGCCGGGGTGTCCCCTGCCCGCGGCGGAGGTGCACCCGACCCGTGGCGGGAGCACCTCCGTCCGCTCACCCCGCGGTGGCCTCCGCCGCCTCCGTCGTGGTCCTCGGGACCGGTCGGGTCTCCGGCAGCAGCGCGAAGCAGCCGAGGCTCAGCAGCGCGATTCCCGTCAGATAGGCGCCGACGCCCCAGGGGACCCGGCCGCCCTGGGACACGGCGGTGGCCACGATCGGGGTGAGGGCGCCGCCGACGACCCCGCCGAGGTTGTAGCCCACGGCGGCTCCCGTGCAGCGCACCCGGGGCTCGTACAGCTCCGGCAGATACGCGGCGAGGACGGCGAACATCGTGACGAACGCGAGCATCGCCACCAGGAAGCCCAGGAACATGAGCAGGGGCTCGCCGGTCGACAGCAGCGCGACCAGGGGGAACATCCACAGCACGGTGGCGGCGCACCCAACCAGGCACAGGGGGCGCCGTCCGTACCGGTCGCCGAGTACGGCCGCCAGCGGGGTGAGGGCGCCCTTCACGACCACGGCGCCCATGACGCACGTCAGCATGACGGTGCGGCTCACCCCGAGCCGCTCGGTCCCGTAGGCGAGGGACCAGGTCGTCACCGTGTAGAACACCGCGTACCCGACGGAGAGCGCCCCGGCCGTCAGCAGGACGAGCCGCCAGTGGTCGCGCACCACCTCGGCGAGCGGCACGCGCGCGTGGTCGTCGATCTCCAGGAACCGCGGGCTCTCCACGAGGGACGCACGCAGCCACAGCCCGGCCACGGCCAGGACACCCGCAGCCCAGAACGGCACCCGCCATCCCCAGGAGGCGAACTGGGCGTCGGTCAGTGTCGCCGCCAGCGCCAGCATCACGCCGTTGGCCAGCAGGAAGCCCACCGCGGGGCCGATTTGCGGAAAGCTCGACCACAGCCCGCGCCGCTCGGCCGGCGCGTGTTCCGCCGCCAGCAGCACCGCCCCGCCCCACTCCCCGCCCAGCCCGAGTCCTTGCAGGAAGCGCAGGGCGAGCAGGAGGAAGGGGGCGGTGACACCTATCGAGTCGAAGGTGGGGACACAGCCGACGGCGACGGTCGCGCCCCCGGTCAGCAGCAGGGACACGACGAGGACAGGGCGCCGCCCGTGTCGGTCCCCGATGTGCCCGAAGAGCACCGAGCCCAGCGGCCGGGCCACGAACCCGACCCCGAACGTCGCGAAGGCCGCGAGGGTACCCGCCAGCGGCGAGAACGTCGGGAAGAACAGCGGCCCCAGGACGAGGGCCGCCGCCGTCCCGTAGACGAAGAAGTCGTAGAACTCGATGGCCGTCCCGGCGAGCGAGGCGGCCGCGAGTCGCGGCATGGAGGGCGGTTCTCCGTTGCGTGCACTGTGCATACAGCGTCAACCATCCACCGTGACACCTGGTTACGGGGCGTGCGGAGGCCCGTTCGACGTGCTGTGTCCCCGGTGGCGTCAACCGCGGTCAGTAGGTGACGGTGATACGCCGGGCGGGACCGTCGACCCTGACCGCACCGCCGTAGGGCAGGACGACCTGCGGATCGGTGTGCCCGAGGTCCACGTCGAAGACGATCACGGTGTCCGGGGCGTACATCCGCATCGCGCGCAGCACCGCCTCCCGCTGGCCGGCGGCGTAACGCTCCGCGTCCTCAGGGCTGTTGGGCTTCTCGAAGGACCAGGTCTTGGGGCGGCCCATCAGGAGCGCGGAGAAGCGCCCGAGCAGCCCGCGCTCACCCATGTTCCGAAGCGTCCGGAAGACCTCCTCGCCGCTCGGCAGTTCCTCCGAGGTCTCCAGGAAGAGCACGCCCCCGTCGAAGACGGACAGGTCGCGCGGTACCTCGCGGTCGGCCATCAGCAGCCAGCCCAGGATCTCCAGACAGCCGCCCCACGCGCGGCCCTCCACCACGCGGTCCGCGTTCACCCAGGTCCAACCGGCGCCGGGCCGGCTCTCCGGCTCCGCGTCGAAGGTCGCCGGGTCCGCCCAGTCGCGCTCGATGTCGTTGAAGCGCTCGGCGGGCCGCAGTTCGTACGGCCCCGAGGTGAACAGCGCGGCGCGCAGCGACTCGGCGGTCACCGGGTTCATGGCGCCGGGCCTGCCCAGCGAGGTCATCACGGTCCCGCCGTGGTAGCCGACGATGCCGGCGTTGTACAGGAACGCCAGCAGGTTGGTGTTGTCGCTGACCCCGAAGAACGGCTTGGGGTTGGCCCGGATCAACTCACGGTCCAGCAGCGGCAGGACGGTGATCTGGTCGTCGCCGCCGATGGAGGTGAACACCGCCTTCACATCCGGGTCCGCGAAGGCCGCGTGGACGTCGTCGGCCCGTTCCCCGGGGGTCGAACCCGTCCTTCGGGTCGCGGGGTACTCGACCGGTTCGAGCCCGTACTCCTTCCGCAGCCGTTCCAGGCCGAGTTCGAAGGGCTGGGGGAACAGTCCGGGCAGACCGGCGCCGGGTGAGACGACAGCCACTCGGTCGCCGGGCGACGGCTTGGGGGGATACATGGGCATGGTCATGACGGGAGGCTAGGGCCTCTCACCAGGGCGTCGCATCGTGATAAACCGGGTCCGAGCAGCGGCCCCGGTGGGCCGCCCACCCGAACGGACCGGAGGAACCGTGCCCCGCAGCCTCGCCCACGCCCCGATCATGATCCTCAACGGGCCCAACCTGAACCTGCTGGGCCAGCGGCAGCCCGAGATCTACGGTTCCGACACGCTCGTCGACGTGGAGGCCATGTGCGCCAAGGCCGCGGCCGCGCACGGCGGCACGGTCGACCTCAGGCAGTCCAACCACGAGGGCGAGTTGGTCGACTGGATCCACGAGGCACGGCTGAACCACTGCGGGATCGTCATCAACCCCGGCGCCTACTCGCACACCTCCGTGGCGATCCTGGACGCCCTCAACACCTGTGACGGCCTGCCCGTGTTGGAGGTGCACATCTCCAACATCCACCAGCGGGAGACGTTCCGGCACCACTCGTACGTCTCGCTGCGTGCCGACGGCGTCATTGCCGGCTGCGGGGTGCAGGGATATGTGTTCGGCGTGGAGCGGGTGGCCGCGCTGGTGGGCGCGGGCACGGCCGACGCCTGACACGCGCGGGTGGGCGCGGGTGCGGTTGACGCCTGACGACCGCGCGTCCGTCGAGGACGGCGACCCCCGCCTCGCCCGCGCCGGGACTCCACGATCGGTCGCCTCACCGGCGGCCCGACGCCTCGATTCACCGCCTCACAGGCGACCCGACTCCACGATCCGCCGCAGGAAGCGCCGGGTGCGCTCCTGCCGCGGGTCGCCGAAGATCTCCCCGGCGGTCCCGCGCTCCAGCACCACCCCGCCGTCCAGGAAGCAGACCTGGTCGGCGACATCGCGGGCGAAGCCCATCTCGTGCGTGGCGAGGACCATGGTCATGCCCTCGTCCTTCAGGTCCCGGACGACGGTGAGCACCTCGCCCACGAGCTCCGGGTCGAGGGCGGCGGTGATCTCGTCGAGGAGCAGCAGCCGGGGCCGTACGGCCAACGCGCGGACGATCGCCACGCGTTGCTGCTGCCCGCCGCTCAGCCGGTCCGGGTACTCGCCCGCCCTGGCGCCGAGCCCCAGCCGGTCGAGCAGCTCACGGGCCCGTTCCTCCGCCTCCGCCCGGCCCACGCCATGCACCCGGCGCGGCGCGAGGGTGATGTTCTCCAGGACGGTCATGTGCGGGAACAGGTTGTACGACTGGAAGACCACACCGATGCGGCGCCGTACCGCGTCCTGGTCCACCCGCGGGTCGGTGATCTCCTCGCCGTCCAGCCAGATCGCCCCGTCGTCGATCTCCTCCAGCAGGTTGGCGCAGCGCAGCAGCGTCGACTTGCCGGACCCGGAGGCGCCGATCAGCGCCGTCACGGTGTGCGGGGCGACCTCCAGGTCGACGTCACGCAGGACGGGCGAACCGCCGAAGGTCTTGCGGACGGACTCCATCCGCAGCACGGGGGCGTCGGACGCCTCTGACACCTCGGCCGCCTTCGGAGCGTCGCTCATATCGTGCCTCCCTGGGCCCGCCGCCGGTCCATCCGGGCCGTGACCCAGTCGGTGAGGCGGGTCATCGGGATGGTCAGGGCGACGAAGACCAGTCCCGCGACGATGTACGGCGTGTAGTTGAGGCTGCGGCCCACGATGATGTCGGCGGCCCGCACCGCGTCGATCGCGCCGCCGATCGAGACCAGACCGGTGTCCTTCTGGAGCGACACCAGGTCGTTGAGGAGCGGCGGCACCTGACGGCGCACCGCCTGCGGCAGGACGACGTGCCGCAGCGCCTGCCGGTTGGTCAGGCCCAGCGAGCGGGCCGCCGCGCGCTGCGAGGGGTGCACGGACTCGATGCCGGCGCGGAACACCTCGGCGACGTACGCCGAGTACGTCAACGTGAGCGCGGTGCCGCCGAGCAGGACCGGGTCGACGGTCACGCCCTGGAGGCGGAGCGCCGGGACCCCCAGGACGACGATCATCAGGTTGATGATCAGCGGGAGACCGCGGAAGAAGTCGGTGTACGCGGCGGCCAGCGCCCGCACCGGGAAGAACACCGGGCCGCGCAGGGTCCGCGCGACGGCGATGAGCATGCCGAGGACGAGCACGGCGGCACCGCACACCAGCAGCAGCCGCACGTTGAGCCAGAGCCCTTCGAGCACCTTGGGGAGCGCCTCGCGCGCGTACTCGGCGCTGAAGAACGTCTCCTTGGTGCGCGGCCAGCCGGGCGCGTTGACGACGACCACATAGAGGACGACGGCCGTCACGAGGGTGGACAGGGCGGCGATGCCCGTGGCGCGACGGGAGCGGGCGCGCTTGTACCGCTCCCGGTCGAGCCGTCGGGCGGAGGGGACGTAGTCGTCGTCCCCGCCGGGCATGCCGCTGTCGTCCGCGCCGTCCCGGCCCGGTTCCTGCTTCACGACGGTCACTTGAGCACCGGGGCGTCGACGGCGTCGGAGAGCCACTTCTGCTCGATCTTCGCGAGGGTGCCGTCCTCACGGAGGGTGTCCACGGCCGCCGTCACGCACGGCGTCAGGGCGCTGCCCTTGTCGAGGACCAGGCCGAACTGCTCGGGGGTGCCGCCCTTGTTCTCGAACTGGCCGACGATCGTCGCGTCCGTCACCTCGGCCGCGGTGATGTAGAACGCGGTCGGCAGGTCGACGACGATCGCGTCGATCTGGCCGTTCTTCAGCGCGGACTTGGCCTGGTCGTTCTTGGCGTAGGCGGCGGGGTCCTGACCGGGCTTCACCACGTCGTCGATGTAGTCGAGGCTGGTCGTGCCGACCTGGGCGCCCAGGTGGAGGCCCTTGAGGTCGGCGATGCTCTTCGCCTTCGCGGCCTTGGAGCCCTTGAGGGCGATGACGGCCTGGCGCACGTCGTAGTACCCGGACGAGAAGTCCACGGCCTTCTTGCGCTCGTCGCTGACGGACACCTGGTTGATGTCGAAGTCGAAGGTCTTCTCACCCGGCGCGAAGGCCTTGTTGAAGGGCACGGACTGCCAGACGACGTCCGCCTTGTCATAGCCGAGCTGCTTCGCCACGGCGTACGCGACCGCCGCCTCGAAGCCCTCGCCGTTCTTCGGGTCGTCGTCCGTGAACCAGGGCTCGTACGCGGGGGAGTCGGTGGCGACGGTCAGCTTCCCGGACGCCTCGGTGCGCAACTCGCCCTTGGCGCACGCAGCCCCGGTCGCCGAGGCGGAGGCGCCGGACGTGTCCTCCTCCGGCTGCGGGGCGCACCCGACGGCGACCGTGGCGAACAGGGCGACGGTGGCGGCAGAGACGGCGCGACGGGACGGGCGCGGGGCTCGAAGGGCAGGAGGCATGGCGGGAGACTGACAGCGCAGCGTCCTGTTTGTCGAGGTCACGTCGACAATTGTCCGCATAGTGGGAACGCGTGTTGCAATCCTGTGAACCCTCGCGCGGGGGACCCGGCCGGCGCCTGAGCGCGGACGATGGAGAGCGCTTGCGCGGAGTATGTGCGGACGGTGGGCGGGGTGCGGGCGGGGCCGCCGGCCGAGGGCGGGGATTGGGAGGCCGGCGGCCCATCCGCGCGGGAGCCGTCATCC
>NZ_LIQX01000398.1 GCF_001418475.1 Streptomyces ossamyceticus | reverse complement strand
GGCCCGCTTCACCACCTACCTGCGCCAACAGCTCGCCTCCCGCGCGGGCATCACCCGCACGGCACTGCGCCACAGCGTCAAGGTCTCCTACGCCAAGGTCGCCGAGTACCAGCGGCGCGGCGCAGTCCACTTCCACGCAGTCATCCGCCTCGACGGCCCGGAAGGCGCCGAGGACACCCCACCGCCCTGGGCCACAACCGAACTCCTCACCGACGCCATCCGCACGGCGGCCCGCCTCGCCGAGACCCCCGGCCCCGTCCTCGACGGACGCCCCCATACCTTCCGCTTCGGCAAACAGCTCGACATCCGCCCCATCCGCTCAGCCGACTTCGCGGGCACCTCGGAGCTCTCCAGCCGCGCCGTCGCCGCCTACATCGCCAAGTACGCCACCAAGGGCGCCGAAACCGCCGGCACCCTCGACCGACCCATCCGCAACCCGATCACCGACCTCATCGGCGCCCAAGTCACCGACCACGCCCGACAACTGATCCTCACCTGCTGGCACCTCGGCGCCCGCCCCGAACTCGAAGACCTGCGCCTGCGCAAGTGGGCCCACATGCTCGGCTTCCGCGGCCACTTCTCCACCAAATCCCGCGCCTACTCCGTCACCCTCGGCGCACTCCGCCAGGAACGCGCCGACCACAACGAAGCACTCACCCGCGCCCGCGCCGCCGAAGCAGGCCACCCCCTGCCCGCCCCGGACACCGTGCTCGTCCTCTCGCACTGGCGCTTCGCCGGCACTGGCCTCACCGATGCGGAAGCCCTCTTCGCCTCTTTGCGCCCCACCTCCCTCGACGGACAAGGAGATCCCGACCATGCGTGATGACGAACTCCTCACCGTTGCCGAGGTGATGGCCCGTCTGAGACTCGGGCGATCCAAGGTGTACGACCTCATCCGTACGCGGCGGCTTCCCTCGGTGACCATCGGTCGGTGTCGGCGCATCCCTGCCTCTGCCCTGGGCGACTTCATCGAGGGACAGATGGAGCGTGCGGCCTGATGTCCAAGCGTCGAAGCCGTGGTGACGGCGGCCTGCACTGGGACGAGAAGCGGCAACGGTGGATCGCTACGGCGAATCTCGGCTTCGATCCGAGCGGCAAGCGGATCGTCAAGCGGGGGAGTGGCAAGACCAAGACCGAGGCGAAGAACAAGCTCAAGGAGGTACTACGCGACCACGAAGACGGTCTCGCGATCGCACCCACCAACTACACGGTCAGGGACGCCGTGACGGACTGGCTCACGTACGGCCTGGTGGACGTCGACCCCAGCACGGTCGAGACCTGCACGCTCCTGAGTCAGAAGCACGTAATCCCGTCGCTCGGGGCCCGCAAGCTCCGCGACCTGAGCGCGGAAGACGTAGACCGCTGGCTCGCCACCAAGGCGAAGACGCTCAGCACACGCACCCTCCAGTCGCTCCACTCATGCCTGAACCGGGCGGTCAAGCGGGCCATGGCGCGGGACAAGGTGAAGCGCAACGTCGTAGAGCTGTGCTCGGTCCCCCAGGGGCAGACAGGGCGCCCCTCCAAGGCGCTCACGTTCGCTCAGGCTGAGGCCGTGCTCAAGGGCGCCGAGGGGACCTCGATGCACGCGTACATCGTCCTCGCCCTGCTGACCGGTGCCCGCACCGAGGAACTTCGAGCCCTCACCTGGGATCACGTCTTCCTGAAAGGCCGCCCCGACCTCGACCCGCCGCAGCCTCCCCACATCGCCGTGTGGCGCTCGGTCCGGCGGACCGGGGACACCAAGACCCGGAAGTCCCGGCGCACCCTCGCCCTGCCGGCGCGCTGCGTCGAAGCCCTCTGGCAGCAATTCGAAGATCAGGGCTGGGATCGGCTCGCCGCTGACGAGAAGTGGGAGGAGCACGGACTCGTCTTCTCCTCGGCCGTCGGCAAGCCCCTCGACGCGGCGAACGTCCGCCGCGCCTTCCGCCAAGCGCTCAAGGGCATCGACGGGCTCAACGCCGACGAGTGGACGCCTCGGGAGCTTCGGCACAGCTTCGTGTCACTGCTCTCAGACCGGGGCGTCCCGCTGGAAGAGATCTCGCGGCTCGTCGGGCACTCCGGGACGGCTGTCACCGAGGAGGTCTACCGTAAGCAGATCCGGCCCGTGATCCAGACTGGCGCTGTCGTCATGGACGGCATTTTCGGAGCCGCGCGGCAGCAGCCGTAGTCACTCAGCACGCACTCAGGAATCGATAGTCACGCAGTTAGACACGCAGCAATGTCAGAGGGCCCTTACCGAGTCGGTAAGGGCCCTCTGACCTGCTATTCAGCTGTCGGGGTGGCGGGATTTGAACCCACGACCTCTTCGTCCCGAACGAAGCGCGCTGCCAAGCTGCGCTACACCCCGATTGTCGCTGCTTGTCGCGGCGACGTCGTTTACTTTAGCCCACCGGGGGCTGGAGGCGAAATCCGGTTTTCGGGGCGACGGTCATGGCGGCCTGGGCGGCCTCGGCGGGGGCGGACGAGGTCGGGGCGGAGGTGGTCGACGGCGACCAGGACGAGGGTGAGGGCGAAGAGGGCGAGGCCCATGAGCAGGGCGTTTCCGAGGACGCTCTTGTAGCCGTGCCGGTCGACATCCAGGAACGGGTAGAGGTACGGCGCCGGCCAGTCGGGGGTCAGCAGAGCCGCGCGGCCCAGCGTGAACGCCAGGAACGCCATCGGGTAGAGCGTCCAGACCACGGTGTGGCCCAGCCGCAGGGCCGCCGGGCGGGTCAGGAACAGCCAGTCCGCCACCACCGCCGCCGGGATCACCGTGTGGAACGCCAGGTTCGTCGCGGCGTGCCACCCCGTCGGTGTCACCGGAGCCCCCGTCGACGTCATCGTCATCGAGAAGGGCGTCGCGTCCCTCATCAGGACCAGGTGGTAGACCAGGGCCGAGACCATGACATACAGGACCGTGCCCCCCGTCACCAGCGGCGGCAGCGGGCGGCGCGCGGCCCACGCGCGGCGGGACGACGCGGCGAAGACCAGCGCCACCAGCACCGTGCACTGGACCGAGAAATGGCTGAGGACGCGCAGAGGGCTGCCCGCGACCATCTCGATCAGCACGGTCACGGCCGCAGCCAGCGCCACCACGGCGCGGAACGCTGCTGCCAGCGGGCGTCGCGTCGGTGCCACCACTGCCGTCGCGGGCACGATGGACGTCACCGGTGCGGGGATGCCCGAGATCGCGGGCAGGTCTGGGATGTCCCTGGGTATCGGTGCGGTCATGCGCTCACGCTAGGCCGCACCGACATACCGGGCGATTCGGGCGACCCGTATGGGTGGCCAGAGCCCAGAGGTTCAGAGCCCAGAGGCCAGAGGGCGGAGGCCAAGCGGCGGTGGTCAGTGGGCAGTGGTCGGCTGCGCGCTCCCTCTTTACCGGCCGACGGCCCGACGGCCGATCGTCGGCCAAGCGCGCCGCCCCACGCTCTCCCTCCCCCCTGCGATCACCGGCCGACCCGCTTCCCGCCCCGCCGAACCCGCCCTACGCGTCCCTCTCCACCAACGTGAGCAGCGACGCCTCCGGAGGGCAGGCGAAGCGGACCGGGGTGTAGCGGTTGGTGCCGCAGCCCGCTGAGACGTGCATGTACGCCGTGTGGTCGCCCACCGTGTGTGTGGAGAGGCCCTTGACGCGGTCCGTGTCGAGGTCGCAGTTGGTGACGAGCGCCCCGTAGAAGGGGATGCACAGCTGTCCGCCGTGGGTGTGGCCCGCAAGGATCAAGGGGTAGCCGTCGGCGGTGAACGCGTCCAGCGACCGCAGGTACGGTGCGTGGACCACGCCGAGGGAGAGGTCGGCCGACTCGGAGGGGCCGCCGGCGACCCGGTCGTAGCGGTCCCGCTTGATGTGCGGGTCGTCCAGGCCGGTGAGCTCCACCGACATGCCCTCGATCTTCAGAGTGCCGCGGGTGTTCGTGAGGTTGAGCCAGCCCGCGCCGTCGAAGCCGTCCCGCAGGTCCTCCCACGGGTTGTGGATCGCGCCGACCACCGGCTTGTTGCCGTTCAGGCCGTGGCGGCCCCGCGCCTTCTCTATCAGGTACCGCGCGGGGTTGCGCAGCTTGGGGCCGTAGTAGTCGTTCGACCCGAAGACGTACGCGCCCGGGAACTCCATCAGCGGGCCCAGCGCGTCCAGCACCTCCGGCACGCCCTCGGTGTCCGACAGGTTGTCCCCCGTGTTGATCACGAAGTCGGGGCGCAGCCCCGCCAGGGAACGCAGCCAGCGCTGCTTCTTGCGCTGTCCGCTCACCATGTGGATGTCGGAGACCTGGAGTATGCGCAGCGGTCGCATGCCCGGTGGCAGCACCGGCACCGTCACCCGCCGCAGCCGGAACGAACGGGCCTCGAAACCCGCCGCGTACAACACACCGGCGGCCCCGGCCGCCGCGATCCCCAGAGGTACTCCGTAACGCGCTCGCATGCGTCCATCGTGTCAGACCCCGGCGAGACGCCGCGCAGCCTGTGGACAACCGTGCCGCGGCATCACCGGTCGCCAACTGGGCCTGTGGACAACCGACTCCGGCCCCGCCCTGCCGAACCGTCCCCGTTCCGCGCACACCAGCGAAATCAAGGCGCGCCTCCCGCACCACACCTGCGACAATCAACCGCATGACCACGCTCAAGTCGAAGCTGCAGGAAGACCTCAACGCCGCGATCAAGGAGCGCGACGAGCTCCGCTCCTCGACGCTCCGGCTGACGCTCGCCGCGATCACCAAGGAGGAGGTCGCCGGTAAGGAGAAGCGCGAGCTCTCCGACGACGAGGTCCTCAAGGTGATCACCAAGGAGGCCAAGAAGCGCCGCGAAGCCGCGGACGCGTTCGCCCAGGGTGGTCGCGCCGAGTCGGCGGAGCGGGAGAAGGCGGAGGGCGAGCTCCTCGCCGAGTACCTGCCCAAGCAGCTCTCCGACGAGGAGCTGAAGCAGATCGTCGTCCAGGCCGTCGAGGAGGCGAAGGCGGCCGGTGCCGAGGGCCCTCGCGCGATGGGTCAGGTCATGAAGATCGTCAACCCGAAGGTGGCCGGTCTCGCCGAGGGCGGCCGCGTCGCCGCGATCGTCAAGCAGCAGCTCGCGGGCTGAGCAGGAGCGCTCGAGCCGCTAGAGCCGCCAGAGCCGCTCGAGCGGTTGGGCCTTTGAGCCCGGCCCTCGCCTCAGCCCCAGCCCTCGCCCCAGCCTCTGGCCCTTCGGGGCCTCCGGCCGCCGAGTGGCTGTGTCTCCGAGCCCGGTCTCAGCCCTGCAGGCCTCCAACGTTGAGCCCTTCGGAGCTCCAGGCACCGGGCTGTCCGAGCCCGGCGCGCCTGTTCCTCCGAGCGACGGAGCCTGCGGTCACGCCAGCCGTACGGCGGTGGGGCGCCCCTTCCCAGAAGGGGCGCCCCACCGCCGTATCCACAGGTGCCCGGGCCCGTCGGCCCCGGTGGAGGAAGTCAGCCGCCGAACCCTCCGCCGCCGTTCCCGTTGCCCCTGTTCCCGCCGTTCGTCTGGCCCTGGATCCAGCCCTCGGGGATGGTGAACTCGGGGGTCGGGAACGTACCGCCGTCGGTGCCGCCGATGAAGCCGTCGTCCCCTCCGCCTCCGTTCCCACCGCCGTTTCCGTTGCCGTTCCCCTTGTTGTCGTCGTCGCGGTCGCGATCGCGCGGACGGTCCTCGGGGAGCGGGACGGTGGTGAAGCCGGGGGCGGGCTCGCCGGCCAGCGCGCCGGCCATCATGTCGCGCCAGATCGGGCCCGGGACCCTGCCACCGAAGACCTTGTCGTGGCCGACACCGCCGATGGTGATGTTCACCATGCGGCGCTTGTGGGCCGGGTCGCCGACCCAGACCGCGCCCGCCATGTTCGGGGTGTAGCCCACGAACCAGGCCGCGTAACGGCCGTCCGTCGTACCGGTCTTACCGGCGCTCGGGCGGCTCGGGCCAAGACCCGCCTCCGTACCCGTACCGTCCTCGACCACGCCCTTCAGCAGGGTGTTGATGGTGTCGGCGGTGTTCTCCGACATCGCGCGGGAGCACGTCGACTTCGGGACCTCCAGAGACTTCGACTTCTCGCCGACGCGCTGGGTGATCGACTCGATGGCGATCGGCGTGCAGTACATGCCGCGCGCGGCGAACGTCGCGTAGGCGTTGGCCATGGTCAGCGGGGACATCTCCTGGGTGCCCAGCGCGATCGACGGGTTCTGGCCCATCTTCGCGCCGTCGGCCCGGTCGACGCCCATCTTTCCGGCCATCTCCGTCACCGGGCAGATGCCGATGTCCGCGATCATCTGGACGAAGTAGGTGTTGACCGAGAGCGCGGTCGCCTTCCGCAGCGAGTACGGGCCGACCTCGGCCGTGTTCTCGTTGCTGAGCTTCGTGCCGTCGGTGTTCACCCAGTTCTTGCCGCCGCACACCGAGATCGGGCTCGGGTAATCCATCTCGTACGGCGCGGAGTACGTCTTGCCCGGGGACATGCCGCCCTCCAGGGCCGCCGCGGCCACGATCGGCTTGAACGTCGAACCGGGCTGGTAGCCCGCGCCGCCGCCCATGCTCTTGTCGACCGAGAGATTTATCGTCGTCTCGTTCTGCTTGACGTCCATGCCGTACGGCCGGGACTGGCCCATCGCCAGGATCTTGCCGGTGCCGGGCTCCACGACGGTGGCCGCGGTCGCCACCTCGTCCTTCTGGTAGACGTGGTTCTTGATCGACCGCTGGGTGGACTTCTGGGCCTTCGGGTCCATGGTCGTCCGGATCGTGAGGCCGCCCTGGTTCCAGGTCTTGGCCCGGTCCTTCTTCGTCTTGCCGAAGACCGGGTCGTTCAGGAAGACCTCACGGACGTAGTCGCAGAAGAAGCCCGCGCCCTTGACGGCCGTGATGCAGCCGTTCTTCGGCTTGCTGACGTCCAGGCCGAGCGGCTTCTTCTTGGCCTTGTCGGCCTCCGACTGGGAGATGTCGCCCACTTCGGCCATGCGCTGCAGCACGATGTTGCGCCGCTTGGTGGCCTCCTGCGGGTCGTTCACCGGGTCGTAGCGGCTCGGTGACTGCACGATGCCGGCGAGGAGCGCGGCCTCGTCGACATCCAGGTCCTTGGCCGACTTGGAGAAGTAGCGGCGGGAGGCCGCCTCGACGCCGTAGGCCTGCTGACCGAAGAACGTGATGTTGAGGTAGTTCTCGAGGATCTTCTTCTTGCCCAGCTCCTCCTCGAGCTGGATCGCCTTCTTCAGCTCGTTGATCTTCCGGCCGAGGGTCTGCTGAGTGGCCTCGGCGACCTTCGTCGGGTCGTCCCCGGCCTCCTCCACCGCCACGTTCTTCACCAGCTGCTGCGTCAGCGTGGACGCGCCCTGGGTGACGCCGCCGTCCTGCGCGTTCCGGTTGAGCGCGCGCAGCACGCCCTTCAGGTCGATCGCGCCGTGCTGGTAGAACCGCGCGTCCTCGATGGCGACGATCGCCTTCTGCATGTACGGCGAGATCTCCTTGAGATCGACCACCGTACGGTCGCGGGAGTAGACGCTGGCGATCTGGTCGCCCTTGCTGTCCAGGATCGTGGTGCGCTGGCTCAGCGGGGGCTGCTTGAGGTTGGTCGGGAGCTCGTCGAATCCCTCGACCGACCCCTTGGCGGCCAGCCCCAGGGCACCGACGGCGGGCAGCGCGATGCCCGCCATGACGGCGCCCGCGAGCACGCTGACACCGAGGAACTTGGCGGCCTGCTGCGTGGAGGACAGACCACCGCCCGAGCGCTTGTTTGGCATGGAGGCAGCCTACGTTCTCATTCGCCGGACACACGTATAGGCCTTGGCCTAAGCTGCTCTCAACTGTCACAACCGTTGGCCCTTGTATCAAGTACGTCCGACGAGCCCGAATCGTTCCGACGTTCTTCCGAATTTTTTCCAGGGCTGCGTCCGAATTCACCTTGTGTGTCATTCGGTGTCCGTTGTGGCGTATGTCAACCGTCCCGATCTGTCGGGATAGTCACGTATGCCCTCGGGTCACTCCCGCGGGTGATCTGCCGCTTACGCATAGTCCGTTCGGGCCATTCAAGATTGGGCCCGAAGGGGGTGTTGCGCTGTGCCCTCCTTCCGTAACGTCCTCAACTGGCGGCGGTGAATATGCCGCTGCCGCCGTGGGGGAGCCTCGATTCGGGAGAGGACGGCGCCGGTATGGGCTGGGTAACCGACTGGAGTGCGCAGGCTGCCTGCCGCACTACCGATCCGGATGAACTGTTCGTTCAAGGAGCAGCGCAGAACAGGGCCAAGGCGGTGTGCACCGGATGCCCGGTGCGGACGGAGTGCCTGGCGGACGCGCTGGACAACCGCGTCGAATTCGGCGTGTGGGGAGGAATGACGGAGCGCGAGCGCCGCGCACTGCTGCGCAGGCGACCGACTGTCACCTCGTGGCGCCGTCTCCTCGAGACCGCGCGCACGGAGTACGAGCGTGGCGCCGGCATTCTGCCGCTCGACGATGACGAGATGTACGAGAACTACGCGGCGGTGAGCTAGAGGACGAGACCCCTTGCGGGTCCCGTCCGTCCAGGGCGCCCTTGAGGTGTCGGCGCGTCGGGCAGGTGTGCCGGCTCTCGGGTGCCCCGAGACACCGTTCAGCCGTAGGGACGCTGATCGTTCGTCGGTGAGTGATCGTTCGTGGGTCAGTCGTCCGTGGTGGGCAGTTCCGGCCGTACGGTCGCGAGTCGGTCCCCGATGTCCCGCAGGCCAGCCAGGTCGTGGACATCGCCGGGCAACGCGGCCACTTCGGCCACCGCCACCTCGGGATGCAGCGCGGTGAAGCGATCACGCGTGCGCCGCTCGCGGGAGAGCAACCGCATCCGCTCGGCGTGCAGCCTGAGCAGACCCGCGGTCAACGTCTCGACGGCGCGGTCCGGGGCGGGGGAGCCGTCCTGGGCGCCGGTGGATGCGGGAGATTCCGAACTGCCGGACGTGTCGGGAGAGTTACGAACTGCTTTCCCGTCCATCTGATCCACAATGCGGGGCTCGTCAAGATTTTCCGCGGCGGCGAGCGCGCGCTCGGCGGACAGCTGGGCCGCGCCGCTGCCGTGGACACGGTTGAGCACCAGACCGGCCAGCGGCATGTCCTCGGCGGCCAGCCGCTCCACGAAGTACGCCGCCTCCCGCAACGCGTCCCGCTCCGGCGCGGCCACCACCAGGAACGCCGTACCGGGCGCCTGGAGCAGCTTGTACGTGGCGTCCGCGCGGGTACGGAAACCGCCGAACATGGAGTCCATCGCGGCCACGAACGTCTGTACGTCCTTGAGCAGTTGACCGCCGAGCAGCTTGCCCAGGGCGCCTGTCATCATCGACATGCCGACGTTCAGGAACTTCATCCCGGCCCGCCCGCCGACCTTCGCGGGCGCCAGCAGCACCCGGATCAGCTTGCCGTCCAGGAACGAGCCCAGCCGCTTCGGGGCGTCCAGGAAGTCCAGCGCCGAACGGGACGGCGGGGTGTCGACGATGATCAGGTCCCACTCGTCGCGGGACCGCAACTGGCCCAGCTTCTCCATCGCCATGTACTCCTGCGTGCCCGCGAAGCCGGCGGAGAGCGACTGGTAGAAGGGGTTGCTCAGGATCGCCGACGCCCGGTCGGGGTCCGCGTGCGCCTCGACGATCTCGTCGAACGTACGCTTCATGTCGAGCATCATGGCGTGCAGTTCGCCGCCCGCCCGTCGCCCATCGTCCTCGGCCGAGCCGTCGGGCGAGACCTCTCGCCGGTCCTCGACGCCCTTCACCCTGCGCGGGGTGTTGTCCAGCGAGTCGATGCCCATGGACTGGGCAAGCCGCCGGGCCGGGTCGATGGTCAGCACGACCACCTTCCGGCCGCGCTCCGCGGCCCGCAGCCCCAGGGCCGCCGCCGTGGTCGTCTTGCCGACGCCGCCCGCGCCGCAGCACACCACGATGCGGGTCGCGGGGTCGTCGAGCAGCGGGTCGATCGCGAGGGGGCGGATCGAGTTGATCGCCCGGTGTCCGTCAGGGGCGTGGGCCGATTCGTGCGGGGCGGCGGCCGGGTCCGAAGTCATGAGATCCCTTGCTGACGCAGTTCCGTGGCCAGTTCGTACAGTCCCGCCAGGTCCATGCCCTCGGCGAGCAGCGGCAGTTCGTGCAGCGGCAGGCCCAGCTCGCCGAGGACACCCCGCTGCTCGTGTTCCAGCGTGTACCGCTCGGCGTACTCCTCGGCCTGCGCGAGCAGCGGCTCCACCAGACGCTCGGCGTTGCCGCCGCGCCGGGCGCCGCCGAGGCCGGCCGTGGACAGCGACTTGGCGACCGCCGTACGCGGCACCGCGCGCGCCAGCTCCAGCTCGTCGAAGTCCAGCAGCTCGGGCCGCACCATGTTGACGATGATCCGCCCCACCGGCAGCTTCGCCGCCCGCAGTTCGGCGATCCCGTCGGCCGTCTCCTGGACGGGCATCTCCTCCAGCAGCGTCACCAGGTGCACCGCCGTCTCCGGCGACTTCAGCACCCGCATGACCGCCTGGGCCTGATTGTGTATCGGGCCGATCTTCGCGAGCCCCGCCACCTCGTCGTTCACGTTCAGGAAGCGGGTGATGCGGCCGGTGGGCGGGGCGTCCATCACCACGTAGTCGTAGGTGTACCGCCCGCTCTTCTCCTTGCGGCGCACCGCCTCGCACGCCTTGCCGGTCAGGAGGACGTCCCTGAGGCCGGGCGCGATGGTGGTGGCGAAGTCGATCGCGCCGAGCTTCTTCAGGGCCCGGCCCGCACCGCCGAGCTTGTAGAACATCTGGAGGTAGTCCAGCAGGGCCAGTTCGGGGTCGATGGCCAGCGCGTACACCTCCCCGCCCCCGGGAGCCACCGCGATCTTCCGCTCCTCGTACGGAAGGGCTTCCGTCTCGAAGAGCTGTGCGATGCCCTGTCTGCCCTCGACCTCGACCAGGAGGGTGCGCTTCCCCTCGGTCGCGAGGGCGAGCGCGAGTGCGGCGGCGACCGTGGTCTTTCCGGTCCCGCCCTTGCCGCTGACGACCTGGAGCCTGCTCACGTATTCGAGCCTAACCAGTCCGCGCGCGGCATACGCGGGAGGCTGTGGACAACTCCGCCCCACATGGCCCTCCGGACCTCCCCGGGGCAGCGGCGGAACCGGTGCCGGCCAGGGGCTAAAGTCGGCCGCATGACCAAGAAGTGGGAATACGCGACCGTGCCGCTGCTCGTCCATGCCACGAAGCAGATCCTGGACACCTGGGGCGAGGACGGCTGGGAGCTCGTCCAGGTCGTGCCCGGACCGAACAACCCCGAGCAGCTCGTCGCCTACCTGAAGCGCGAGAAGTCGGCATGAGCGCCGTCGAGGCCAAGCTCGCGGAACTCGGGCTGAGCCTGCCCGAGGTGGTTCCGCCGCTCGCCGCGTACCAGCCGGCCGTGCAGTCCGGGGTGTACGTGTACACCGCCGGCCAGCTCCCCATGGTGGACGGCAAGCTGCCCGTCACCGGCAAGGTCGGCGCGGAGGTCACCCCCGAGGAGGCCAAGGACCTCGCCCGCACCTGCGCCCTGAATGCCCTCGCCGCCGTGAAGTCGGTCGCGGGCGACCTCGACCGTGTGGCCCGCGTCGTGAAGGTGGTCGGCTTCGTCGCCTCGGCCGCGGACTTCACCGGCCAGCCCGCCGTGCTCAACGGCGCGAGCGAGCTCCTCGGCGCCGTCCTCGGCGACAAGGGCGTGCACGCGCGCAGCGCGGTCGGTGTGGCCGTGCTGCCGCTGGACGCACCGGTCGAGGTGGAGATCCAGGTGGAGCTCACGTCGGCGTGACCGCCCCCGGGCCCCCTCGGCAGCCACAAGATCGCGGGGGCTCGCTCGAACATCCGGCCGTCACGGGTTAGCCTCCGCCCATGGCAAACGGGCAGTGGTACCCACCCGAGTGGCCGGACCGCATCCGCCGGCTCGCGGCCGGCACGCTGACACCGGTGACCCCCAGGCGGGC
Source organism: Streptomyces ossamyceticus (assembly GCF_001418475.1). Classification (GTDB taxonomy): domain Bacteria; phylum Actinomycetota; class Actinomycetes; order Streptomycetales; family Streptomycetaceae; genus Streptomyces; species Streptomyces ossamyceticus. The sequence goes on along the minus strand of NZ_LIQX01000398.1, from coordinate 2,692 downwards.
CGCCACCGTCATGCTGCTCAAGGACACGGCCGACATCCCGGTCGTGCACATGCTGCGCAGACGCGCCTCCATGGCCTTCGCCGGGGGCGCGTACGCGTATCCGGGCGGCGGGGTCGACCCGCGCGACGACGACCACCGGATCCGCTGGGCGGGCCCCACGCGCGCGTGGTGGGCCGACCGGCTCGGTGTCGACGAGGCCGGCGCCCAGGCCATCGTCTGCGCGGCCGTCCGCGAGACGTACGAGGAGGCCGGTGTCCTGCTCGCCGGCCCCACCCCCGACACGGTGGTGGGGGACACCACCGGGGACGACTGGGAGGCGGACCGCGCCGCCGTGGCCGCCCGGGACCTGCCCTTCGCGGAGTTCCTGGACCGCCGTGGCCTGGTGCTGCGCTCGGACCTGCTCGGCGCCTGGACCCGCTGGATCACCCCCGAGTTCGAGGCCCGCCGCTACGACACCTGGTTCTTCGTGGCGGCCCTCCCGCAGGGCCAGCGCACCCGCAACGCCTCCACGGAGGCCGACCGCACGGTGTGGATCCGCCCCCGCGCGGCCGCCGAGGGCTACGACAAGGGCGAGCTGCTGATGATGCCGCCCACCATCGCGACCCTGCGCCAGCTCACGGCGTACGACACCGCCGCCGGGGCGCTCGCCGCGGCACCCGGCCGCGATCTGACCCCGGTGCTCGCCCGCGCCCGTCTGGAGAACGACGAGGTGATCCTCTCCTGGCCCGGCCATGACGAGTTCACCAAGCGCATACCGTCAGGGGGAGGCCCCGCATGACCGACGCAGCAGCCCTCCCCGGACAGCCGCGGGGCGGCGTCTTCTCGGGGCCCGCCACCACGCGCGCGGTGAACGTCCTCGCGCCGAACGCGTCCGCGATGACCCTCGACGGCACCAACACCTGGATCGTCTCCGAGCCCGACTCCGACCTGGCGGTCGTGATCGACCCCGGCCCCCTGGACGACGGGCACCTGCGCAGCGTCGTCGAGACGGCGGAGAGGGCGGGCAAGCGCGTCGCGCTGACCCTGCTCACGCACGGCCACCCCGACCACGCTGAGGGCGCCGCGCGCTTCGCCGAGCTGACCCGGACGAACGTACGGGCCCTCGACCCGGCCCTGAGGCTCGGCGACGAGGGACTCGGCGCGGGCGACGTGGTGAGCGTCGACGGCCTGGAACTCCGCGTCGTGCCCACGCCCGGCCACACCGCCGACTCCCTCTGCTTCCACCTCCCGGCCGACCGGGCCGTCCTGACGGGCGACACCGTCCTCGGCCGCGGCACGACGGTCGTGGCCCACCCCGACGGCCGTCTCGGCGACTACCTCGACTCCCTGAGGCGCCTCAGGTCCCTCACGGTGGACGACGGTGTCCACACCGTCCTGCCCGGCCACGGCCCCGTCCTCGACGACGCCCAGGGGGTCGTCGAGTACTACCTCGCCCACCGCGCCCACCGACTGGCCCAGGTCGAGACGGCGGTCGAGGACGGCTACGGCACGCCCGGCGAGGTGGTCGCCCACGTCTACGCCGACGTCGACCGCTCCCTCTGGCCGGCCGCGGAACTCTCGGTGCGCGCGCAGATGGAGTACCTGACCGATCATGGCCTGATCTGAGAGCGCGGCCCCGGACGGCCTCCCGGCGGCATGAGCGGCCCGCTGCGGCCCGGAAGCGCGCCGGAGGCCGCCCGGATGCCACCGGAGGTGCGGCAGGCGCCTGAGGGCCCTGAGGGGCCTCAGGCGGCTCGAAAGGGCCTCGGGGGTGAGAGAGCAGGGCTGAGGGGCTGAGGGGGCTCAGGAGGGCCGACGAGGCCACTGGGACCCCGGGGGGTCGTCCGAGCCGCCGGGACCGTGGGGTCGGCCGAGCCGCCGGAACCCGTGGGGTCGGCACCGAGCCGCCGGAACCAGTCGGTCATCAGCTCCGCGCCCGGTTCCTCGACCAGTGCCTCACCCGTCCTCCGGACGGGGCGCTTTGACGCCGTGCACGCGCGCGTACTCCTCGGCCAGCCAGGGCCCGAGGTCGTCGACGTAGGACCGCAGCAGGGCCTCATGCCCCTCGGGGCCGGCGTCCGGGTCGTACGCGGCGGCCGCCGCCGTTCTCATCCGGTCGGCCCGCTCGGGGTAGTACTCGCCGAACGCCTCGGCCATCTCGTGGAGGTCGCTGGTCCAGCCGTTCCAGCGGGGCATGACGAGGGTGAACCCGGTCCGGACGAGGCGGCGGGAGCAGGAGCGCACGAGGGAGCGCCGGGCCTCGGGGGTGGACGCGTCGGCGACGCGTTCCCGCCAGCGGGGCAGCAGTCGCGCCAGGTCGCCGTTGGTCTCGCGGGCGAGTAGGGAATTCGGCCGGTACCGGGGGAGGTCCTCGGCGAGGTCCTGGCCCAGCAACGGGGTGCACAGGCAGGCCACGAACCACCCCAGGTCGTAGCGCTCCGGATCACTGAGCACCCTGGCCCGGCTGACGAGCAGCGTCCCCGCCCCGTCGATCTGCGGGAACTCCCGGCCCAGCGCCTCGTCCAGGGCTCCTGCCTCCGCCCGGTCCGCGTCGGTGGGCTCGTCCCGCAGCACCACCAGCAGGTCGAAGTCACTGCGGCCGGGACGGGCGGTGCCACGGGGGATCGACCCGTAGAGGTACGCGCTGTGCAGCCGCGTCCCGAACATCTCCAGCACCCGGTCCCGAGCGGCGGCCACCACCCCCCGAAACCCC
>NZ_LIQX01000397.1 GCF_001418475.1 Streptomyces ossamyceticus | reverse complement strand
CGGCGTTGTCACGCAGTTAGACACTCACCGCTGGTGCGTCCTGGAGGGGCTTGCCGAGGAGCAGCATCTGTTCCGTAGCTCTACAGAGACGGGTCACTGACGGTCATACAGGCTGACGGAAGAACCCTTACGGCCACTGGTGGGCTGCTGCGGTTGCTGTACTCCACTGCTGTACGCGGGAGGGGCGGCGTACGTATCGCGACCGACGTAGCGTAACCCTCAAATTACCCTCAGGAACAAGGTCATTTACTTGAGGCGGCCATGGCAAACCCATAGTGTCGAGGCATCGGGTCGTCGCACACGGCGATCTGCGACCAGGGGGGAATTTGTATGAGCATCGGCATGCGCCGAGCTGCCATTGTGCCGGCCACGGCCCTGCTGCTCGGCCTTGGAACGATAGGGACGGCGAGCGCGGACCAGGACGCACCGGGGTCTTTCACGAGCGGCTCTGACCAGGCCGTGAACGATGACATCGTTGATGAGGCGGACACTGTCGAGATAAACGAGCGCGAGGGGTGGGAGGACGTTGAAGAAGAAGACGTCACACAGCCGCCCATCTGCTCGGGCCCGGAAACATGGATAGAGATCAAGAAGAAAAAGAACTACCACGTGCCGTCATGGTGGAACGGCACCAAGTACAAGGACGGTCCGGGCGGGACCATCAAGGTCGAAGTGAAAAAGTCGGGGACTATCTCGGCCGAGGTGACCGGCACGATTGAAGCCGAGGCCAGTCTGGTCATCGCGGCGGCCAAGTCCTCTATCAGTTACAAGATCGCTGGCAGTGTCACGGTCTCGACGGGGCATACCTACACGCGCCACATCACCAGGAACAAGTACGGTCACATGCAATACGGTTCGTGGGGCTACAAGGTCAAGTGGGAGAAGTATCGGCGTAAGGGGGACGGCTGCGGTAGGGCGAAGCTGATCGACAGCGGTACGGCGACACTGCCCACTAAGGAGACCGGATGGAAGTACTGGGAGACCTCATCATGAGGCCCCGACCGGCGTGGCTCGTGGGCTGCGTCCTGGCCCAAACCCTTCTGCTGACGTCCTGTACATCGGATGACAACCCCGCATCCGAACCCACCGCCTCACCGACCTCTACCCGTCGGAGCACCGATGCGGAGACGGAGAAGAAGCTCACGAAAGAGGTCCAGTCGGCCCTCGACTCCGTGACGGACCAGGGCAGCTCGATGGTCGAGTCCGGTGTTGAACGAGTCTCCGAGGGAGTCCATACACAGCCCGACTTGGCCGAGGGCGCCACGTACAAGGTGTCCGTGGTATGCGCCGGCAAGGGAGACGCGGAGATCGTGTTTACCCCGACCGTCGCAGCCTCGAAGAAGCCGGTGGTCTGCGACGGGACCCTGGTCTTCCAACGCTTCGTCGCCAAGGACTCACTCCAGATCGACGTCAAGGGGAAGCCGGGTGCAACAGGCATGATTGCCTGGCGCATCAACGAGGTCTGACCGCATCCGATCCACCGTCCGGCTCGGTCGAGTTAGATATCTGGGCTGCAAGGCATTCCGAAGCCGACTTCACCGGACAACGTCGAACGGCCCCACTGCGGAACGGTGGGGCCGTTCGACGTTGTCCGGTGAAGTCGGCCGAGTGGGCCCGCTCCACCACGCTTTCCAACTGTGGTGGTGGGGCGGTTGGTTGTGTGCAGGGACGTTCACCTGCGTTCATCACCGTCTGGTTGTGGGACCGGCCTCTGCCTTCGGTCTCACCTGAACGGGTGTGAACGGCGCTGAATGAGACGGAAACTGAGACGGAAGAGGACCGAGCCTCGGTCCTGTCGCCGTGGCTGCCCCGCATGCCATCATCTGCAGGTGCTCGAGATCCCTGGATACGAGGGCGGCCCTTTGGTCCAGGGTGGCGCCTACCTGGACGACCCGTTGTTCTGGCCCGTGCACCTCGGCTCCTGCCTGCGTGGGGAGGACGCACAACGAGCCGCGTTCGGCGCCGACTGGGATGCGGCCATGGAGCTGTATCGGACACTGTCGGCCGAGCATGCGTGGCCGGTGTTCAGCGTGCCGCTGCGCTCCGGTCACACCATCTACGTCGTCTACCGCAACTTCGTGGACGAATGGGGCGTGGACTATCTGATCCATCAGCCGGCTTGGTCCGAAGCGGAAACCCTCGCCGTGGACGACGGTCACTTCATGGGGCCCGGCATGGCCTGGCCGGAACTGCTGTCCGCCGCTCGGCAGCCGGTGACAGAAGGCATTGGTGATGCTGATGCCCGTCTCTTGCTGCTCTTCCCCACCCTCGGCGACGCGCTGCTTCCCGACGATGCAGCCGCGGCCCTCACTTCTGCGCTTGCCGCTCTCACACTGATTGAAGACCCCGCCGAGGTTGCAGGGATGCTCCTTGAGAACCAGGGCCAATGGGCTCCCGCTCGGTGGAGGTCGGCAGGCGGCGTTTGGATTAACGACGGTGGGCACTCCTACCGAAACCCAAGCAACCCCTTCGCTCTGCCCGAGGGGCGCCTTCTGGAGATCAGTAGTGCACTGCGCGGCGGGAGCTGAGCACCACTTTAGGAGAGAGGCTGGGACACCTCGGGCCTGAGCTGCGGCTTCGCCGGCCGAGGAAACGGGCGGCTACTCGACCACAGGGCGCCGGTGTTGACCGTGGCTGACTCCTGCATCTGGCACGGTTGTGGCACGAACCTCAGCTGACGACGACGAGCCACGATGGTGAGTGCGCCGACCGGTCAGGCGCCCTTGCTGCACCCCCACCGGCCTCAGCCACGCCGCATAACGAATGACGCAATGGCCCTGCACAGGGCCGTGGCACCGGGTACCTTTCCCTGCCTTGGGGATGCCGGGAGCCGTCTGCGTCCGGCCGAGCGGGAAGGTGCGGGAGTGGTGGGTAAATCGGCAACTGTGCTCGGTCGGGAGATCGGCAAAACCGGTCGGGAGATGAACGTGCTGCTGCACAGGTACGGCTACCTGACAGGCGAGCCAGGCGCGTACTCCCTAACCGACAAGGGAGAGAAGTACGGCATCCAAGAGGACCATTACAGGGGCAACGTCAGGTCCCTGCACTATTACCGTCAGTGGACCACAACGACCTGGAGCGATGAGACTCTCGCGGCTCTGCTGAACGACATGAACAATGCGCCAGCTCCGCCCGAGCTGGCCGAGTCGTTCCCTAACGACGACTTGACCGTCGCCGAAGCCGAGCCGGTCGGTGCCACTGACCGGGGTGCATCCGATAGCGCCGGTACGCGTGTCGATCTGCGAATGGCTGCGATCGCTGCTGCACTACTGGTCGGGGCGAAGGCTGCGCAGATCGCCGCTCCGCACGCGCAACGCTGGTGGTCTGAGACTGCCGTGCCCACGACATCGCGCGTGCTGAAGCGACTGAAGCGGCAGGATTCGGCGGACAACGACGACGAGACGGAAGCCTGAGATCGCTGTCGCGCTAGAAGACGGCCGGCTGACAAGGCACCGTAGTCCGCGGCCGGGGTGCGCTCCGTCTCCTGCCCGGCCGAACTGCTCGACGCGGTCACGCACATCCTTGAGCACTTCGCCGCTCCGGGCCGCGACGGGCACGTCTTCGTCGGGCCGCAGGGCGGGCAACTGCGGCAGAGTAACTTCCGGGACGACTGGGTCAAGGCCCGGAAGGCCGCGGGCGTGACAGATGAGCTGCACTTCCACGATCTCCGACACACGGGCAACCCGCTGGCCTCGACGGCCGGGGCCAGCACGCGGGAGCTGATGACGAGGAGGGGCACAGCAACTCTCGGGCCGCGCTGATCTACTCTTCGCCATGCCGGGATCAACGGACAGAAGTGGACCATTCTCTCCCCGGCTCGGAACGTCTTCGGGCAAGCTGGTCTCCTTTCACCCTTCACTGCGGAGTTGCCATGCCTCGCCAAGCGATCAACGAGAAGCTAGAGAAGGACCACGGCATCGCGTCCCTAACCATGAAGTGGATCAAGGGTGAGTTCGACCCAACCTGGGAACGGTTGAGCGAGTCGCGATGCCACGAACTGCAGGCGTGGCTGCAGTCGCAAGACATCGGGTACCTGTGTCCTGGAGTCCACGTCGGCCATGACCGGAGGGACTGTCCGCTGCCCTCCGTGGAGACAGCCGAGGTCCTGCTGTACCAGAAGAAGACGCCAATCGGCGTGATCATCCGTTTGGCAACCTTCGACAGCCCGCTCAGAGGCCAGCCGACCCAGGCTGCCGCCATGCTCTCTATCATGGCGGCCGTTCTGGATAGTTCATTCAAGGGCGCCTTCCAGAACCGCCTCCCCATACTCGGTGATGCAACCGTTGAGCAGTCGGCCTAACCTGCTCGGCCTGGTGGTCGCGGTGATGCTGCGTGTTGGGCAAGCCCTCCGGACACGGCTCCGGAGGCCCCGTGAGACTCCGACAACACACCAGGTAGAAGCCTCATCTGTGGTGGACCGGGCAGCCTCAGTCCACAAATAGTCCATGATCCTGCCCAGGAGTCTGGTCGACCCAGCCGCCCGTGGTCATTGCTGACGGATCTGCCTCGGGGGTCAGTGGTGTTTGGCGAGGGCCTTGAAGATGCAGACGACCAGGGGCGGGCTGAAGTCGCCGGATGCCGTACATGGTCGCCATGCAGCATGGCAGACAGTTCGCAAAAGGTGTGGAGCTGATGCGCACTCTGCTACTTACAGAATGTCCTGACGGTCCCAGTACTCGGCTCCAAGGGCGGGGGAGCTTTGGTAGCGCCGAACCAACCGTTCGAAATGGACCCCTTCAAGGGGAGAAGCATGACTGCGTCGACCCACGATGTAAGGCTCGATGGCGGCCCAGACCTGCGGCGGGGATCGGTGGAAGCAAGCTACTACGAGGTCGAAAGCCAACAGTCTTTGCTCGACCAAGACTCCCAGCATTTCGAGTTGATCGTGAAGCTGCCAGAAGGAGTGGAAATCTTCGGCACTCATTCGGGCCGGATCAAATTGCTCAGGCAATCCGAACTCACCGCTTATGAGGCGACGTCGAAAGTGGCGCGCTGCTTGCGAATGATACTTCTCTTGGAAGGATATGAGGAGTTGCACATGCCTTGAAAGGCGCGCCTCTTTAATCTGCGAGTACGCGAAAAACGAGGCAGTTATGACGAACACGGTTCCGACTGCGGCACTAACGGCACTAACGGCTGCCCACACATCGCCCATGTCCGCAGTACAGCACTTTGTCGGGCCCTTGGGTAGGTGGCGGCGACACCCGCCAGCCCATGAGGTAGTTCGGTGCTGCGACAGACTTGCTCGTCCATGCTCCTAGCGGATATCCGGACGCGTCCATTCCCGTGAGCGCACTGCCCATGAGGCGCCGGTGTTGACCGTGGCTGACCCCTGCATCTGGCACGTTTGTGGCACGCGACCTCTTCGCGGCGAGATGCACCACTGAGCGGCTGCGATGTCCGTGGAGCCTTGCCGTGAGTGCTGCGTCAGGAACTCAGGTGCTGGGCTGTCCTTCTGGCGCGGTGGTGTTCACTGGCGCAGGGCTTGCTTGGGACCGCTCCAGGCGCCGCTGACGGGCACGGGCCACGCGAGCCGGGGACTGAAACAGGTCGTTCAGCACTTCATCCATGAGTGTCAAGATTTCCTCGGCCGCCTCGTGATCAACGGGGGTGAGATCGCCATGGGCTACTTCATTGCCGCCGAAGCGCACCTCGTGTGCTGCTTCCTTGATGTGCCCACGTAGCAGCCCTATTTGGTGGAGCTCATCGATCTTCGCGATCAGGCTTCCTCTGGTGACACCCTTTTCCTTCGCGGACGCCTCGACCACTGCACGGGCAAGTGCCACGGCAGCTCGGTCAGCCTTGATGCTCAGACAGTCGTGCGCCTCAATCGCGAGCGACTCGATCGCTGCGGGGACATCTGGGAACGTCCTGTTGGACTTCGCAGGGGGAAGCCATCGTGGCTGCTGGGCCTGAGGATGGTCCCAGAGATCAGAAGGTGCGTCGTCCCAATCACTCGTACGCTTGAAGTCGGTCCACCCGTAGGCGAGCACCAGTCGGCGGCAGTTGGCACATTGATAGGCTTCGAATCCCACATTGAGACGGCTGTCCTGATCAGGGACCACTTCGGCACCGCCGACCGGTCTCATGTGAGCCAGCCGTCCGCACCATCCGCATGTCGTGCTCGCCATAGTCGGAGACTAGTGCGCAACGCCCCGATGGGCATGCGATTTGTGACCGCTGTGCTCGCGGACCAGAGCAAGCCGCAGGGCGGGCCCGTGCCGACAGCTTCGGAGCCCTCAACTTGGGAAGCTGCGATCATTTGGGCCTGGTTCGGGCGCTGACCTGGGCGAACGGTAGAGGTGCGCCCTAGCCGGGTTCGGCGGCTTTCACCGTGGTTCCCCGCTGCTCCCCGGCTGATCTGGTGCGCTATTGGTGCGCCTCGTCTCTAGTTTGCCCGGTTCAGCCCTACGGGCGTTGGGCCAGGCTTACAGATCCAGACGTCTCGCCGTCGCCTCGCCTGAGAGCGACGTGCGCCGGCCGGAACGGCAGACCATGCAGAGTCGGTTCCGTGACCTTGAAGAGAGCATGGTCCGTAGGCGTACACGACTGCTTCGCCCCCGCGGAACTCGTTGCCGTCGACCTCGACCAATCCACCGGCTTCACGCCCTCAGCCTGAACGAGCAAGGGCGGGGGAGCCCTGGGGCCTGCGCCTCAGCCGACGACAGTCAGCCACGATGGCGGGTACGCCAACTGATCAGGCGCGCGTATGCCTCGCTGCACCCCCACCGGACTCAGCCACGCTGCCATGTCGTCAACCAGAGCAAGCTGCGTCAGCCGGGCCGTTGGGTACGTTCAGGTCCGTTCAGCTCTTCTGTTTCAGAGGCGCTCAATCGAGGGATGGTGCTTGTCAGCGACCCTTCCTGCGTATCTATGGCGCCGTACTTTGCATCTTCCCCACCCAACCAACTTGACCGAAAGTAACGGTTCGGTCACACATATCCCGTTGAGTCTGCTGGACCCATTGCCGGATCCGTACCGTTTGCTTGAACAGTGCACAACTAGAAATTATCGGACTTTAGGAGATATAGAGTGCGCCCTTGGTTGGTGGGTTGGACGAACTTTCGGGGATTTTCAGGGAAGGTAGATCTGCGATTCCCGCGCATCACTCTGCTGATCGGCCGAAACAATGTCGGAAAAACTTCTGCTTATGCACCCCTCCTGCTGCTTCGGCAAACGCTAGAGGCGCGCAATCCGAGAACTGCCCTGTTGACGCGGGGTGAATTTTTGGATGTGGGAAATTTCCGGGATCTAATCACTGACCATGATATCAATCGCACTCTCACATTTTCGGTCGGCCTTAACCGGAATTCGCGTGTCCGGGTGCGTAGCGATAGGCCCATTCCCAGCGAGTTGGAGGTTTCTTTCGAAAGCGAAAAGGATGGTGGAATTGTACTGAAGCAGTCTAGGATTCTCGATTCTAAAGGTCGCGCAATCGTCACGCGAACACGAAAGGATAGTGAAACCTATCAGGTGTCATCTCCTCTGCTTCCAACCTCATCTACGATTGGGCGACCCTATAAAGAAGTTACTGAACTGAGGCGGGCGATGCGGGAAGAGAAACCGGAGGGTTTCCTGTTTAGCGGGTTTGGTGCACTTCTCATGCCGCGCAGCTGGAGTGAGGACGAGGAGCGCTGGGAGAAGGTTCGGGGATGGTACAACGGTGCAAATGAACTTGTGAGGACGTACCGCACAGTAAATTCTCAAGTGGAATCGCAGCTAAAGAGCATTTCTTACCTCGGACCTCTTCGCTCCCTCCCGAAGCGCACATATCAGCTTTCTGCAGAAGTTCCTACCAGTGTTGGGCGTGATGGTGAATTCGCCCCGGAATTGCTCTTCCGGGCTGCTGATTCGGCTAGAGTGCGCGAGGTTGTGGATAATTGGTTGACTAAGTTTGGGTACGGTCGTCTGAAATTTCGCAACTCTGGCGATGACTTCTTTCAGGTGAGTCTCTGCTCTGAAGGAAAGGGCGGGCTGGAGGTTAATTTGGCGCATTGCGGCATCGGCATCTCGCAACTTTTGCCAATGTTGGTCCAGGGTGTGCTCACGCCGAACGCAGGCACTTTCATTGCTCAACAGCCAGAGATTCACCTGAATCCCGCGCAGCAGTGCCTTGTTACAGATTTCTTGATCGACACTGCTTCACGGAATAGGCGAGTGATTGTTGAGACTCACAGCGAACATATCTTGCTGAGGCTTCGCCGGCGTATTGCAGAAGGGGGGCTCAGAAGTCGGGACGTTGCGGTTTACTTTTTCGACTACCGTGATGGGCGTTCGGTAGTGGAATCAGTATCCCTTGGTGAGCGAGCAGAGCTTGACCGATCCGAATGGCCGAGTGGATTCTTTGAGGAGCAGCTGCAAGATTCCTTTGCTCTGGCTGTGGCGCAGGCCACTCCCAAGGTGGCTAAATGAAAAATCTGCCCACTATTTGTTCGCAAGATATCGTCATCGACACGTGCGTGTTGTCTCACTCGTGCAACCCGGGGGCCCCGCTACATGAATCATCTTTCGCCATAGTCCAGTGGATGTTTGCGAATCAAGATGTTCTATGGGTACTCGATGATAATGGGAAGGATCAGCCAAACCCGGCTACTAGTGCACTGTATGCCGAGTATCATAGAACTCTTCCGCCGCAAAGTCTCCCGCTAGTGGTGCTGGCACAGTATCTCGCCTTTGGTAGAGTGAGGTTCAGCGATCGTCCAAATGAGTCAATGCGTAATCTCATCGCGAAATTGATTCCCCGCAATCGAATCGATCGAGTAGTTCTCGGTGCTGCGGCAGGGAGCAATGATAAAGTCCTTGTAAGTAATGATGAGGACGACTTCTCTAGCTCCGTTCGAGAGGGAGCTGAGAAGCGTCTTGGGGTCCAAATCCTGTGCTCGGATGAGCTGACCCCTTAGAATCCGGAAGCCTACGTGTACAACCAAGCCGAGTTGGTCGGCTGATGGCCTGGCTGATCCGATAGGGCTAAATACTCGTGTGCGCGGCGCGGGCGCCGGGCGGGCTGGAGCGGGGCGGAGACAGGAGCGCAGGCCCGCCCGGGGGTCGGGCCGCGCGCGGTGAGCGGAGCGAGCCGCCTTGAACCAGTAAAGAAGGTTGTAACTCAGTCGGTCTGCCGGTCCGGTCGGGGCTTGAAGTCGTATGCGCATGACGGCAGTTGCCTGCCTTCGCGGTGTGCGAGTGGCAGGAAGATTACCGGTCGGATCGTCCAGGTGATGCGGGTCGTGGCGTGTGTGACCGACACCGTGCAGGGATCGCAGCGCAACAGGGCTCGGCGTGTCTCTACGCGGCCGTCGTACAGCCACTCCCACGCCTGGGCGGATGCGTCCGGGTCGAATGCCGGGGAGATCGTGCGGAGTGCGACCGCAACCCATCTGTCTGCCTGAGGCGCTGAGTAGGCATCGAATGACCCCCGCAGTTCCAACCCGCCCCCGCTGCTGAGGTCTTCGGTCCAGCACTCGCACCAGTAGCCCCGGCGGGCCTCGTCCTTCAGCACGGGCAGTCTCCCGGTCGGGTGCCGGTGAAGAGTTCCGCGGTGACGGTGTAGCCGGCCTTGCTGCCGTGGATGGCGACGCGGTGGGCGAGTGCGGTGACCATGTCCAGGCCCCGGCCGTGTTCGGC
>NZ_LIQX01000396.1:391-22496 GCF_001418475.1 Streptomyces ossamyceticus | reverse complement strand
CCGCGAACGCCGCCACGTCCGTCACCGCCCGCGCGTCGGACCGGACGAGCGCGGTCCGCTCCTCCTTCACGTACACGGCGGTGGAAGCCGACGGGGACACCACCGACGTGCCCAGTGCTACCGCCCCTCGCGACCCGGCCGCCGCCGCACCGGCCCTGCTCTCCCCGCCCAACCCATGGCGTCGCCCGGCCCACTCGCCCAGCCGGCCCGCCGGGCCCGTCACCACGAAGTCCGCCCGGGTCCGGGCCTCGGCCTCCGCCGCCTTCGCCCCGGCGACCGTCGCCGAGGAGCCCAGCAGCGAGCCGGCCAGTGCCACGGTCACCAGGACCGGGGCCGCGACGGCGGCGGTGCGTCGTACGGACGTGGCCGCGTTCTCGCGGACCAGCAGACCGACGGCACCGGGCAGCGCCGCGCCCATCAGCCGTACGAGGGGCCGGACGAGCAGGGGCGCCAGCGCCGCGACCGCAGTGATCAGCACCATCGGCTGCGTGATGTACGTCTTCCGCTTCAGCAGCTCCACCGGATCCGTGCCCCATCTCCAGGCCAGCAGCCCCAGTCCGGCCGCCAGCAGGGCGACACCGATCACCCGGCGCGAACGGGGCAGCACCGCCGTGTCCACGGACGCCTCCCGCAACGCCTCGACGGGACCGATCCGCCCGGCCCGCCGCGCGGCGACCCACGCCCCCGCGAACGCCACCGACACACCCGTCCAGAAGGCCACGTGGTACGGCCACACGACCGAGCCCGGCAGCGCGAACCACGACGGCGCCACCCCGCCCGCCACCAGCTCCCGGATCAGCACGGGGGCGCCCCACGTGCCCAGCGCGCACCCGGCCGCCGACGCCGTGACCCCGACCGCCAGCGCCTCCCCGAGCAGCAGCCGCCGCACCTGCCCCGGCGTCGCGCCCGCCATCCGCAGCAGCCCGAACTCCCGTCGGCGCAGCGCCACGACGAAGGCGAAGGTCGACGCCGTCACGAACACCGACACGAACGCAGTGACCCCGGCGGCCGTGCCCAGCAGCGAGTTGACGGCGACCAGCGCCTCCGCGTCCCGCTCGTACGACGGGTCGACCCGCCGCCGGTCGTCCCCGGTCAGCACCCGTGCCCGCTCGCCGACGACGGCCCGTACGTCCGTGGCGGGGGCGTCCACCCCGACGGCGTCCCGCGCCGCCGTGCCGTCGGTCCGCACCGGCCCCAGCCTCCGGAGCTCGGTCAGCAGCCGCTCGTCCACAGGGTGTGGACGGGCCAGCTTCTTCGACACCCGCGCGGTACCGGAGCCCCGCTCCACCTCGACCGTGAGCGTGTCGATGCCCGCCACCACGACCGGGGAGGAGGCGAACCGCTCGGGTTCGCGTGCGGGCGGGTCCAGGGTCGCGGCGACGCCCAGCCCCATGACCGCCACCACGCCCACCCCGAGCGCGACGGCCACGAACGACCCCACCAGCGCGGCCCACCGCGCCCGCAACGACGCCAGACTCAGCACGACGACCTCCCCGAAACCACGCCCGCCACGCCGACCGAGCCCGCCGCGCCCGTCATGCCTGCCTCGCCGGCCACACCCGCACGGCCGGCCCCGCCTGCCCCGCCCGCCACTTCGGCAACCGGACCCGACCCGCTCGCCCCGGCGTCGCGCTCCAACCCCGCCATGTGCGCCGCCACCGTCTCCGCGGACGGCGCGGTCAACTCCCCGCTCACCCGCCCGTCGACGAGGAACACCACCCGGTCCGCGTACGACGCGGCCACCGGGTCGTGCGTGACCATGACCGTGGTCTGCCCCTCCCGGTCCACCAGTTCGCGCAGCAGTCCGAGCACCTCGCGGCTGGTGGTGGTGTCGAGCGCGCCCGTCGGCTCGTCGCCGAACAGCACGGCGGGCCGGGTGATCAGCGCCCGCGCCAGCGCCACCCTCTGCTGCTGCCCGCCGGACAGCTCGGCCGGCCGGTGCCCGGCCCGCTCGCCGAGCCCCACCCGGTCGAGCGCCGCGCGCACCGCGCCCCGCGACGGCCGTCGTCCCGCGAGCCGCAGCGGCAGGGCGACGTTCTGGGCGGCGGTCAGCGAAGGAAGCAGGTTGAAGGACTGGAAGACGAAGCCGATCCGGTCCCGCCGCAACAGCGTCAGCCGCCGCTCGCCCAGCCCGCCCAGCTCGACCCCGTCCACCCGCACCGTCCCGCCCGACGGCCGGTCCAGCCCCGCCGCACACTGCAACAGCGTCGACTTGCCCGACCCCGACGGCCCCATCACCGCCGTGAAGGTCCCCGCGGCGAAGTCGAGATCCACCCCGTCCAGGGCGACGACATCCCCGTACACCCGCCGCAGCCCCCGCACCCGCACGGCCGCCGAGCCCTCGACGGCCGACGTTCCTCCCGGCATCCCGGCCGCCGCCGGTGCCTGCGGCGCCGCCCCTGACGTCCCGTACGTTCCCGCCGGTCGCCACAGCCGCCCCGGTCGCCTCAGCCACCCCGGCCGCCACAGCCGCCCCGGTCGCCTCAGCCACCCCGGCCGTCCCGGTCGCGCCACCCTCCGGGGTGCCCCCGACGTGCCCGTTTCCTCTGTCCTGGTCATGCCTCCAAGCGAACCGTCCGCGGTCCGCCCGCACACGACCACTGGAGGGCGTCCCGAGGTAGGGCCAGCACTACCTCCGCCCCGCCCCCGCCATGACACGATCGAACACGTGAGTACGACCAGCACGGTGGAGCGCGCCTTCGAGGCGGCCCTCTACGCCGACACCGACGCCGCCCTCGACACCGGCGCCTCCCTGCTCGCCGCCGACCCCGCGACCGACGCGGAGGTGGCCCGGCGCGGCCGGGAGTTCGTCGCCGGCGCCTGGCGACGCGGCTGGCAGCCCGCCGACGTCGTACGCCTGGTCCGGCGTGACCTGGACGACGCCCACGTACGGCTCGCCGCGCGCCTCGTCGTCGACGAGCACGAGGAGGGGCGGGACGACGGCCCCGGGAACGGGCGGGCGCCCGGCGGTGGACGACGACGGCAGCCCCCGAGCCCTCGCTGGGCCGCACAGCTGGACGAGGCGCGGGCCCTCGCCGAAGCCGGGCCCGCGGCCGAGAACGGTCCGCGCGGCGACCGCTTCTCCCGGGCCACCACCGCGCTGGAGCTGTACCGCCTGCTCCTGCGTCTGCCCACCCTGGAACCCCTCGACCGCGCCAGGGACACCGGCGCGCACCCGCCCCACCACCCCGAGTCCCGGATGCTCACGCGCATCCGTTCTCTCCTCGCCAAGGCGGAGGCCACCGACTTCCCCGAGGAGGCGGAGGCGCTCAGCGCGAAGGCGCAGGAGCTGATGGCCCGGCACAGCATCGACGAGGCGCTGCTGGCGGCGCGCACGCACGCGAAGGACGCGCCCGGCGCCTGCCGGATCGGGGTGGACGCGCCGTACGAGACGGCCAAGGCGGTGCTCCTCGACGCCGTGGCCCGCGCGAACCGCTGCGAGGCCGTGTGGAACGAGTCCCTCGGCTTCTCCACGGTCGTCGGGTTCGAGGCGGACCTGGAGTCGGTCGAGCTGCTCTACACCTCGCTCCTCGTCCAGGCCACCACCGCGATGACGAAGGCGGAGGCGGCCCAGCGCAAGGGCGGCCGCAATCGGACCAAGACCTTCCGGCAGTCGTTCCTGGCCGCCTACGCCCACCGGATAGGCGACCGGCTGGCGGCCGCCGCCGAGGCCGAGGTCGAACGGACCGGGCGGAGCGAGCCGACCGAGGGCGAGGGCGCCGCGGAACAGGACCTGCTGCCCGTGCTCGCCGCCCGCGGCGTCGCCGTCCGCGACCGGTTCACCCGGATGTTCCCGGACACCGTGACCACCCGCGTACGAGGCGTCAGCGACGCCGCCGGCTGGCAACAGGGCGCCGAGGCGGCCGACCGCGCCCAGGTCAGGGCCCGGCCCCGGCTGCCGTCATGAGCGAGCCCCGGCTGCCGTCATGAGCCCGCCGGGGCGCCCCGTCCGTACGGCCGGCCGTCGCCCGTCGCCGCACGGGTCACCCCATGGGTCACCCCACAGGGCAGCCACGCCTCGCTGCTCAGTCGCCCACCGGCGTGAACGGCCCCACCGTCGCGTCCAGCGTCCCGCCCGACCGGAGGGCGACCTCCGCGTCCGGCCAGTCGTAGGTGTTGGCCTTCTTCTCGCCCGGCAGGCTGAAGCTCAGCTTCTCCACGTCGGCGCTCTTCTGCGCGTCCCCGGCGACCCCGCGCACGTAGGCGATGGTGAAGGTCACCGACTGGCCCTCGGCGAGGGTCATCTCGGCGTCCTTCGCCGCGCCCTCCAGCGGCGCGAGCGGCCAGGACTTCCCGCCGGCGAGCAGTTCGACGTGGGCGAGGCCCTTCAGGGTGCAGGCGGCACCGCTCTTGTTGGTGACGGTGACCGGCACGGCGCCCTCGTCGCCGGCCGCCGGCGCGGCGCTGCTCGGCCCCACCTCGAACGCGGCCCCGGCGGCGACGCACGCGGAACCCGAGCCCGCGCCCTTCCCGTCGCCGGAGGGGGACGCGGTGGTGGTTTTGCCCCCGTCGCCGGCGTCACCCCCGTCGTTCCCGCCGCAGGCGGTCAGTGTGAGAGCCGCGAGGAGCGCGGCGGCGATGGCGGTCGGAGCGGTACGCATGGAGTTCCCGAGAGTTCGTGGCTGTCGCAGCCTGTGCTGGTGTGAAGTACGAACGGGCCGCGGAACCCGCTGGTTCCACGGCCCGCCCGCCCATGATCGGACGCCCCGGCCCCGGACCCGTACGATCCCGCCGTCTCGCGGCCGGAGCCGCCCGGCGACCCGCGGCACTAGGACCCCGAGGCCGCCGTGGGCAGGTCCGTCGGGAGGCCCGAGGGGAGGGCGCCCTCGGTCTTCTGGAAGGTCTCCTTGCCGACCTTGCCCTCCCAGGTGACCGTGAGGGACTTGGAGTCCACCGAGTCGACCATGCCCGAGGTGCGGTCCTTGGTGCCGTCGGTGCACTTCAGCTCGATCATCCGCATGTTCGCCTCGTCGGAGACCTTGCCGCTGCACACCGTGCCACCGACGACGAACAGCGCGGCCTCGTCGCCGTTCACGAACAGGGCGACCGGCTTGCCGCCGGTCGTGGCGAGCCAGTTGCCCTGGAGCTTCTTGTCGCCGCCGGTGGAGCCACCGGAGTCGGTGCCGCCGTCGGCCGCGTCCGTCGCCGTGGGGGTGGCCGTCGGTTCCTTCGCCGAGGAGTCGCCGTCGTCGCTGCTGCACCCGGTCAGTACGAGCGCGGCCGCCAGCCCGGCGGCCGCGGCCCCGGCCCGCACGCGCCGACGGGCCGAAATCCTCCTCGTCGCGGTCTTCGCCGTCATCGCCGTAGTCACTGAGGTCTCCCCAAGGTATGGCCGGATCCGGTCGCCGCGGCGACAGCGGCAAGCTACCAGGAGCCCCTCGATGCCGGTTGGCCGGGAACTGCGAGAACCTCGCGAACCGTTGAGGACGACCCCGTCCGCGCACCCTGCCCGCGCACGCCGCCCGCGCACCCGACCCGCGCACGCCCCCGCGACCGCCCCTTCCGTCACCAGGACGACTTGCGCACCCCCGGCAGATACCCGGCGTGCGCCTGCTCCCGCAGGCTGACGCGGGACAGTCCGAACGCCCGGAAGTAGCCGCGCGGCCTGCCGTCCACACCGTCCCGGTTGCGGACGCGGGTCGCGCTCGCGTCACGCGGCTGCCGCGCCAGTTCCCGCTGCGCCGCGAACCGTTCGGCGTCCGTGGAGGACGGCCGCCGGATGATCTCCTTCAGCTCGGCGCGCCGCGCGGCGTACCGGGCGACGATCTCCTGCCGCTTGTCGTTCTTCGCGATCTTGCTCTTCTTCGCCATCAGACCCGCACCCCCCGGGCGCGGATCCGTGCGACGGCGGCCTCGACGCCGATGACGTCCACGGTCTTGATCCCCTTCGCGCTCAGCCGGAGCCGCACGTACCGGTTCTCGCCCGGCAGCCAGTACCGCTTGGACTGGATGTTGGGGTCGAAGCGGCGGGACGTGCGCCGGTGGGAGTGCGAGATGCGGTTGCCGAAACCCGGCTGGGCGCCGGTCAGCATGCAGTGCGCGGACAAGGGTGATGCACCTCTCCCTGCTCGGTGATGTAAATGGAATTCATTTTCAGTAAGATACCAGCATGGCACGCAACGAACTCCGCCCGGTCGTCAAGCTCCGGTCCACGGCCGGCACGGGCTACACGTACGTCACCCGCAAGAACCGCCGGAACGACCCGGACCGGCTGACCCTGCGCAAGTACGACCCGATGGCGGGCCGTCACGTCGACTTCCGAGAGGAGCGCTGACCGCGATGAAGAAGGACATCCACCCCTCGTACGGGCCCGTCGTCTTCCGGGACCGCGCAGCGAACCACGCCTTCCTCACCCGCTCGACGATGACGAGCGAGAAGACGATCGAATGGGAGGACGGCCACACGTACCCGGTGGTCGACGTCGAGATCTCGAACGTCAGCCACCCCTTCTACACGGGCACCGCGCGCGTGCTGGACACGGCGGGTCGCGTGGAGAAGTTCGAGAAGCGGTACGGGAAGAAGCGGGGCTGACCGACATGACCCAGCTGTCTGTCGCGATCGTCGGCGGGCTCCACGCCGACGCCCGGCGGGCCGCCGTCGAGGCGCTGCTCGCCGGGGTCCCGGGCAGCGTCGCGCTGCACCACGACCTGTCCACCGCCGTCGACGGCACGGTCCTGCGGACGATCCGGGACGCCGGGGGCCTCGTCTCCACCGGCGAGACCCCGCTCGTCAACGACTGCGCCTGCTGCGCCCTGCGTGAGGACCTCGTCCCCGAACTGGAGCGCCTCGCCGGGGCGGGCCTCACCCGCCTCGCGGTGGTCGAACTGTGGGACTCGGTCGAACCCAAGGCCATGGCCGAGGTCGTCGCGGCGAGCGGTCTGCCGCTGACCTCGGTGATCACGGCGGTCGACCCCGCCCTCCTGCTGCCCTGCCTCGGCAACGGCGACGACCTCGCCGAGACCGGCCTGGCCGCGGCCCCGACCGACGAACGCACCGTCGCCGACACCTTCGCCCGCCAACTGGAGTACGCCCCCGTCCTCGCCGTCCTCGACTCGGAGGAGGCGGACGAAGAGGACAGAGCCCTCCTGTCCCAACTCCACCCGACGGCGCTGCAAGTGCCCGTTCAGGGCCAGGGGGCGCCCTCGGTTCTTGAGGAGCGCGGGGAACTGCGCGACCAGCCACGACGCACCCGCACCCCGCAACGCGCCATCACCCCCATGGCGCCCCCCGGTTCCCTGCTCGCCGCAGCGCTCGCCGGGTTCGACGTGGACGCCGCCGCCGCGGCCCAGCACCCCGCCTGCGCCCTGCTCCCCACCGACGCCGACGAACACGGCGTCACCACCCTCGTCTGGCGCCGCCACCGCCCCTTCCACCCGGAGCGCCTGTACGCGGCCCTGGAGGACCTGTGCTGCGCGGCCGCCCGCAGCCGCGGCAGGTTCTGGCTGGCCGAGCGCCCGGACACCCTGCTGCACTGGGACGCCGCCGGCGGCGCCCTGTGCGTGGAGTCGGCCGGGCCCTGGCTCGCCTCGCTGCCGGACGCGGCCTGGGAGATGGTGCCCCCGGTCCGCCGCGCGGCCGCCGCGCTCGACTGGCACCCGGAGCACGGCGACCGCTGCCAGCACCTGGTCTTCACCTCGCCGGGCCTGGACCGCGACGGACTCGAACGGCTGCTGGAGTCCTGCCTGCTCACCGACACCGAGTACGCCGCCGGGCGCGAGGCCTGGGAACGGCTGCCGCGCCCCTTCGACGCCTTCCTGGAGGTCTGACCCATGGCCCGCAAGCCCGAGCGGAAGCCCGCCAAGTCCCGCCCCAACCCTTTGGACCAGGCGGGGATCACCTACATCGACTACAAGGACACCGACCTGCTGCGCCGGTTCATCTCCGACCGGGGCAAGATCCGCAGCCGCCGGGTCACCCGGGTCTCCGCCCAGCAGCAGCGGCAGCTGGCCCGCGCGATCAAGAACGCCCGGGAGATGGCGCTCCTGCCGTACTCCGCACGGTGAGCGCGTCCCACTGATCCACCACCCCCCACCCGGCCCCCGGCGAGGACCCACCACCTCGCCGGGGGCCGCTTCTTTTCCGCCAATCTGTGCGATCCGGAATCCCGCCGTCGACGGGCCGCCGTGAACCTCCGGGGGGCGCGCCACGTACGGAGAAGTGAAGAGGTGACGTGCGAAAGGGAACAGGAACGCCCCAGGACGCGTCTCTCAAGTGCCCCGGTGCTGTAATCGCCGCACCACCCCTCGTGCACGTGCATCTGACCGTGCATGCGCAGGTGCATCCGCTCATGCAACAGCACGTGAACGAAGCTATGATCCGGGGCAGTTGACTACTGCAACTCTGGCCACACCAGTGCCAAGGCGCATCGAGCGCACCACTGCACCACCCCGGGGAGACACCTGTGGACCACGACGTGTACGGCGTGGATGATGTGTACAACGGCATGGCCGCGACGGAGCTGACCGAGCTCCACGCGGTGGCCTGGCAGAAGAGCCGGCACAGCAACTCGCAGGGGAACTGCGTGGAGTTCGCGCGGCTGCCCGGCGGTGACGTGGCGGTGCGGAACTCCCGGTTCCCGGACGGGCCCGCGCTCGTCTACACCCGCGCAGAGATCGAGGCGATGCTGCTGGGTGTGAAGGACGGCGAGTTCGACCACCTGATCCACTGACGCCTGCTCATGGCCGGCCGTCCGGTGGTGTGACACGCGTAGAACCGCGGCGCGGAAGTGCGCCGCGGTTCGTCAGCGGTCCGAGGCCGGGGCGCCGCCGCTCGCGGGCGGTACGCGGAAGAGCGCCCACACCACCTTGCCGCTGAGCGTGCCGGCCAGCGGATGCCAGCCCCAGCTGTCCGCGAAGGAGTCGACCAGGAACAGTCCGCGTCCCGACTCCGCCGAGAAGTCGTCCGAGTCCCGTGCGACGGGGCTGTCATGGCTGGGGTCGCGCACCGCGCACACCAGCCGCTCCGTCCAGCGCATCAGATGCAGCCGTACGGGAGGTTCCTGGGCGGGGCGGTGCCCGTTGACCGAGGGCAGGCCGTGCCGCAGCGCGTTGGTGACGAGTTCCGAGACCACGAGGCAGATGTCGTCGAACCGATCGCCCATGTGCCACTGGTCGAGCGTGCCCCGTGTGAACTGCCGTGCCTCGCGCACCGCTTCGTACCGGGGTGGGAGCGCACAGGACGCGGCGTCGGACACGGTCGCGGGATCGAGAGGCGGAAGTCCCTGCCGTAAGGGTTCGAGCATGGTCGATCCATTCGTCCCCATGCGAGGCACTCCCGAGTGTTCGCGGTCATAGCGATGCAGCGGTGCGCGGGACCATGGTTTCGGATGCGTACAGCAGATGCAAGGGCAGATGCACGTGCACGCGCCCGGAATGGACCCGGCGGTACCGGTTCCTGAACATTTCTTCTGTCACTCTGTTCCCGGAAACCGGGCGTGGACCGACGACTCGCCGGTGGTTTTCGGCGACCTCCACCGACTCTCCACCCCATCTTCGACCGCCCGTCGAGTTCTTGGCGCTCTCGGCCCCTCCTCGCCCCACCCGTCCCAGGTGTTGAAGACTTTCCATTTCTGTAACCGGGCGAGTGCGGATCGGAGTGGTTTAGTGGCAGACTGCGGCCCTTGAAGAAGTTGGGGAGGCTGGACGAACGTGGGCGCCGGTGAATCGAGCGGGTCGGTGGTGAGGCGGATGCTGCTGGGCTCGCACCTCAGGCGGCTGCGCGAGGCACAGGGAATCACCCGGGAGAAGGCCGGGTACTCGATCCGCGCCTCCGAGTCGAAGATAAGTCGGATGGAGCTCGGCCGGGTGAGCTTCAAGACCCGTGACGTGGAGGACCTGTTGACCCTCTACGGCGTCACAGACGAGGCCGAGCGCACCTCCCTGCTCTCCCTCGCCAAGGAGGCGAACGTCGCCGGCTGGTGGCACAGCTACTCCGACGTCCTGCCCAACTGGTTCCCCACCTACGTCGGACTCGAGGCCGCCGCCCACCTCATCCGCTCCTACGAAGTGCAGTTCGTGCACGGTCTGTTGCAGACCGAGGCGTACGCCCACGCGGTCGTGGCCCGCGGCATGAAGGACGCGAGCGACGCCGAGATCGACAAGCGGGTCGCCGTCCGTATGGAGCGGCAGAAGTACCTGGTCTCCGAGCGGGCCCCCGAGTTCCACTGCGTCCTCGACGAGGCCGCCCTGCGCCGCCCGTACGGCGACCGCGAGGTGATGCGCGGTCAGCTCCAGCACCTCATCGAGATCTCCGAGCGCCCCAACGTCTGCCTCCAGGTGATGCCGTTCGGCTTCGGCGGGCACTCCGGCGAGAGCGGCGCCTTCACGGTCCTCAGCTTCCCCGAGTCCGACCTCTCGGACGTCGTCTACCTCGAACAGCTCACCAGCGCCCTCTACCTGGACAAGCGCGAGGACGTCGCCCAGTACGAGCGGGCGATGAAGCAGCTCCAGAACGACAGCCCCTCCCCGGCGGAGAGCCGTGACCTGCTGCGGGGGCTGCTCCAGCTGTCCTGAGGCCCGCGGGCCCCCGTGAGTCTTTCGGGATTGCCCCTCAACTCCCAGTGCACAGACGTACGATGACGCGTGATCACATCGTCATGCACTGTCGTGTGCGTACGGGTGTCCGTCCCGGGCGCGAGGGATTGAGGGTTCACATGTCGTCCTACTTCACCGATCTGGCGCAGCAGTACATCGGCGGTGAGTGGCGCCCCGGCACCGGCTCCTGGGACATCATCGACTTCGACCCCTACGACGGCGAGAAGCTCGCGTCGATCACGATCGCCACCGTCGACGAGGTGGACGAGGCGTACCGGGCCGCGCGGGACGCCCAGCGGGAGTGGGCCGACGTCAACGCCTACGCCCGTCGCGCCGTGTTCGAGAAGGCCCTGCGGGTCGTCGAGGAACGCGAGCAGGAGATCGCCGAGGTGATCATCGCCGAGCTGGGCGGGACCCGCCTCAAGGCCGGCTTCGAACTGCACCTCGCCAAGGAGTTCCTGCGCGAATCGATTCAGCTGGCTCTGCGCCCGGAGGGGAGAATCATCCCCTCGCCGGTCGAGGGCAAGGAGAACCGCCTCTACCGCGTGCCGGTCGGGGTGGTGGGGGTGATCAGCCCCTTCAACTTCCCGTTCCTGCTCTCCCTCAAGTCGGTCGCCCCGGCCCTCGCGCTCGGCAACGGTGTCGTGCTGAAGCCGCACGAGGACACCCCGGTCACCGGCGGCACGCTGGTCGCGAAGATCTTCGAGGCGGCGGGTCTGCCGGCCGGCCTGCTGAACGTCGTCGTCACCGACATCGCCGAGATCGGCGATGCCTTCGTCGAGCACCCGATCCCCAAGGTCATCTCCTTCACCGGCTCCGACAAGGTCGGCCGCCATGTCGCCACCGTCGCCGCCTCGCACTTCAAGCGGGTGGTCCTCGAACTGGGCGGCAACAGCGCCCTGGTGGTGCTGGACGACGCGGACGTCGACTACGCGGTCGACGCGGCGGTCTTCTCGCGCTACGTCCACCAGGGCCAGGTCTGCATGGCCGCGAACCGCGTCCTGGTGGACCGCTCGGTGCAGGACGAGTTCACCGAGAAGTTCGTGGCGAAGGTGAAGGCGCTGAAGACCGGCGACCCGCGCGACCCGGGCACGGTCATCGGCCCGGTCATCAACTCCTCGCAGGCCGACGCCCTGACCACCGTCGTCGACCAGGCGATCGCCCAGGGCGCCACGGCGCTCGTCCGCGGCACGACCACCGACAACCTGGTCGGGCCGAGCGTCCTCACCGGCCTCCCGGCCGACTCCCCCCTCCTCCAGCAGGAGATCTTCGGCCCCATCGCCTTCCTCATCCCCTTCGACGGGGAGGAGGAGGCGGTCCGCCTCGTCAACGACACCCCGTACGGCCTGAGCGGCGCCGTCCACACCGGGGACGTCGAGCGGGGTGTGCGTTTCGCCCAGCGGATCGACACCGGGATGTTCCACGTCAACGACGGTACCGTCCACGACGAGCCGATCGTCCCCTTCGGCGGCGAGAAGCACTCCGGCCTCGGCCGCCTGGGCGGCGAGTCCACGGTGGAGGCGTTCACCACCCAGAAGTGGATCTCGATCCAGCACGGCCGCAGCCGCTTCCCGTTCTGACGCCGTCCGGCTGATCGTCCGCTCGGGTTTCGTACGCCCCGCGTACTTGCGGACCATACCTGTCCGCAAGGGCCCGTAGCTTCGGAGGTGTCAGAGGGGCTCACCGGAGCCCGGACCCGACGAAAGGCGGCCGTCATGGTCACGCACGTGCAGGCAGAGGCGAAGGGCGACGAGCGGGGGGCGCTGCTCGCCTTCCTGGCGGAGCAGCGTGGCGGCCTGCGGCGGACGCTGCTCGGGCTGACCGACGAACAGGCGGGCAGCCGGCCGAGCGCGAGCGAGCTGTCCCTGGCCGGGCTGGTCAAGCATGTCGCCGAGGTCGAGCAGGGCTGGATCGCCCGCGCCAAGGGCGAGCCCGCGGCGGTGCAGCGGGACGAGTCGAACTGGCACGAGTGCTTCACCCTCGTCGGCGACGAGACCGTCGAGCAGCAGCTCGCGTACTACGAGAAGGTGGCCGCCGAGACGGAGGCGTTCGTCCGCGCGGTGCCCAGCCTCGACGACACCTTCGAACTGCCGGCGGCGCCCTGGCACCCGCAGGACGAGACGCTCTCGATGCGCTGGCTGTGCCTGCACCTGATCCGTGAGACGGCCCGGCACGCCGGGCACGCCGACATCATCCGGGAGTCGCTGGACGGCGCGACCGCCTTCGAGCTGGTGGCGAAGGAGCAGGGCTCCGGCTGGGGCTGACCCCGCGGGGTCCTACGCTGGGCCCCATGTCAGCGATCCGTCTTCTCGTGCTGGGCGCGGTGCGCCAGCACGGGCGGGCCCACGGCTACCAGGTGCGCAACGACCTGGAGTACTGGGGCGCGCACGAGTGGTCCAACGCCAAGCCCGGCTCGATCTACCACGCCCTGAAGCAGATGGCGAAACAGGGACTGCTGCACGCGCACGAGATCGCCCCCTCCACCGTCGGCGGCCCGCCGCGCACCGAGTACGAGATCACGGAGAAGGGCACCGCCGAGTATCTGAGCCTGCTGCGGGAGTCCCTCCTCGCCCACGACCAGAAGCCGGACGTGCTCTCCGCGGCGCTCGGCTTCATGGTCGACCTCGACCGCGAGGAGGTCCTCGGACTCCTCCAGCAGCGGGTGCGCACCCTCAAGCAGTGGCGCGCCGCGGTCACCGACCACTACACCCCCGAGGACGGCACCGCCGAGCTGGGCCACATCGGCGAGATCATGAACTTCTGGCTCCACTCCGCCGACGCCGGCGCCGAGTGGACCCAGGGGCTCGTCGAGCGGATCCGCGGCGGCGCCTACACCTTCGCCGGCGAGGGCGAACCCTTCGTCGGCGTCCTGACCGAGGGGCAGGAGAACCCGTACGCGACGGGGCAGCGGCATCCGGAGGACACCCGCTGATCAAGTTTGACTAACGCTTCGCCCTGCTTTACCGTGACTCTGTAGTCAAACTTGACTAGTAACTCGGGTCGCCAGTGAGGGGACCGGTGGGGGAGTGGGGACAGTGGCCGACACGGCGATCACCGTCGAGGGCGCACACAAGAAGTACGGCGACAAGAAGGCGCTGGACGGGCTCGACCTCACGGTCGCCTCCGGCACCGTGCAGGGCGTGCTCGGGCCCAATGGCGCGGGCAAGACGACCCTGGTCCGGATCCTGTCCACCCTGCTGCGTCCCGACGCGGGCCGTATCCGGGTGGCCGGGCACGACGTGGTGGCACACGCGCGTGAGGTGCGCCTGCGCATCGGCCTCCTCGGCCAGCACGCGGCACTCGACGAGGAGCTCGGCGGCCGGCAGAACCTGGAGATGTTCGGCCGCCTATATCACCTGGGCGCCCGCCACGCGCGCGTGCGCGCCGACGAACTCCTGGAGCGCTTCGGCCTCACCGACACCGGCCGCAAGCCGGTCGGTCAGTACAGCGGCGGCATGCGGCGCCGCCTCGATCTCGCCGCGTCCCTCATCGCCGAACCGGAGGTGCTCTTCCTCGACGAACCGACCACCGGCCTCGACCCCCGCGGCCGGGCCGAGGTGTGGACGTCCGTCCGTTCCCTCGTCGGAGGCGGGACGACGGTCCTGCTCACCACCCAGTACCTGGAGGAGGCCGACCGGCTCGCCGACCGCATCGCGTTCGTCGACGGCGGCCGCGTCGTCGCCGCCGGCACCGCCGACGAGCTGAAACGCCTGACCGGCGGCGACCGCGTCGACGTCGTCCTGCGCGACGCCGGACAACTCGGCGCCGCCACGGCCCTGTTGCCGGTCCCGCAGGACGCCGTCTCCGTGGACGCCGACCGCCGCCGCCTCAGCGTCCCCGTCACCGACCGCATGACGGCCCTGGCCGGCGTCGTACGGGCCCTGGAGGACGCAGGGATCGAGGCCGAGGACATCGCCCTGCGCCGCCCGACGCTGGACGAGGTGTTCCTGCACCTCACCGGGGACGACCGGGCCGGGCACCACCGAGTGAGGGAGGCCGTATGACCCCGTACGCGCTCGTCGACTCCTGGACCATGACCCGCCGCGAACTCGCCCACTGGGCGCGGCGGCCGGTCCAGGTCCTGGTCGCCCTGGTCTTCCCCGTCATGATGCTGCTGATGTTCGGCCACCTCTTCGGCGGCCGCGGCGTCGAGGGCGGCTACATTCCCTACCTGGTGCCCGGCATGCTCGCGCTGACCATGGCGTTCGGCCTCGAAGGGACCATGATCGCCGTCACCCGGGACCTCGACAAGGGCGTCATCGACCGCTTCCGGTCCATGCCGATGGCGAGCGGCGCCGTCCTGGTGGGCCGCGCGACCGCCGACATGCTCCAGTCCGCGCTGAACCTCGCGGTGATGCTCGGCGTCGGGTACGCGCTCGGCTGGCGCGCGCACGGCGGGGCCGGGGCCCTCCTCGCGGCCGTCGGCCTGCTGCTGCTCCTCCGCTTCGCCATGCTGTGGATCGGCATCCACCTCGCGATGATCGCGGGGAAGCCGGAGATGGTGCAGGCCGTGCAGATCCTGGTGTGGCCCGTCGGCTTCCTCTCCAACGCGTTCGCCACCCCCGAGACCATGCCGGGGTGGCTGGGCGCCGCCGTCGAGTGGAACCCGCTCTCGGCGACGGCCACGGCCGTACGGGACCTGTCCGGCGACCAGGGCGCCACCTCCGCGTCCTGGGCCGCCGAACACGCCGTCCTCCTCGCCGTGGCCTGGCCCCTGGCCCTGACCGCCGCCTTCTTCCCCCTGGCGGTACGGCGGTTCTCCCGCCTCGACAGGTAGCCGGTCCCAGCGAGTGGCCACGAGTAGCCAGGGGAGCGGCCGGGACCTGGCGTGCAAACGGTCCGCTAGTGGTGGAAGCCGGTCGCGGCTGCCTTGTCGCGGGTGATCGGGTGCGCTTGCTTGCGCAGTTCGGGCAGCAGCCGCCCCAGATCCTCCACGAACAGCTCGGCCAGGTCGGAGGAGAACCCGTTGCGGCACACCACGCGCAGCACGGACAGGTCCTGCCGGTTCTCCGGGAAGGTGTACGCCGGCACCAGCCAGCCCCGCTCGCTCAGCCGCCGCGCCACGTCGAACACGTCGTACGCGGTGACGTCGTCGGTGGTGGTGAAGGCGAACACCGGCAGCTCGTCGCCCCGTGTGAGCAGCCGGAAGTCACCGAACGCGGCCACCTGCTCGGCGAGCCCGGTGGCGACGTCCCGCGTGGACTGCTGCACCGCCCGGAACCCCTCGCGGCCCAGCCGCAGGAAGGTGTAGTACTGCGCGACGACCTGGGCGCCCGGCCGTGAGAAGTTCAGCGCGAAGGTCGGCATGTCGCCGCCCAGGTAGTTCACCCGGAACACCAGCTCCTCGGGCAGCTCGGCGGGCGACCGCCACAGCGCCCAGCCCACACCGGGGTACACCAGCCCGTACTTGTGCCCGGAGGTGTTGATCGACGCCACCCTCGGCAGCCGGAAGTCCCACACGAGGTCCTCGTCGAGGAACGGCGCGACCATGGCGCCCGACGCCCCGTCGACATGCACGGGCACGTCGAGCCCCGTGCGCTCCTGCAACTCGTCGAGCGCCGCGCACAGCTCCGCGATCGGCTCGTAGGACCCGTCGAAGGTGGACCCGAGGATGCCCACGACCCCGATGGTGTTCTCGTCGCACAGCGCCGCGGCCGCCGCCGGATCGAGGTGGAACCGGTCGCCCTCCATGGGCACCTGCCGGGCCTCCACCTCCCAGAAGTTGCAGAACTTCTCCCAGCAGACCTGCACATTGACGCCCATGACCAGGTTGGGCCGGGCGCCCGAGGAGGGGTACCGGTCGGCGTTGCGCTGCGCCCACCGCCGTTTGAGGGCCATCCCGGCGAGCATGCACGCCTCGCTGGACCCGGTGGTCGAGCAGCCGACGGCCGTGTCGGGGTCCGGGGCGTTCCACAGATCGGCGAGCATCGCCACACAGCGCCGCTCCAGCTCGGCCGTGCGCGGGTACTCGTCCTTGTCGATCATGTTCTTGTCCCGGCACTCCGCCATCAGGATGCCGGCCTGCGGCTCCATCCAGGTGGTGACGAAGGTGGCGAGGTTCAGCCGCGCGTTGCCGTCCAGCATGAGTTCGTCGTGGACCAGCTGATACGCCGTGGAGGGCGTCAGCGGGCCGTCCGGCAGCCGGTGCTTCGGCGGGGCCTCCGCCATGCCGGCGACCGGGTCGGCCGCGCCGTAGAAGGGGTTCATGGCGATCCGCCGGCGGCCGTCGTGATGCCGGTCGTCCGGGGCGAGGGGGTCCCATCGGTGCAGTGGCATGTCTTCGACGGTAGGTGCGGTACGGGGGACTTGCACCTCACGCGACGTGAGGACCCAGGCTGGACGGTGACCGAAGGGAGGAGCGGAACATGAGCCACACCGTGGGGCAGGTCTCCGGATTCGCCGGGATCACGGTGCGCACGCTGCACCACTACGACGAGATCGGACTGCTCGTACCGAGCGAACGCACCCACGCGGGGCACCGCCGTTACAGCGACGCCGACCTCGACCGGTTGCAGCAGATCCTGTTCTACCGGGAGCTCGGTTTCCCCCTCGACGAGGTCGCGGCCCTGCTCGACGACCCGGAGACGGACCCGCGGGCG
This sequence comes from Streptomyces ossamyceticus, assembly GCF_001418475.1. Classification (GTDB taxonomy): domain Bacteria; phylum Actinomycetota; class Actinomycetes; order Streptomycetales; family Streptomycetaceae; genus Streptomyces; species Streptomyces ossamyceticus. Next base: position 5,365 of record NZ_LIQX01000396.1, on the reverse strand, counting down.
CACCTGCGCCGCCAGCACGAGCTGCTGACCGCCCGGATCGAGAAGCTGCAGAAGATGGCCGCGGCCGTGGAGCACGCCATGGAGGCACGGAAGATGGGAATCAACCTCACGCCCGAGGAGCGGTTCGAGGTGTTCGGGGACAAGGACCCCGAGCAGTACGCCGAGGAGGCCGAGCAGCGCTGGGGCGGCACCGACGCGTACGCCGAGTCGCAGCGACGCGCCGCCTCGTACACCAAGGACGACTGGAAGCGCATGCAGGCCGAGGTGGCCGACTGGGGCGCGCGCTACGACGCCCTGATGACCGCCGGTGAACCGGCGACCGGCGAGGCCGCGATGGACCTGGCGGAGGAGCACCGCCTCCACATCTGCCGCTGGTTCTACGAGTGCCCCCACGACATGCACCGTTCCCTCGGTGAGATGTACGTCGCCGACGAGCGGTTCAAGGCGTTCTACGACTCCATGCGCCCGGGGCTCGCGGAGCACCTGCGGGAGGCGATCACGGCCAACGCCGCCCGTGCGCGCCCCTGACCACACAGCTTGGTCCCGGGGCGGGCACAGGGCACTCTGGAGGAGCCCGTGGAACCTGAGGGGGTGACCGTGCGTTGATAGCTTTGGTCACCCCTGTGGGTCCTCACCCGCAGGCCCTCAGTTGCCTCTCACCCCCCAGGAGCCCGGAACCGTGACGACGATCGCCCTCGGACCGAGCTGGCTGGACCCGGATTATCTGCTCGACTCGTTCGGGATCTGGGGCCTGCTCGTGATCGTGTTCGCCGAGTCCGGCCTCCTCATCGGCTTCTTCCTGCCGGGTGACTCGCTGCTGTTCACGGCCGGCATGCTCATCGCGACCGATGTGCTGGACTTCCCGCTGTGGGCGGCCATCGTGCTGATCTGCGTCTCGGCGATCCTGGGAGACCAGGCGGGCTACATGTTCGGCAAGAAGGTCGGCCCGTCCCTGTTCAAGCGGCCCGACTCCCGCCTGTTCAAGCAGGAGAACGTCACCAAGGCCCACGAGTTCTTCGAGAAGCACGGCCCGAAGTCCCTCGTCCTGGCCCGCTTCGTGCCCATCGTGCGTACCTTCACGCCGATCATCGCGGGCGTCAGCGGCATGAAGTACCGCACGTTCCTGATCTTCAACGTCGTCGGCGGCGTCCTCTGGGGCGCCGGCGTCACGCTCCTCGGCTCCTGGCTCGGTCAGATCGACTTCGTCCGCAAGAACATCGAGGCGATGCTGATCCTCATCGTCCTCATCTCGGTGCTCCCGATCATCATCGAGCTGCTGAAGGCCCGTAAGGCGAAGAAGAACCAGCCCGAACAGCCCTCGGCCGCCGCCCCGGTGATGGACGACGCGACGACCCAGCTCCGCCGTGTCCCCTCCGCCGACCAGGACCAGTCGCACGCCCAGCAGCCCCCGCACCAGCAGCAGTACGACCAGCACCAGGGCTACGACAACCAGGGCTACCAGGGCTACCCGAACCAGGGCTACGACCACGGCGGCCACCAGGACTACGGCTACCAGCAGCCCCCGCAGCAGCCGTACGCCCCGCAGCACCCCCAGGGCAACCAGTACCCGCAGGACCACAGCCAGGGGCAGAACCAGGGCCACAACCAGGGCTACCAGGGCCACAACCAGGGCTACCAGGGGCAGAACTACCCGCAGTACTGACCCGCCCCGCCCCGAACGCCGCGCCCTTGTCACCAGGGGCGCGGATCGTTTTTCCGGGGCGCGGATCGCTTTCAGGGGCGCGGGGAACCGCGCGATCGGCCCGTGACGACCCGCGGCCGCCCACGAACAGCCGCCCCGAGGGGCAGGCGCTCAGAACCCCCGCGTCCGCTTCGCCGCCTTGCGTCCCGCACGAGCCGCCCCCGGCAGGAACAGCCGGAACAGCTCCGACCCGAGGTTCACTCCGATCGCGATCGCCATGGCCAGTGCCGCCGCCTTCGTCAGCGACACCAGCCCCGCGTCCACGTCGTTCTGCGCGAACGCCAGCAGCCCGAAGTACGTCGCGGAACCCGGCAGCAGCGGCCCGATCGCCGCCGTCGTGTACGGCAGCGCCGACGCGAACCGGTACCGGGACAGCAACTGCCCGAACAGCCCCACCAGACCCGCGGCCACCGCCGTGGACGCGACCGGCGAGATCTCGCCCGCGTAGTGCATCGCCCCGTACACCGACCAGGCCACACCCCCGTTGAGGGTCACCGCCAGCACGGTGGATCGTTCCTGCTGGAGCAGGACCGCGAAGGTCAGCGACAGCAGCATCGACGCCACGAGCTGAAGCACGGGCCGCTCGGCGGTGCTCAGCGCCGCGTCCGGGTTCAGCTGGGCCCCCAGCTTCACCCCGAAGTACAGGACGAACAGCACCCCCACCACGATGCCCACGAACAGGTACATGACCTCCAGCAGACGGGCGGAGGCGGTGATGTAGAAGCCGGTCAGCCCGTCCTGGACGCCCGCGACGAGCGCCCGCCCGGGCAGCAGGGCGAACAGCCCACCGGTGATGACGGCGGCCGCCTCCACGTCCACGTGGAACACGGTCAGCAGCACGCCGATCGCCGCCGGCGGCATCGCCGCCACCAGGAACTGGTAGAACTCCGGCAGCCCTCGCCCCGAGCACACCCACGCCAGCCGGTCCCCCAGCATGGCCCCGAGCGCGGCTGCCACGAACACGACGACGCCACCGCCGACCAGCGTGGACGCGGCGCCCGCCAGCAGCCCGCTGGAGGCCGTCAGCACCCAGCCGGGATACGGGTGCCGGTTGCGCCGTATCTCCGCGAGTCGCCGGTACGCCTCCTCCAGCGAGATCACGGTCTCCGGGTCGCTGAGGTCGTCCACCAGTTGGAAGACGGCCGCGAGCCGTGTGTAGTCGGTGACCCGGCGCCGCACGATCCGCGAGGCGGTGACCGGGTCGTCCACCAGCGACGGCTGATGGGTCACCGACAGCTGGGTGAACGTCACCGTCGGCTCGCAGCGGTCCAGACCGTAGGACCGGCAGACGGCGAACATCGCCGCCTCCACGTCCTCCGCGCCCTCACCGCCCGCGAGCAGCAGCTCCCCGATACGCAGCGTCAGGTCGAGCACCCGCGGCACGGCCGGCCCCGACTCGCCCTCCGCGCGCACCGGCTCCGGCGCCGGCCGCTCCGCCACCGGCATCCGCAGCATGGTCCGCATCCGGTCCTGCCACGGCGCGTCCTTGGTGAGGCTGACGACCGGGATGCCGCCCGCCGGGGTGAACGCGAGCGGCGCCTGCTTCGCGCGGTACGTCCGCGGCGTGCTGAACGCCGACCCCTCCTGCTCCCCGGCCACCGGCTCGGGTGGCGTGAGCCCCCGCGGCAGCGCGAACTCCGAGGTCGTCTGCGACTCCGGCTCCACCGCGGCCGGCGGCACGTCCAGCCCGGCGGGGATCGCGAACTCCGACGTCACCGACGACTCGCCGTCGATCCCCGGAACAGGCCCCGCCTGGGCCGACGCTCTCACGGCGGCGAAGGCGCTGCTCGCCTCGTCCGACACCGGCTTGCGGTCCTCGCGTCCCGTCACTCCCACTCCGCCGCGCTCCCTGTACGACAGCTCCAGTACGCCTCAGTATGCGCGGCGCCACACACCGGTACGCGAACGGGCCACGCGTCCCACAAGGGGACACGCGGCCCGTTCGGTTCCACGGCCTGCAAGGCGGGAGGTCAGTGACCGCCCTGCTCCTTGAAGCGCTTGTACGATTTCTCGACCTCGGCCTCGGCCTCGGCGCGGCCGACCCAGTCGGCGCCCTCGACGGACTTGCCGGGCTCCAGGTCCTTGTAGACCTCGAAGAAGTGCTGGATCTCCAGGCGGTCGAACTCCGAGACGTGGTGGATGTCACGCAGGTGCTCCACACGCGGGTCGGACGCCGGGACGCACAGCAGCTTGTCGTCGCCGCCGGCCTCGTCGGTCATCCGGAACATGCCGATCGCGCGGCACTTGATGAGACAGCCGGGGAAGGTCGGCTCCTCCAGGATGACCAGCGCGTCCAGCGGGTCGCCGTCCTCGCCGAGGGTGTTCTCGACGAAGCCGTAGTCGGCCGGGTAGCTGGTCGAGGTGAAGAGCCGACGGTCCAGGCGGATCCGACCGGTCTCGTGGTCCACCTCGTACTTGTTCCGCGAACCCTTCGGAATCTCGATCGTGACGTCGAACTCCACCGGTGGCTCCTCCATGATCAACACATAGTTCTGGTGGTTAAGTGTCCCTCACGCAGGTGTGTGATCGCGAAAGGGGCTGGTGGTCGTGCCCGAGCCGAAGGTCTGGCGGGCCGCGAGACCGCATGTGGTGCGGGTCGCGCGCGCCGTGAAACCGGGTGTCGTGCGGCTGACGCACGCCGTGAAACCCGGTGCCGCGCGCGTCGCACGGGTGGTGAAACCCGGTGTCGTACGCGTCACGAGCGCCGTCGGCGCGCGCTCTTCGCGACTCGCGGGGAGCACGAAGAACCTCACGAACCTCCAGCTCACCGCGGGTGCTGCCACCCTGGGGCTGGTGCTCTCGGCCGGCGCCGTCCTCGCCGCCGGGCCCTGGGACTCCACCGGTCAGCGTACGGCCGAGCGCGACTGGGCAGCATCACACGGTCATGAGGGTGGCGCAGATCACGGACGTAATTCCGGTACGTCGTCCGGAACGGCCCAGGGGGCGCCCAAGCCCGCGCCGAGCGCCCCCTCCGTGCTGACCGGCCTCGGCGGCGCCTCCGGCGCGGACTCCATGCCCGGCGGCGACGCCCTCGCCGCCGTCCTCGACCCGCTGCTGGAGGCCCCGGCGCTCGGCCCCCGCCGCGCGGCGGCCGTCGTCGACGTCAAGACCGGCGAGCTGCTGTACGGCAAGGGCGCCGACGACGCGCTGACCCCCGCCTCCACCACCAAGATCGCCACGGCCGCCGCGGCCCTCTCGGCGGCCGGCCCGGACCACCGCATCGAGACCCGCGTCGTCCTGGAGCCCGGCTCCGACGAGGTCGTCCTCGTCGG
>NZ_LIQX01000396.1:0-333 GCF_001418475.1 Streptomyces ossamyceticus | reverse complement strand
CCGCCGCCGCGCTCGCCGAGCGTCACCTGAACGAGATCACGCTCGCCTACGACACGTCCCTCTACGACGGCCCCGAGCTCCACACCATCGGCCGCGACTTCAACCTGGCCCCCGTCACCGCCCTCATGGTCGACGAGGCCCGCCTGAACGACTCCACCAGCGGCACCGCCGAGCGCAGCCTCGACCCGCCGGCGGACGCCACCCGCGCCTTCGCGGACCTCCTGGCGGACCGGGGCGTCAAGACGACGAAGGGCCCCGCCGCGAGCCCCGTCACGGCCTCCAAGAAGGCCGAGGAGATCGCCTCCGTCTCCTCCGCGCCCCTGTCCACCCTGG
>NZ_LIQX01000395.1 GCF_001418475.1 Streptomyces ossamyceticus | reverse complement strand
GCGCGGGCGCGTTCAGGCCGAGTGGCGTGGGCGTGGGCGCGTTCAGGCCGAGTGGCGGGCCACCAGGCGGGTGGGGGTGACCACCGACGACAGGGCGCCCGGCTCCGCCCCGGACGGCTCGGGCGCGGCCGGATCGTCCGTGCGGCGGAACAGCAGGCGGGCCATCAGCCGGCCCATGCCCTCGATGTCCTGGTGCACGGTGGTCAGCGGCGGGTCGGTGTGCTCGGCGATCGGGGCGAGGTCGTCGAAGCCGACCACGGCGATGTCGTCCGGGACCCGCAGTCCGCGCTCACGCAGGACCTGGAGGGCTCCGGAGGCCATGAGGTCGGAGGCGACGAAGACGGCGTCGATGTCGGGGCGCCGGTCGAGGAGCGAGGCCATGGCCTCGGCGCCGCCCTGCCGGGTGTAGTCGGCCCGTTCGATCAGCTCGGGCGAGGCGCCGTCGAGCAGGACGTCCCGGTAGCCGTCCAGGCGGTCCACCGCCGAGGCCTCCTGGTCGTAGGGGCCGGTGATGGTGGCGATGCGCTCGCGGCCGAGGGAGACCAGATGGCGGACGGCCTCACGGGCGCCGCCCCGGTTGTCGGCGTCGACGTACACGCACTCGCGTACGGTCTCGCCGCCGCGGACCAGCGGGCGGCCGCCGAAGACGGCGGGCAGGCCGAGCCGCTCGATCATGCCGGGCAGCGGGTCGCAGGCGCGCAGCGAGAAGAGCAGGGCGCCGTCGACGTGGCCGCCGCCGAGGAAGTCGCCGACGCGCGGGTACTCCTCCTCTTCCTCCAGGAACAGCAGGACCGGCTGGGCGCCGTGGGCGACCAGTTCCTTGCGGATGCCGCGTAAGTGGAGGTCGAAGAAGGGGTCGATGAAGAGACGGTTCTGCGGCTGGCTGGCGACGACCGCGATGGCGTTGTTGCGGCGGGTGACCAGTTGCCGGGCGGCGGAGTTCGGTACGTAGCCCAGTTCGGCGACGACCTCCCGGACGCGTTCGACGACCTCCGCGCGCACCTTGCCCTCGCCGTTGATCACACGGGACACGGTGGACTTGGAGACCCCCGAGCCGCGTGCGACGTCCTCCAGGGTGGGGCGCTGTCCGTTCAGTCGTCGTGTCTGTGCCATTGGCTGCGTCAACACCGTCTCCGTAGTGGGCAGTTGGGGTGGGTTGGCCTGCCCGGCCACGGTAACGTCGAAAGCTTTCAGTACGCCGCCACGATGTGGACTTCCTCCTCCGTCACCTCGCCCTCGACGATGCGGTACGAGCGGAACTGGAAGTCGCCGAGTCCGTCGGTGTCCGCGGTGGAGACGAGGACGTAGTGGGCGCCCGGCTCGTTGGCGTAGGAGATGTCGGTGCGGGAGGGGTAGGCCTCGGTGGCCGTGTGGGAGTGGTAGATGACCACCGGCTCCTCGTCGCGGTCGTCCATCTCGCGGTAGAGCTTGAGCAGGTCGCCCGAGTCGAACTCGTAGAACGTGGGCGACATCGCCGCGTTCAGCATCGGGATGAAGCGCTCGGGGCGGTCCGAGCCCGCCGGGCCCGCGACGACGCCGCACGCCTCGTCCGGGTGGTCCTTGCGCGCGTGGGCGACGATCTGGTCGACGAGGGCCTGGGTGATGGTCAGCATGCTCGTCAGGATAAGCAGAGGGCCGCCGCGTACCGAAGGCTGGTACGCGGCGGCCCACATGCCGGGCAGGAGGCCGGTGGCCTCCGTGGGTGGAGCGGTCAGCCGACCTTCTCCAGGTCCGGGTCGCGGCGGCCCGTGACCTCGGGGTTGCGGGACTTCAGCACCAGCCAGCCGACGCCGAGGGCGGCGGCCCAGCCGGCCATGACGTAGAGGCTGACGCGGGCCTCGTGGTCGTAGGCGATGAGGCCGGTGACGAAGAGGAGGAAGACGATGGCGATCCAACTGCCCGTCGCGCCGCCCGGGGCGGGGAAGGAGGAGGCGGGCAGGCGGCCCGCGTCGACCGCGCGGCGGTAGCGGACGTGGCTGACCAGGATCATCAGCCAGGTCCAGATGCCGGCGCCGGTGGCGACGGAGACGACGTACTCGAAGGCCTTGTCGGGGACGACGTAGTTGAGGACCACGCCGATACCCATGAAGAGGACCGAGACTCCGATGGCGAGCGCGGGCGTCTTGGTGACGGACAGCTTGTTGAAGGCCTTGGGGGCCTCGCCGCTGTCGGCCAGGGTGCGCAGCATGCGGCCGGTGGAGTACATGCCGGAGTTGCAGGAGGACAGGGCCGCCGTCAGCACGACGAAGTTGACGATGCCGGCACCGGCGGGGATGCCGATCACCGCGAACGCCTTCACGAACGGGCTCACGCCCGGCGCGAACTCGGTCCACTTCACCACGCAGAGGATGACGGTGAGGGCGCCGACGTAGAACAGCGCGATACGCCAGGGCAGGGTGTTGATCGCCTTGGGGAGGGTCTTCTCCGGGTTCTCGGACTCACCGGCGGTGACACCGACCAGCTCGACGGCGAGGTAGGCGAACATCACGCCCTGGAGGGTCATCAGGGACGAGCCGATGCCCTTGGGGAAGAAGCCGTCGAAGGCCCACAGGTTGGAGACGGCGGCGGTGTCGCCGGCGGCGCTGAAGCCGAAGGTGAGGACGCCGAGGCCGATCACGATCATGCCGATGATGGCGGTGACCTTGATCATCGAGAACCAGAACTCGATCTCGCCGAACAGCTTCACCGAGATCAGGTTGGCCACGAACAGGACGACCAGGAAGACCAGCGCCGAGACCCACTGCGGGATCTGCGGGAACCAGTAGTTGATGTAGATCGCGGCGGCGGTCAGTTCCGCCATGCCGGTGACGACCCACAGCAGCCAGTACGTCCAGCCGGTGAAGTAGCCGAAGAACGGGCCGAGGAACTCGCGGGAGTACTCCGCGAAGGAGCCCGAGACCGGGCGGTACAGGAGCAGCTCGCCGAGCGCCCGCATGATGAAGAAGATGATGACGCCGGCGACGGCGTACATCAGGATGAGGCTCGGTCCGGCCTTGGCGATGTTCGCACCGGCGTTGAGGAAGAGCCCGACGCCGATGGCGCCGCCGATCGCGATCATCTGGACCTGGCGGCTGCCGAGCCCGCGCTCGTACCCCTCTTCGGAGGCCTCGCCGCGCACGGCGTCGTTGCCGTTGTTGTCGACCTGAGCGGAGGTCATGTGTGTTGTGCGCCTTTCTCCACGCTGGGCCGATCCGAGTCGTTCGTCGACCCCGGATCGGGTTCCGATCCCCCCGGATGTGATGGAGCTGAGCTGGTTCGCTCGTGCCTGGCCGACGGTCGTCGGCCGGTGGCGCACCCGGTGGACAAGGGTGGTGTCCCCCGGGCGGTCGTGAAGATTTATCACGGCCGCAATCTTGATCGGCGAGGCGTTTTGTGGCGCACAACACAGGAAGAAGCGGACAAATAACCCCCCTGAGGGCATCCCTCACCGCTGTGGTGACACGATCGTTATCCGGATTTGAGTGTCCTCTGAGCGAACGCGAAGCCAACCCGGAAGGGCTCCGGAGGGAACCGTGAGTTCCGCCACCGGAGCCCCCGGCGGAGGTGCACTCAGGGCATCAGCGTGGTGATCAGCGTCTCCTGGAGACCGCCCAGCCACAGGTACGCCATCACCATCGGCTTGCGCGGGTCCTCGTCGGGCAGCCGGTAGAGGAGGTCGGTGTCCTCCTCGTCGACGACGTCGAGCCGGGAGCCGATGGCCAGGCGCAGGTCGTTGAGGCAGCCCAGCCACCGCCGGGACTCGTCCGCGGACAGCTTGAGCACGGCGCCGCCCTCACCGGCAGCCGACATCCCGTCCAGGGAGTGGATCACCGCGAGTGCGTTGTCCCGCTTGCCGGCCCGCAGGTCGTTCTCGGTGAAGCGCCGGAACTCGGAAGAATGCGCCCGCTGCTCCTCGGCCTGGTCGGCCGTCGGAGTGCCCTCGGGGTCGCTGTAGGCGTCGGGGAAGAGACGCCTGAGCACGGGGTCCTTGGGGGGCTCGCTCGGCCCCTCGGCGAACAGCTCGGCGAGCGGGTCGTCGGGGGCCTCCTCGGCGGGGCCCGGACCGATCAGCTCCAGCAGCTGGACCGCGAGCGAGCGGATGATGGAGATCTCGACCTCGTCGAGCGCGACGGCCGCGCCGCCGCCGGGAAGCGGTTCGAAGGTTCCTGGCATCGGGTTGGTCGTTCACTCCGGTCGTGTCGTGTCAGGCCGGGTCGTCCGGCCCGCGGCTGCCGCCCGTGGCTACTTCCGGTCCTGCTGGAGCGTGGCCCACAGACCGTAGCCGTGCATGGCCTGGACGTCGCGCTCCATCTCCTCGCGTGTTCCGCTGGAGACGACCGCGCGGCCCTTGTGGTGGACGTCGAGCATGAGTTTGGTGGCCTTGTCCTTCGAGTACCCGAAATAGGCCTGGAAGACATAGGTCACGTAGCTCATGAGATTCACCGGGTCGTTGTGGACGATCGTCACCCACGGCACATCGGGCTCGGGTACGGCGAAGACCTCCTCCGCCGATTCGGTCTTCTCGATCTCCATGGGTGCGGCTGCCGTCACACGGCCCATGCTGCCACCACAGGGGGGTCCCCGCACAAACGGGGACCCGTGCGACGGAGGGTCCGTCAGAAAACGGACCCGGAAATCGTCAGATTGACGAGATGGGGGTACGATCCCTGCCATGAACACAGCGGACCTTGGTTTGCCGGTGGATGTCCCCTCGACCGCGCTCTTCACGGACCACTACGAACTCACGATGCTCCAGGCCGCCCTGAAGGCGGGCACGGCCGAGCGGCGGTCGGTGTTCGAGGTCTTCACGCGGCGGCTGCCGGAGGGGCGGCGGTACGGCGTGGTGGCCGGAACGGGCCGGGTGCTGGACGCGGTGGAGAACTTCCGCTTCGACCCCGGTGTCCTCGGCTTCCTGCGCGAGCGCTCCGTCGTCAACGCGGAGACCTTCGACTGGCTGGCGGGCTACCGCTTCAGCGGCGACGTCTGGGGCTACCAGGAGGGCGAGGTGTACTTCCCCGGCTCGCCGATCATGCGGGTCGAGGGCACCTTCGCGGAGTGCGTCCTCCTGGAGACGGTGATCCTGTCCATCCTCAACCACGACTCGGCGATCGCGGCCGCCGCCTCCCGGATGTCCAGCGCCGCCGGGGAGCGCCCGCTGATCGAGATGGGCGCCCGGCGCACGCACGAGCTGGCCGCGGTGGCCGCCTCGCGCGCCGCGTACGTCGGCGGCTTCACCTCCACCTCCGACCTGGCGGCGGGCTTCCGCTACGGCATCCCGACCGTGGGCACCTCCGCCCACGCCTTCACCCTGCTCCACGACCGTGAGCGGGACGCCTTCCAGGCCCAGGTGGATTCCCTCGGCCGCGACACCACGCTGCTCGTCGACACCTACGACGTCACCGAGGCCGTACGGACGGCCGTGGAGGTCGCCGGGCCCGAGCTGGGCGCGGTCCGCATCGACTCCGGCGACCTGCTGCTGGTGGCCCACCGGGTACGGCAGCAGCTGGACGAGCTGGGGGCGACGGGCACCCGCATCATCGTGACCTCCGACCTCGACGAGTACGCGATCGCCTCGCTGGCGGCGGCGCCCGTGGACGCGTACGGCGTGGGCACCCAGCTGGTGACCGGCTCGGGGCACCCGACCGCCTCCATGGTCTACAAGCTGGTGGCGCGGGCGGAGTCCGCCGATCCCACGGCGCCGCTGGTGCCGGTGGCGAAGAAGTCCACCGGCGGCAAGACGTCCGTCGGGGGCCGCAAGTGGGCGGCCCGGCGCGTGGACGAGCACGGGGTCGCCGAGGCCGAGGTCATCGGCACCGGGCCCGTCCCGGCGGAGCTGGAGGAGCACCAGCTCCTGGTGCCGCTGGTCAGGGAGGGCCGGGTCCTCGCCCGCGAGCCCCTCGACGCCGTACGGGACCGTCACACGGCCGCCCGCGCGAGGCTGCCGCTGTCCGCGACCCAGCTGTCCCGCGGGGAGCCGGTCCTCCCCACCGAGTACGCCTGAGAGGCGTACGCCGGGAGTCCGTGCCGGCCCACGCGAGAGCGAGCGGGCGCGGGCGCACGCGGGGAGCGGA